>NZ_JBHWHX010000060.1:0-38535 GCF_042732315.1 Streptomyces sp. NPDC059787
TACCGTGTTTTGGGACTGGCGGGGGCTCGTGGCCGCCGGTTCACCCCGTGGGTCTTGGGCCCCCTGGGTTTGGGGGGGGCCCCTTCGACGTCGTGCCCGGTGAGGCACCGGCGGAGGACACGGGATCCGAACCCGTGAGCGGGCGGAGCCTCCCCTTGACGCCGGACACCCCGGCCCCCGCCGACGGCTGACGGCGGCCCCGCCCACCTGACCGACGAGGCGCCGGATCCCGGGCAACCGAATCCGCCGGAACGGTGGTCTGGAGGGCGAGGGAGGGTGCTTGATGCAGGCCAGACAAGAGGCCGAGTTCCAGGAATTCGTCAGAGCGCGGTGGTCCCGTCTCGTACGGACCGCGTATCTGCTCACGGGCGACGTGCACCACGCCGAGGACCTGACCCAGACGGCGCTGGCCAAGGCGTACCGCTCATGGCGGCGCGTCTCGCGCAGCGACCGTCCGGAGGCGTACGTCCGGCGGATGCTGGTCAGCTGCAACAGCGACCGGTTCCGCAAGCGGCGGGTGACGGAGGCGCTGACCGCGGCGCCGCCGGAGACGGCCGGGCGCGACGAGGCCGTCTCGTGGGCCGACGAGCGCAGCGCCCTGCTCACGGCGCTGGCCGCGCTGCCGCCGAAGCAGCGGGCGGTGATCGTCATGCGCTACTGGGAGGACCTGCCCGAGGCCGAGGTCGCCGAGATGCTCGGCTGCTCGCCCGGCACGGTCAAGAGCCAGGCGTCCAAGGCGCTGGCGAAGTTGCGTACACATCCGGGGCTCGCACAGGTCATGGACGGACCCGTCCGCAGCCGAGTGCCGTCCGGGCAGGGAGGCAGCAGGTGAACGAGGAACAGAAGCAGCAGGGGACGGGGACCGGCGGGGACTTCGAGGAGCAACTGCGCGAGCTGCTCACCGAGGACGCGTACACCGTCCGGCCCGCGCCGGTGCCGTATCCGGCGATCCGCCGCCGGGGCGCGATCGAGCGGCGGCGCCGGGCGGCGGCGGCCGGGGCGGCCCTGGTGACGCTGGCGGCGCTGCCCGCGGGGGCGTACGCGCTGGCCGACGGGGACGCGGGCGGACCCGCGGTGGCGTCGGCACCGAAGGCCAGCGCCCCACCGCGGACGTCGACGACGTCGCCGACGCCGTCCGCGGCGTCGGCGGGGCCCGCGCGGCCGGCCACGGAGGACCAGCTCCTCGACGGGATCACCTTCGAGGAGGCCACCGACGGGCTGAAGAAGTGCCTCGCGTACGACCGGGCGCGCACAGGCGGCCCGTCCGGCTTCCGCGCGGATCTGGGAGCGGCCGAGGAGTACCGGATCATCCTGGCGATGAACAGCACCGGTGACTCCAACGCGCCCGGTGACGGCATGTACGTCGTCGCGGTGAAGGAGCAGCCGAAGCAGACCCGACTGATCTGCAACGTGAAGAACGGTGAGGCGAGCGGCCTCAACACCAGCGTGGGCTCCGACGACGTGCCGGGCGCCGGCCCGGTGATGGCCGACAGCAACGGAGGCAAGCTCTACCAGCAGTCGGTCATCGACCGCGGCAACTGGAAGCTGCCGTTCCGATGGGGCGCCATCGGCACCGTCGAGCCGTCGGTGGCCCGGGTGACCGTCTCCTACGGCGGCGCCACCAGCCGGGCCGCCCTGGACCACGGCTGGTTCGTCGCCTCCGGCGTGCTGAACCAGCAGGTCACCGCGGCCCCGCGGATCAAGGGTTATGACGCCGACGGCAAGCTGGTCTACGACTCCGACGAGGACAGGAGCTACGAGAAGCAGCTGCCGTAGCGACACCCGGCCGGGGGCGCCGCACAGGGGACGGCGCCCCCGGATCCCGGTCGGCGGTGCGGCACGAGGGCCTTTCCGGTCGCCGGTGCGGATGTGGCGCTCCACACCGGGCCGGAAGGCCCTCACCCGTCTTGAGACCACTGAGCCGGGAGCTCCGTCACCACCTCTGTGGGCGGAGGAGGTCCGGCGTCTGCGCGGCCTGCAGGCCCGCGGCCGCGCCCAAGGGGCCGTCGCACCGGCCCTCGGCCCGAGGCAGGGAGAGGTGCCCGGGCTCCACACCCGACGGAGAACCCGACGGGGACGGAAACCGAGACGGACAACGTCGAAGGGCCCCACCGCAAGCGGTGGGGCCCTTCGACAACGTGCCCGGTGAGGCACTGGCGGAGGATACGAGATTCGAACTCGTGAGGGGTTGCCCCCAACACGCTTTCCAAGCGTGCGCCCTAGGCCTCTAGGCGAATCCTCCGGTGGGAACATTACATGACCGAGAGGAGTGCTCGCGAACTCGTTCTCCGCCCGCGACATGGGGTAGCCTCTGGCATAGCCCCTCACGCGGCGCTATCTGACTGAACTCCCCCAGGGCCGGAAGGCAGCAAGGGTAGGTCGGCTCTGGCGGGTGCGTGGGGGGCGCTTGTGTTTCCGGCGCCGGGGCCGGTTGTCGGTGGGCGCCTATAACCTCGTATGCGTGTCGTCTCTCGCGCTCTACCGCCGCTACCGCCCGGAGTCCTTCGCCGAGGTCATCGGGCAGGAGCATGTCACCGACCCGCTGCAGCAGGCGCTGCGGAACAACCGGGTCAATCACGCGTACCTGTTCAGCGGTCCGCGCGGATGCGGCAAGACGACCAGCGCGCGGATCCTGGCGCGGTGCCTGAACTGCGAGCAGGGCCCGACCCCGACGCCGTGCGGGGAGTGCCAGTCCTGCCGGGACCTCGCGCGCAACGGGCCGGGTTCGATCGACGTCATCGAGATCGACGCCGCTTCCCACGGTGGTGTGGACGACGCCCGTGACCTGCGTGAGAAGGCGTTCTTCGGGCCCGCGGGCAGCCGCTACAAGATCTACATCATCGACGAGGCCCACATGGTCACCCAGCAGGGCTTCAACGCTCTGCTCAAGGTCGTCGAGGAGCCGCCGGAGCATCTGAAGTTCATCTTCGCCACCACCGAGCCCGAGAAGGTCCTCGGGACCATCCGGTCGCGTACGCACCACTACCCGTTCCGGCTGGTGCCGCCCGGCACCCTGCGGGACTACCTCGGCGAGGTGTGCGGCAAGGAGGACATCCCCGTCGACGAGGGCGTGCTGCCGCTCGTGGTGCGGGCCGGCGCCGGGTCCGTGCGTGACTCGATGTCCGTCATGGACCAGCTCCTCGCCGGCGCGGGTGAGGACGGTGTGACGTACGCCATGGCCACCTCCCTGCTGGGGTACACGGACGGCTCGCTGCTCGACTCCGTCGTCGAGGCCTTCGCGACCGGTGACGGGGCCGCCGCCTTCGAGGTCGTCGACCGGGTGATCGAGGGGGGCAACGATCCGCGGCGGTTCGTCGCCGATCTGCTGGAGCGGCTGCGGGACCTCGTCATCCTCGCCGCCGTGCCCGACGCCGCGGAGAAGGGGCTGATCGACGCCCCCGCCGACGTGATCGAGCGGATGCAGGCACAGGCCGGCACCTTCGGGGCCGCCGAGCTGAGCCGCGCCGCCGACCTCGTCAACGAGGGGCTCACCGAGATGCGCGGCGCCAACTCGCCGCGCCTCCAGCTCGAGCTGATCTGCGCGCGCGTACTGCTGCCCGCCGCCTACGGCGACGAGCGCTCGGTCATGGCCCGGCTGGACCGGATCGAGCGCGGGGTGAACTTCTCCGCGGGCGGCGCCGGTGCCGGTATGCCCGCCATGGCGTACGTTCCCGGGCCGGAGGCCCACGGAGGAGCGCCGGGGCAGGGCTTCGTCGAGCCGGGGGGCGGTCCCGCCGCCGCCCGGGCGGCGGTACGAGGGCCCGGTCCGGCCCCTGTTCCGGCGCCGCCCGCTCCCGCTCCCGCGCCCGCTCCTCCCGTCCCGCAGGTTCAGCAGCCCCCGGCACCCGCCGCCCCGGTGCCGTCCGAGGCTCCGCCCGCGCCCAGCGCCCCCGGTGCCTGGCCCACCGCCGCCTCCGCCGGCGGAGGCGGCCGTCGGCCGGGCGGCTGGCCCACGGCCGCTCCGGCGGGCGGGACCCAGTCCTCGGTCCCGGCTCCGGCCGGTGCCCCCGCGCCCACGCCTGCCGCCCCCCAGGCGGCCCCCGCGCCCGTGCCCTCGGGCGGTGGTGGCGGTGGGCTCGACCCCCGCATGCTCTGGCCGAACATCCTGGAGACGGTCAAGAACCGTCGTCGCTTCACCTGGATCCTGCTCAGTCAGAACGCCCAGGTGACCGGCTTCGACGGCACGATCCTCCAGATCGGCTTCGTGAACGCCGGCGCGCGGGACAACTTCCTCAGCAGCGGCAGCGAGGACGTACTGCGTCAGGCGCTGGCCGAGCAGTTCAACGTGCAGTGGAAGATCGAGGCGGTCGTCGACCCGTCCGGCGGTGGCGGTGGCGGGGGCATGACGGCTCCGGCCCCGGCCATGGCGCCGGCCGGGCCACCCGCCGGTGGCCGTAACGGAGGCTACGGCGGTGGCGGTCAGCGGCCCTCCGCTCCCCAGGCGGGCGCCCCGGCCGCCGCGCCCGCGCAGCCGGCGAGCACCCCGCCGCCCGCGCCGGCCCCGGCGCCCCGCCCGTCCGCCCCCGAGCCGCCGCCCGTCTCGCCCGAGGACGACGTTCCCGAGGACGACGACCCCGACCTGGACGAGTCCGCCCTCTCCGGGAAGGACCTGCTCGTCCGCGAGCTGGGCGCGACGGTCGTCGAGGAGGTCACGAACGACTAGGCGTTCGGAGGAACGTACGAACGGCGTCCGCTCACCCCTTCGGAAGCCCGCACAAAACGAACCCGCCGTCTCCCGTTAGGCTGACCCCGTGAAGGTCCTCGTCATCGGCAGCGGCGCCCGCGAACACGCCCTGTGCCACTCCCTGTCCCTCGACCCCGACGTCACGGCGCTGCACTGCGCCCCCGGCAACGCCGGCATCGCCGGGGTCGCCGAGCTGCACCAGGTCGACGCCCTCGACGGCGCGGCCGTGTCCGCGCTGGCCGCGCGGCTCGGTGCGGACCTCGTGGTGGTCGGCCCGGAGGCGCCCCTCGTCGCCGGTGTCGCCGACGCCGTGCGCGACGCGGGCATCCCGGTCTTCGGCCCCTCCAAGGAGGCCGCGCGGCTCGAAGGCTCCAAGGCCTTCGCGAAGGACGTCATGGCGGGGGCCGGCGTGCCCACCGCCCGCAGTTACGTCTGCACGACGCCCGAGGAGGTCGACGCGGCCCTCAGCGCGTTCGGCGCCCCGTACGTCGTCAAGGACGACGGGCTCGCGGCCGGCAAGGGCGTCGTCGTCACCGACGACGTCGAGGCGGCCCGCGCGCACGCCGGCGCCTGTGAGCGCGTGGTGATCGAGGAGTTCCTCGACGGCCCCGAGGTGTCCCTCTTCGCGATCACCGACGGCGAGACGGTCGTACCGCTCCAGCCCGCCCAGGACTTCAAGCGCGCGCTGGATGGCGACGAGGGTCCGAACACCGGCGGCATGGGGGCGTACTCCCCGCTGCCGTGGGCCGACCCGAAGCTGGTCGACGAGGTCATGGAGACGGTTCTCCAGCCGACCGTGGACGAGATGCGGCGCCGTGGCACCCCGTTCTCCGGGCTGCTCTACGCCGGTCTGGCGATCACCTCGCGCGGTGTCCGCGTGATCGAGTTCAACGCCCGTTTCGGCGACCCCGAGACCCAGGTGGTCCTGGCCCGGCTGAAGACCCCGCTGGGCGGCGTGCTGATGGCCGCCGCCACCGGCAACCTCGCCCACCTGGAGCCGACGCGCTGGAGCGACGAGGCCGCGGTCACCGTGGTCGTCGCCTCGCACAACTACCCCGGTACCCCGCGCACCGGCGACCCGATCACCGGCCTGGACGAGGTCGCCGCCCAGGACGCCCCGCACGCGTACGTGCTGCACGCGGGGACGAAGCGGGACGGTGACGCGGTCGTCAGCGCGGGCGGGCGCGTGCTGTCCGTCACGGCGACCGGCAAGGACCTCACCGAGGCCCGCGACCGCGCCTACCGTGCGGTGTCCCGCATCGGCCTCGACGGTTCCCGGCACCGTACGGACATCGCGGCGAAGGCGGCGCGGGAGGCGTAAGCCGGGCGCTCGACGCCGATGAACCCCGCAGGCCCCGGATCCGTCTCAGGATCCGGGGCCTGACCCTTGCCGTCCGTCATCCACCTTTCCCCAAAGCCATTCCATCGGGTGAGCGATGCGCCATCCGGCTGACGAGAACCGGGGCCCCAACTATGGTGCCGCGCAAGCGTTCCGGCACTTGGCCCCATCGGCATTGCGATGTCGGTGACGGGTGCCACAGTGGGGGAGTGGGCAACGCCGAGACAGCATTCAGGACCGCCGGGAGGGGGTGAGGACGGGCCATGAGCGGAAGCGGAGCGGGAGCGGAGACGACCGCGCGGAGCGCGCGGTCGCACGCGCTGGCCGTGCTGCGCGTCCGGAGCCGGGCGCTGGCCGTCGCGCTGCTGCCGGCCGCCGTCGCCGTGATCCTGCTCGTCGGCGGGTCCACCGGCCATCTGCCGGGCGGCGGCTGGGACCTCGCCCGCCGGCTCCTCACACCGGTCGCGGTGCTGGTCCTGCTCGTCGCCGCCGGTGTCGCCCTGGTCGTCGGGCGGGCCCGGCCCGCCATGAGCCCCACGGTCCCGATCGCCGAGGACGCGGCCCCGGACCTGTACCGGATGGTGCGCGACCTCGCCGACCGGCTCGACGTCCCCGCCCCCTCCGCGATAGCGCTCACCCCGGACTGCGACAGCTGGCTGGAGGACCGCACCCACCCGGCCCACGGACCCCCGCCCGCCGAGGAGCACGGTGACATAGCCGGTGCGGGGCAGCCCGCCCGGGCCAGGGCCGCCGCCGCGCCCGTGCTGGTGATCGGCTCCCCGTTCCTGTGGTGGATGCGGGTGGGCGAGCTGCGCGCGGTCCTCGCCCCGGTCGTCGCCGGTACGGGACCGTCGGCGCACCCGGACATAGCCGCCGCCCGGCGCTTCGTACGGGGGCTGGACGCCGCGGTGGCCGTGTCCTCGGCGCCCCGCCGGGGGCCGGTGGTCCGCGGGGTGCTCGCCGGCGTCGGCCGGGTCGCCCGTCTGCTGCTGCGCGGCTGCCGGGGGCATGCCGCCGAGATGGAGCGCGGGGTCGCCGCGGCGGCGGCCGAGCGTGCGCAGGCCGTGGACTACGGGCTGCGGATCGTCGCCCAGGAGCAGGTGGGGCTGGCGTACGCGGGCTGGGACCGGCTGCTCACCCGGGTGGCGCTGCCGGCCTGGCGGATGGGCCGCTGGCCCTCGCGGCTCAACGCCGGGGTGGTGGCGGCGCTGACCGAGCTGTCCCGCCGGGACCGGCTGGCGGAGGGCTTCGCCTCCCGTCTCGGTGAGCGTCCGGCCTGTGACCTGCTGGAAGAGCCCGGCACGGTGGACGAGGCCGCCTCGCTCCTCGCCGCCCGTCTCTTCCACGGCGGGCCCGCGGAAACCGGCCCGGACTGGTCCCCGGTCCACTGGGATGACTATCCGGAGGAGGTCGTCGACCGCAAGTGGCGCACCGACGCCGCCCGCCTCCACCGCGTCCTGGCCGCCCTCCACGTCCCGCCCGCCCTCGACGAGCCCTCGGCCCCCGACGGCCCCACCCTCGCCCGAGTCCTGACCCACCTGACCACCCCACCCACCCGCCCTACGGACCCCGGCCCCCTCACGGCGCCCACCTCACCCATGGACCGCGGCCCGTCCACGGAGCCCGCCCCGCCCGCGGAACCCGTCCCGCCGACGGATCCGGGCCCGTCCGCGGAACCTGCCCCGTCGACGGCCGCCGCCCGGCCCACAAGGCCCGCCCCGCCCAAGGTGCCCGCCTCACCCGGGGATCCCGCCTCGTCCGAGTCCCACCCGTCCGGCGACTCCGCCACCCCGTTCACGGACCGTGCCTCGTCCGCGGAACCCGTCCCGCCGACGGATCCGGGCTCCTCCACGGAGCCCGGCTCGCCTGCTGAGCCCGCCCCGGCCGCGTCCTCCGCCCGGCCCGCCGAGCCGGTCACGGGTCTCGGCCCGTCTTCGGCTCCCGACCTCGACGACGAGGACCTGGCCGGTGCCACCCCCCGCAGTGCCGCTCTCGCCGTCCGGCTGAGTGCCGAGCTGGCCCGGGAGGGGGCGGCGGGATTCTCCGCGGCCGGCGCGGACACCGTTCCCCTCCGGGACGACCAGGCGCTCCCCCTCTTCCCGCTCCAGCCCCCGCGCACCGCACGTGAGCTGCTCGCCGATCACATCGCGGCGATGGTCTGCTGCGCCGCGATGGACACCGCGGGTGCCACCCCCGGCCTCGACTGGCTCGACGGCCCCACGCTTCTCCTCGGCGGCGCACGGGCCACCGACCTCTCCTCCCAGGTCCTGGCCCTCATCGAGGACGGTGATCCCTCCGCCCTCCGGCTGTGGCTGACCCGGCAGGGCATACGCCCCGAGAAGCCCGTGCGGCTCGTTTGAGCCGACGCCCCGCCTCCCCCGGAGCCCCGGAGCTCGCCCTTCCGTTTTCGGTCGATTCAAGACGAACGGTGACGGAAGGCGTGCGCAATGTGATGTGCTTGGACCGTTCGCGCCCACTGGCAAGAGCGCGCGACATACGACAACCACATAACACCAGGGAGGGGAGCGATCATGGGTTCGGAGCAGATCCGCCGCTGGGAATCGGGAGCACTGGCGCACGCCGTGAACGACCCCTTCGGACAGGGCCCCCTCCCGTGGCTGCGCGGCAGCGAGACGTACTTCGGCGACAGCGGCCAGGTCGTCCCCTGGTACGTGGACCCGGAGCCGTACACGGACACGGAACGGGCCGCCGCCCGCCTCCCGAAACAGGGCGGCCAGAGGATCCCCGCCCCCCGCACCTCCTCCGACTCCGTCGGGCCCCGCGCCGCCGACGACGTGCACCGCCAGATCAAGGGCTTCGCCTCCACCGGCGCGGTCGCCCCCGGCGAGTCCATCGACTTCCACATCACCGTCGACCCGCCCCAGCCGTTCGACGTCGACGTCTACCGCATCGGCCACTACAGCGGCCACGGCGCCACCAAGATCACCTCCAGCCCCCGTCTCTCCGGCATCGTGCAGCCGGCACCCCTCACCGCCGACCGCACCGTCTCCTGCCACCACTGGTGGCTGTCCTGGCGGCTGCCGGTCCCGTCGTACTGGAGCGTCGGCGCGTACGTCGCCGTCCTCACCACCGCCGACGGCTACCGCTCGCACATCCCGTTCACCGTCCGCGACAACCGCCCCGCCGACCTCCTCCTGGTCCTGCCCGACGTCACCTGGCAGGCGTACAACCTCTACCCGGAGGACGGCCGCACCGGCGCGAGCCTCTACCACGCCTGGGACGAGGAGGGACGGCTGCTCGGCGAGGCCGACGCCGCCACCACCGTCTCCTTCGACCGCCCGTACGCGGGCGCCGGCCTCCCGCTGCACGTCGGCCACGCCTACGACGTCATCCGCTGGGCCGAACGCTACGGCTACGACCTCGCCTACGCCGACGCCCGCGACCTGCACGCCGGCCGGATCGACCCCGCCCGCTACCGGGGCCTGATCTTCCCCGGCCACGACGAGTACTGGTCGGCCCCCATGCGCACCGCCGTGGAGCACGCCCGTGAGCACGGCACGTCCCTCGTCTTCCTCTCCGCCAACACCATGTACTGGCAGGTGGAGCTCGCTCCCTCCCCGTCCGGCCCCGCCCGCCTGCTGACCTGCCGCAAACGCCAGGGCCCGGGCAAACCGACCCTGTGGCGGGAGCAGGACCGCGCCGAGCAGCAGCTGCTCGGCATCCAGTACGCAGGACCCGTCCCGGAGCCGCATCCGCTGATCGTCCGCAACGCCGGCCACTGGATGTGGGAGGCGACCGGCGCGCAGGAGGGCGACGGCATCGAGGGCATGGTCGCGGCCGAGGCCGACCGCTACTACCCGCGCGCCCCGCTGCCCGAGCACGAGGAGCGCGTGCTGCTCGCCCACTCCCCGTACACCGACCGCCGGGGCGTCCGCCGGCACCAGGAGACGTCCCTCTACCGGGCCCCCTCCGGCGCCTGGGTCTTCGCCTCCGGCACCTTCGCCTGGTCACCGGCCCTGGACCGCCCCGGCCACGTCGACCCCCGCGTCCAGCGCGCCACCGCCAACCTCCTGGACCGCATCTGCAAACGCGACTGACCCCGGGCCGCGACCGTTCGCCCCATACGGGAGAATCGAGTCACTTGGAAAGAACCACAAGGAGAAACCGTGTCCGGATTCGTCGAAAAGCCCGAGCCGATCCAGGTTCCGGGTCTGGTGCATCTGCACACCGGCAAGGTGCGCGAGCTGTACCGGAGCGAGGCGGGCGACCTCGTGATGGTCGCCAGTGACCGCATCTCCGCCTACGACTGGGTGCTGCCGACCGAGATCCCCGACAAGGGCCGGGTCCTCACCCAGCTCTCCCTGTGGTGGTTCGACCAGCTCGCCGACCTGCTCCCTCACCACGTCCTGAGCACCGAGCTCCCGGACGGCGCCCCCGCCGACTGGGCCGGCCGCACCCTGGTCTGCAAGTCCCTGAACATGGTCCCGGTGGAGTGCGTGGCCCGCGGTTACCTCACCGGCTCGGGCCTGGTCGAGTACGACGAGTCCCGTACGGTCTGCGGCCTCGCCCTCCCCGAGGGCCTGGTGGACGGCTCCGAACTGCCCGCCCCGATCTTCACCCCGGCCACCAAGGCCGCCGTCGGCGAGCACGACGAGAACGTCTCCTACGAGGAGGTCGCCCGTCAGGTCGGCGCGGAGACCGCCGCCCAGCTGCGCCAGGCGACCCTCGCCGCCTACTCCCGCGCCCGGGACATCGCCCGCGACCGGGGCATCATCCTCGCGGACACCAAGTTCGAGTTCGGCTTCGACGGCGACAGCCTGGTCATCGCCGACGAGGTGCTCACCCCGGACTCCTCCCGCTTCTGGCCGGCCGAGCAGTGGGAGCCGGGCCGCGCGCAGCCGTCGTACGACAAGCAGTTCGTGCGGGACTGGCTGACCTCCGCCGAGTCGGGCTGGGACCGCAGGAGCGAGCAGCCCCCGCCGCCGCTGCCGGAGCGCATCGTGGACGCGACCCGCGCCAAGTACGTGGAGGCGTACGAGCGCCTGACCGGCACCACCTGGAGCTGAGCGCACGACGAAGGCCCCGGTCGACCGACCGGGGCCTTCACATGGAGCGAACGACGAGGTTCGAACTCGCGACCTCAACCTTGGCAAGGTTGCGCTCTACCAACTGAGCTACGTTCGCATGCGCCGTGGCGCGACACCCACTATACCCAACCCCGCTCCCGTGCGAGACGGACCGCCGCATGACGATTCTCCGCGCCGAGCTTCGAGACGGCCGAGGAGAGGTAGTTCCGCACGGTCCCCTGGGACAGCGCGGCCCGCTCCGCGATCTCCGCCACGGGCGCCCCGTCCGCCGCGAGTTCCAGCACCTCGGCCTCGCGCGCGGTCAGCGGGGAGTCACCGGCGGCGATCGCGTCGGCGGCCAACTCGGGGTCGACGTAACGGTTTCCCGCGTGCACCGTACGGATGAGCTCCGCGAGCCGCTGGGCGCTGACGGTCTTGGGGACGAACCCCCGCACACCCGCCGCGAGCGCCCGCTTCAGATGCCCGGGCCGCCCGTGACCGGTCACGATCAGCACCCGGCAGCCGGGCAGCTCCGCCCGCAGGGATGTGGCGACCTTCACACCGTCCGCGCCGGGCATCTGCAGATCCAGTACGGCGACGTCGGGGGCGTGCGCCCGCGCCATCGCCAGCGCCTCCGGCCCGGAGGCCGCCTCGGCGACCACGAGGAGGTCGTCCTCCAGGGAGAGCAGGGCGGCCAGCGCGCCCCGGATCAGATGCTCGTCGTCGGCGAGCAGTACGCGGACGACGTCCGTCACGACGCGACCTCCAACGCGGCCTCAGTACTCAGGGGCACCTCCGCGACCAGCCGGAACGCGCCCTTGCCGATGCCTCCGGCGGTCAGCGTGCCGCCCACCGCCGACAGCCGCTCCCGCAGCCCCGCCAGACCCGAGCCGCCCACGCCGGGCGACCCGGACGGAGCCGCCGCCCCGTCGTTCTGCACCGTCAACACCACACGCCCCTCAGGCATCCGCACCGACACGGTGCACTTCCTCGCGTCCCCGTGCCGCAGCACGTTGGTGGTCGCCTCCCGCACGACCCAGCCGAGGGCCGACTGCACTTCACCGGGCAGCCCGCCCGTCTCACCGCTCACCTCGCAGTCGATCCCGGCCGCCCTCAGCACTCCCCGCGCACCGCTGAGTTCGGTCTCCAGGTCGATCTCCCGGTAGCCGCGCACCACGTCGCGCACCTCCCGCTGGGACTCCTGGGCGATGCGCTGCACCTCGATCATCTGCTCCACCGCCTCGGGGCGCTCGCGCCGCGCGAGCTGGACGGCCAGCTCGCTCTTGAGCGCGATCACGGCGAGGTTCCTCCCCATCACGTCGTGCAGGTCCCGTCCGAACCGCAGCCGCTCCTCGGCGACCGCGAGCCGGGCCCGGGTCTCGCGCGCCTCGTCGAGCGCGTAGACGGCGTTGAGCAGCCAGACGGAGAAGACCGCGGTGAAGGCGATGAAGCCCGCCCCGGCCAGCACGATCGCGGCCGTTCCGAACGCGACGGGAGCGGGTACGCCCAGCGGCCAGGCCACGAGGCCCGATCCGGCCCCGAACCCGCCGACGACGGCGAGGACGCGCCGCCGGTCGCGCACCCCGAGCGCGATGACGCCCGTGCCGAAGCAGAGCACGCCCCCGAAGACCGAGCCCGCGGCGGCGTCGACGCCGTCACCCGACGGTCCGTGTTCCGCGACGCCGAGGGCGGCGACCGCGAGCGCCGCGGTCAGGACGCCGAGCGCCCACAGCAGCCGCAGGGGCTGGGGACGCCGTCCGCGGGTCCAGTCCAGGGACCGGGAGACGACCACCATGCCCAGCGCGGCATGCGCCGTGACCAGCAGCGACAGGACGAGCGCGAGCCGTCCTTCCACCTGCGCGAAGGACGACAGTCCGATCGCGGCGATCTCACTGAGGCAGATGAAGTGGAACGACCACCGCGTGTACGTCTCGACCTTCGCCGGTGTGCTCTTGCGCCCCCACCAGCCGCCCGGCCTGCTCATGTCCCGCCCTCTCCCCACCCTCGCGTACGTCAGCGTCGCGGCTCCCAGCGGAACCACCGCCGTACAGCAAACACCGCCAGCAGGGTCCAGGCCACCGCCGTCGCGAGGGCGCCCAGGGATTCGGCGGCCGACAGGTCGCCGGTCCAGCCGCCGCGCACCAGGGTGACGACGGGGGTCAGCGGCAGCAGTTCGCAGACGGAGGCCACCTGGTCGGGGAGCAGTTCCAGCGGGACGAACATGCCGGAGCCGAGCATCGAGACGATCATCAGCGGCATCGGGGTGACCTGCGCGCTCTCCCCGGTCCGGGTGAAGCCCGCGGTGACGGCCGCGAGCGCGGCGCACATCACGAGCCCCAACAGCAGGCCGACGACGGCCAGATGCGGTGCGGACGGCGCGGACATGTCCAGCAGCACCGCACAGGCCACGGTCAGCACCAGGCACTGCACCAGCCCGGTGAGGAGGGACGGCAGCGCGGAACCGCCGAGGATCTCGGCGTCCCGCAGCTCGCCCGTGCGCAGCCGCTTGAGGACGAGTTCCTCACGCCGGACGACGAAGACGCCGACGAGGGCGGAGTACACGGCGAACAGCAGGGAGAAGCCGACGGCGGCGGGCAGCACCACGGCGCCGGGGGTCAGTCCCGCCTCGGCGAGGTCCATCTCCTCGGCCGCCGACCGCACGCTCAGCGGCAGCACCAGCGGCACGAACAGCGCGGCGACGAGCGTGCCCTTGCTCCGCCCCAGCAGCGTCAGTTCGGCGCGGGCGAGGGAGGTCATCCGGCTCACCGGTGTGGTCGTGGTCGTGCTCATGCCGCGTACTCCTTCGTAGCCGTCGTCCCCGCCGACGCGTCCTTGGCGATCCCGAGGAACGCCTCCTCCAGGGATGCCGACCGCACGTCCAGCCGGCGCAGTTCCACCCCGGCGCCCTGCGCCCACACCAGCAGTCCGGTGGCCGCCCGCTGCAGTTCACGGGTGCGCAGCCGGACGGTCCGGCCGTCGACCGTGTGCTCGCTCACACCCAGTCCGGCGAGGGGCGGCAGGTCGCCCACGAAGTAGCCCTCGGGCAGTTCGAAGGTGATCCGGGACGGCTCGCTCGCGGTCACCTCGGCCGGGGTGCCGGTGGCGGCGATCCGGCCCTCGTGCATGATCGCGAGCCGGTCGGCGAGGTTCTCGGCCTCCTCCAGGTAGTGCGTGGTGAGCAGCACGGTCGTACCGCCGTCGCGCAGCGCGCTCACCAGCTCCCAGGTGTCCCGGCGGCCTTCGGCGTCGAGTCCGGTGGTGGGTTCGTCGAGGAAGAGCACCTCGGGCTCGCCGAGCAGCGCGAGCGCCAGGTCCAGGCGGCGCCGCTGGCCCCCGGAGAGCTGCTTCACCCGGACGCCGGTCTTCGACTCCAGCCCGACCAGCGCCAGCACCTCCCGCTCGGGGCGGGCCCCGCTGACGCACCCCGCCCACATCCGGGCGGTCTCGGTGACGGTCAACTCGGAGGGGAATCCGCCTTCCTGGAGCATCACGCCGGTGCGGGGCCGCACGGCGGCGCGGTCGGTGTACGGGTCGTGGCCGAGCACCCGGACCCGCCCGCCGGCCGGGGCGGCGAGTCCTTCCAGCAGTTCGACGGTGGAGGTCTTGCCGGCGCCGTTGGTGCCCAGCAGGGCGAAGATCTCTCCGCGTCGCACCGAGAAGTCGATCCCGCGGACCGCTTCGAACCCGCCCCCGTAGACACGTCGCAGGCCGGTGACCTCAATCACGTGTTCGTGTTCGTTCGCTTCCATGCTTCGAGCATCCCGGCGGCAGGGGCGGTCCGGCAGTGCGGGCTGTCATCACCGGACATGACAAATGTCAGACGGGCCTTGAGCGAGCGCACGACAAAGGCCCCGGTCGATGACCGGGGCCTTTGATCTGGAGCGGACGACGAGGCTCGAACTCGCGACCTCAACCTTGGCAAGGTTGCGCTCTACCAACTGAGCTACGTCCGCATTGCCTCCGACCGGCTCTCACCGATCGGCGCGAGCACCAGCCTACCCGATGCACAAGCGTGATCGGTACGGCGATGCAGAGCGGGTGACAGGAATTGCACACTGCGCCTTCCCCCTGGAAGGGGGATGTTCTGCTACTGAACTACACCCGCGTGTACTCCGGGAGCCGGGCCTTTCGGCCTTGCCCCTCGGCGTGCTCCAGACTCTAGCTGATCAGCGGGGGTGCTGCGCAAGTCGGTTGCCGCGGGGGACGGGTGACCGGCCGTCGAGGCGGGTCACCCGGCCGGCTCGCCGAGCTGTTCACCGCGCCGCGGCGAACGCCTCGTAGACCTTCTTGGGGATCCGTCCGCGCGCGGGGACGTCCATCCGGTTCGCCTGTGCCCAGGCGCGGACCGCCGCCGGGTCCGGGGCGACCTCCGTCTGCCGGTACGCCTTGCCGGAGCGCGACCGCTTGCGGCCGGCGTCCACGTAGGGCTCGAGGGCCGCACGCAGTTTCCTGGCATTGGTTTCATTGAGGTCGATCTCGTACGACTTGCCGTCCAGACCGAAGGCGATCGTTTCCGCCGCTTCCGAGCCGTCGATGTCGTCAAAGAGAGTGACCACGACCTTCTGCGCCACGAATATCGGTCCCTTCGTGCGGCATCTCTCGTCCGGACGTCCGTGATGACGTGCCGGTACATCGTCGAGATGTCGGCTGTTCGCCTGTAATCGGGCAAAGTATCTGCTAATGACAATTCATTTGTACAGTGCCCGGCATTGCATTGTGAAGCCCGACTAAATCTGTCCGCGTGTCCGGTGCGCAATAGAGATGTGCGGATGGACGGGGATCTTTCCCGGAACTTTTCCCGGACGTCTCCCCGCGATGCCGAATCGTGACGGCGCTCACGTAGATTCCTACAACTCTACTCGCGTAGAAATTTTGTGCGGGTAGTCTGAAGGAACCTGCTCAGCACCACACACCGGGAGTGCCAGTGGCACGCGTCGTAGTCGACGTCATGCTCAAGCCGGAGATCCTCGACCCCCAGGGCCAGGCGGTGCAGCGCGCACTGCCGCGACTGGGTTTCGAAGGGATCTCGGACGTCCGTCAGGGAAAGCGATTCGAACTGGAAGTTGACGGGCCGGTCGACGAGGCCGCGCTCGCCCGTATCCACGATCTTGCGGAATCCTTCCTCGCCAACACCGTGATCGAGGACTTCACCGTACGGGTCGAGGAAGTCGCGGAGGCCGCGAAGTGACCGCTCGTATTGGCGTCGTCACTTTCCCGGGCAGCCTCGACGACCGGGACACCCAGCGCGCGATCCGCGTCGCCGGTGCCGAGCCGGTCGCCCTCTGGCACAAGGACAAGGACCTCAAGCAGGTCGACGCCGTGGTGCTCTGCGGCGGTTTCAGTTACGGCGACTATCTGCGCGCCGGCGCCATCGCGCGCTTCTCGCCGGTGATGGACACCGTCATCGACCAGGCCAGGGCCGGCCTCCCGGTGCTGGGCATCTGCAACGGCTTCCAGATCCTCACGGAGGCCCACCTGCTGCCCGGCGGGATGCTCGGCAACGACCACCTGCACTTCATCTGCCGCGACCAGAAGCTGCGGGTGGAGAACACGGACACCTCCTGGACCACCGACTACACGGCCGGCCAGGAGATCCACATCCCGCTGAAGAACATGGACGGCCGCTACGTGGCCGACCGGCGGACGCTGGACGAGCTGGAGGCCGAGGGCCGCGTCGCCTTCCGCTACCTCGACGTCAACCCCAACGGCTCGCTCAACGACATCGCCGGCATCACCAACGCGGCGGGCAACGTCGTCGGCCTGATGCCGCACCCCGAGCACGCCGTCGAGCCGCTGATCGGCACCGGCCGCACCGACGGCCTCCCGTTCTTCACCTCGATCCTCAAGAAGCTGGTCAACGCATGAGCCGGACGCCTCTGGACACGGTCGAGCACGCGGCCGCGACCCCCGACGTCGAGCTGCCCTGGGCCGAGCTGGGCCTGAAGAAGGACGAGTACGAGCGGGTGGTGGAGATCCTCGGCCGCCGCCCGACCGGCGCCGAACTCGCCATGTACTCCGTCATGTGGTCCGAGCACTGCTCGTACAAGTCCTCCAAGGTCCACCTCCGCCAGTTCGGCGAGAAGGCCCCCGAGAACGACGCCCTGCTCGTCGGCATCGGCGAGAACGCCGGTGTCGTCGACGTCGGCCAGGGCTACGCGGTCACCTTCAAGGTCGAGTCGCACAACCACCCCTCCTACGTCGAGCCCTACCAGGGCGCGGCCACCGGTGTGGGCGGCATCGTCCGCGACATCATCGCCATGGGCGCCCGCCCGGTCGCCGTGGTCGACCCGCTGCGCTTCGGCACCGCGGACCACCCGGACACCAAGCGCGTCCTCCCGGGCGTCGTCGCCGGCATCGGCGGCTACGGCAACTGCCTGGGTCTGCCCAACATCGGCGGCGAGGTCGTCTTCGACGCCTGCTACCAGGGCAACCCGCTGGTCAACGCCGGTGCCATCGGCGTCATGCGGCACGAGGACATCCACCTCGCCAAGGCGTCCGGCGCCGGCAACAAGGTCATCCTGTACGGGGCCCGGACCGGCGGTGACGGCATCGGCGGCGCCTCGATCCTGGCCTCCGAGACCTTCGACGACGCCAAGCCGTCGAAGCGCCCCGCCGTCCAGGTCGGCGACCCCTTCCAGGAGAAGCTCCTCATCGAGTGCACCCTGGAGGCGTTCCAGGAGAAGCTGGTCGTCGGCATCCAGGACCTCGGCGCGGCCGGTCTGTCCTGCGCCACGTCCGAGCTGGCCTCCAACGGCTCCGGCGGCATGCGCGTCACCCTCGACGACGTGCCGCTCCGCGACTCGACGCTCTCCCCCGAGGAGATCCTGATGAGCGAGTCGCAGGAGCGCATGTGCGCGGTCGTCGAGCCCGACAAGGTCGACCGCTTCCTCGAGATCTGCGACAAGTGGGACGTCATCGCCACCGTCATCGGTGAGGTGACCGACGGCGACCGGCTGGAGATCTTCTGGCACGGCGGCAAGATCGTCGACGTCGACCCGCGCACGGTCGCCCACGAGGGCCCGACGTACGAGCGCCCGTACGCCCGCCCGTCCTGGCAGGACGAGCTCCAGGCGGACGACGCGAACAAGCTGCCGCGGCCGGGGACGTCCGACGAGCTGAAGGACCAGGTCCTGAAGCTGGTCGGCTCGCCCAACCAGGCCTCCAAGCAGTGGATCACCCAGCAGTACGACCGCTTCGTACAGGGCAACACCGTCCTCGCCCAGCCCGAGGACTCCGGCATGATCCGCATCGACGAGGCGTCCGGCCTCGGCGTCGCGATCGCCACCGACGGCAACGGCCGGTACGCCAAGCTCGACCCGTACACGGGCGCGCAGCTGGCCCTCGCGGAGGCGTACCGCAACGTCGCCACGACCGGTGCCAAGCCCCTCGCGGTCTCCGACTGCCTGAACTTCGGCTCGCCCGAGGACCCGGCCGTCATGTGGCAGTTCGCCGAGGCCGTACGCGGTCTGGCGGACGGCTGTCAGCAGCTCGGCACCCCGGTGACCGGCGGCAACGTCTCGCTCTACAACCAGACGGGCGAGGCCGCCATCCACCCGACCCCGGTGGTCGCGGTCCTCGGCGTCATCGACGACGTGGCCCGCCGCACGCCGGTCGCCTTCCAGGAGGAGGGCCAGCTGCTGTACCTCCTCGGCGACACGCGTGAGGAGTTCGGCGGCTCGGCCTGGTCCCAGGTCGTCCACGACCACCTCGGCGGCCTGCCCCCGAAGGTGGACCTGGAGCGTGAGCGCCTGCTCGCCGAGATCCTGATCTCCGCCTCCCGCGACGGCATGATCGACTCCGCGCACGACCTGTCCGACGGCGGTCTGATCCAGGCGGTCGTCGAGTCGGCGCTGCTGGGGGAGAAGGGCGCGCGTCTGGTCGTACCGGACGGGCTCGACGCCTTCACCTTCCTGTTCTCCGAGTCGGCGGGGCGCGCGATCGTCGCCGTGCCGCGCTCGGAGGAGGTCCGCTTCAACGACATGTGCGGTGCGCGCGGCCTCCCGGCCACCCGCGTCGGCGTCGTCGACGGCGACACGGTGGAGCTCCAGGGCGAGTTCGCGCTCTCCCTGGCCGAGCTGCGCGAGACCCACGAGGGCACGATCCCGGCCCTGCTGGCCTGATCCTCCCGCGCCTTCCGTACGCAGCCCCCGCCCGGTCCGCCGGGCGGGGGCCGCGGCGCGGGGCGCGGCCCCCGCCGGACTGCCCCCGGTCCCGCACACGCCTCGGGCGTCCCCCGCGCCGGTGTCGTCGACGGCGACACCGGTGGAGCTGCTCGCGCTGCCGCCGGCTGAGCCGCGCGAGGCTGTCGGCCCGACCCTCGGCTCCCTCCGTGTGCGGCCCTCGCCGGGTCCGCCGGGCGGGGGCCGCGGCGCGGCGTGGCCATCCGGAGACCCCCGTGGGGCGGCGTGGACGGAGCGCGCTGGGCGGACACCTGCCGGGTCGGCGACGCCGGCAGTTCCATCGGGCGGCGCCCGCCCCTCGCACCGCGCGGCACGGGCGATCCCCCGTACCCGATCCGGCGCCGGTCGCGCCCGCATAGGCTGCCGCCATGCCACCGGCCAAGAAGCGCGCCCGTTCCTACGACCCCGCCAAGACCCGCGCCGCCGTACTGGCGCAGTTCGGGAACGTACGGGCGGCCGTGCGCACCCTCACCCCCGAGCAGCTCGCGCTGCCCACCCGGCTCGGCGACTGGTCCGTACGGGAGCTGGTGGCGCACATCGGGACGGCGCTGACGGCCGTGGACCGGCTGCTCGGCGAGCCCGAGCCGGCGCGGCAGGACGGGCGGCTGATCGACTGGCCGTCCGCCATCGCCGCGGACGCGGACGCCATCGCCGCGACCGCACGCCGGCTCGCGGCCGGGCATCCCGACCTTGACGCCCACCTCGCCGACGTCGAGCGGCGCTTCACCGACCGCCTCGACGCGCACCCCGGCGGCCGGCTGCTCCCCACCAACGCGGGGGTCCTGCCCCTGGCCGACTACGTCGTCACCCGCGCCGTCGAGCTCGTCGTCCACACCGACGACCTGAACGCCGCCGTGCCCGGCCTCGACATCCCGTACGACCGTCAGGCCCTGGCCGCCTGCACCCGGCTGCTGGCCGACGCGCTCGCCGCGAAGGCCCCCGGCGGCTCCACGGAGGTGCGGATCCCGCCGTACGCGGTCGTGCAGTGCGTGGAGGGGCCCAGGCACACCCGGGGCACCCCGCCGAACGTGGTCGAGACCGATCCGCTGACCTGGATCCGGCTGGCCGGCGGGCGGACGGCCTGGCAGGACGCGGTGGCCGGCGCGAAGGTGAGCGCGAGCGGGGAGCGGGCGGACCTCGGGCCGTACCTGCCGCTGCTGGGGTGAGTCCGGGGCGGAAGGGGAACCGCCTGCTCCCCGCCCTCGTCGAATCGGCATGTACAGGCAGAAGCACCAGCAGCGCATGACCCTGACGGCCCTCGCCGTGCTCGTCGTCCCGCTCGCGGCGGCCTGTGGCAGCGAGAAGGCGGGCGCCGGCAGCGGCACCGCGCGGGCGCAGGACCCGGTCACCGGAATCCGCTGGACCATCGACAGCGTCACCGTCGACGGCACCACCCGCCGAGCCCCCGACGGCGCGCACCTCACCCTCGACGACGACGGCGGTGTCGAGGGCGACTACGGGTGCAACCTTTTCAAGGGCCGGGTCGCCTTCGAGGGCGACCGCATCCGGCTCGGCGACCGGGACACCACCCTGCGGGCCTGCGACGAGCAGGTCATGGACCTCGAGAGCACCCTCGCCGGCACCCTGGGCGACGGCGCCCTGAAGACCGACGTGAACGACGACCGCCTCACCCTCACCACCGGGTCCGGCGACACCGTCCGCCTCAGCAAGGCCGGGGACACCCCGCTGTACGGCACCGAGTGGACCGTCACCACCCCCGCCGTCGACGGCCGCGCCCACCTCACCTTCGACAAGGAGGAGGGCACCGTCTCCGGCCGCCTCGGCTGCAACCACGTGAACGCCGACGCCACCGTGCGCGACGGCCATATCACCCTCGGCGTGCCGTCCCTGACCCGAATGATGTGCGAAGACTCACTCATGGACGGTGAGAAGGCGCTGACGAAGCTGTTCAACGGCACGGTGGACTACCGGATCGAAGGCCGGACCCTCACGCTGACCAGCGAAAACGGCACCAGTGTGCGGGCCGTCGCACAGCGTTGACGCACAACCGGGGCCATATCCCGCATTCGGACCAGCGGCCGGCCTCGCCTACACTCGGAGGCGTGCCACGTGGTGACGGACGACTCAACCACGACCTGCTCCCCGGTGAGAAGGGCCCCCAGGACGCTTGTGGCGTCTTCGGTGTCTGGGCTCCGGGTGAAGAGGTCGCCAAGCTCACGTACTTCGGGCTCTACGCCCTCCAGCATCGGGGCCAGGAATCCGCGGGAATCGCGGTCAGCAACGGCTCCCAGATCCTCGTCTTCAAGGACATGGGCCTGGTCTCCCAGGTCTTCGACGAGACCTCTCTCGGTTCGCTCCAGGGTCATATCGCGGTCGGTCACGCCCGCTACTCGACCACTGGCGCCTCCGTGTGGGAGAACGCCCAGCCGACGTTCCGCGCCACCGCGCACGGATCCATCGCGCTCGGCCACAACGGCAACCTGGTCAACACGGCGCAGCTCGCCGAGATGGTCGCCGAGCTCCCCAAGGAGAACGGCCGCGCCCCCAAGGTGGCGGCCACCAACGACACCGACCTGATCACCGCCCTGCTGGCCGGCCAGCGCGCCGCCGACGGCGAACCGGTGACCGTGGAGCAGGCCGCGCACGTGGTCCTCCCGAAGGTCAGAGGCGCCTTCAGCCTCGTCTTCATGGACGAGAACACCCTGTACGCGGCCCGTGACCCGCAGGGCATCCGCCCGCTGGTCCTCGGCCGCCTGGAGCGCGGCTGGGTGGTCGCCTCCGAGTCCGCCGCCCTCGACATCTGCGGCGCGAGCTTCGTACGCGAGATCGAGCCGGGCGAGTTCGTCGCCATCGACCAGAACGGGCTGCGCACCTCCCGGTTCGCGGAAGCGAAGCCCAAGGGCTGTGTCTTCGAGTACGTGTACCTGGCCCGCCCGGACACCGACATCGCCGGCCGGAACGTGTACCTCTCACGCGTCGAGATGGGCCGCCGCCTCGCCGCGGAGGCCCCGGCCGAGGCCGACCTGGTCATAGCCACCCCGGAGTCCGGCACCCCGGCCGCCATCGGCTACGCGGAGGCGTCCGGCATCCCCTTCGGCGCCGGCCTGGTCAAGAACGCGTACGTCGGACGTACGTTCATCCAGCCCTCGCAGACCATCCGGCAGCTCGGCATCCGCCTGAAGCTGAACCCGCTCAAGGAAGTCATCAAGGGCAAGCGCCTGGTCGTCGTCGACGACTCGATCGTGCGCGGCAACACCCAGCGCGCCCTGGTCCGGATGCTCCGTGAGGCGGGCGCCGCCGAGGTCCACATCCGGATCTCCTCGCCGCCCGTGAAGTGGCCCTGCTTCTTCGGCATCGACTTCGCCACCCGCGCGGAGCTCATCGCCAACGGCATGACGATCGACGAGATCGGCACCTCGCTGGGCGCCGACTCCCTGTCGTACATCTCCATCGACGGCATGATCGAGGCGACCACCATCGCCAAGCCGAACCTGTGCCGCGCCTGCTTCGACGGCGAGTACCCGATGGATCTGCCCGACCCCGAGCTCCTCGGCAAGCAGCTGCTGGAGACCGAGCTGGCCGCCGGCACCGCCGCCCCGGCCTCGGTCGACGCGATCCGCCGCCCGTAAGCCCTGACGGACGACACGAAAGCTCTCACAGTCATGTCCCAGAACACTGGTGCCAGCTACGCAGCGGCGGGCGTCGACATCGAGGCGGGCGACCGCGCCGTCGAGCTGATGAAGGAGTGGGTGAAGAAGACGCGGCGCCCCGAGGTCCTCGGTGGCCTCGGCGGCTTCGCCGGCCTCTTCGACGCCTCCGCCCTGAAGAACTACGAGCGGCCCCTGCTCGCCTCCGCCACGGACGGCGTCGGCACCAAGGTCGACATCGCGCGGCAGATGGGCGTGTACGACACCATCGGCCACGACCTGGTCGCCATGGTCATGGACGACATCGTGGTGTGCGGCGCCGAGCCGCTGTTCATGACCGACTACATCTGTGTCGGCAAGGTCCACCCCGAGCGCGTCGCCGCCATCGTCAAGGGCATCGCGGAAGGCTGTGTGCTGGCCGGATGCGCCCTGGTCGGCGGCGAGACGGCCGAACACCCCGGTCTGCTGGGTCCGGACGACTTCGACGTCGCCGGGGCCGGTACGGGCGTCGTGGAGGCCGACCGGCTGCTCGGCGCGGATCGTATCCGTACGGGTGACGCGGTGATCGCCATGGCGTCCTCCGGGCTTCACTCCAACGGCTACTCCCTCGTCCGCCACGTGCTGCTGGAGCGGGCCGGGCTCGCCCTGGACGGCCGGATCGACGAGCTGGGCCGCACCCTCGGCGAGGAGCTCCTGGAGCCCACCAAGATCTACTCGCTGGACTGCCTGGCGCTGATCCGCACCACCGAGGTGCACGCCTTCAGCCACGTCACCGGCGGCGGACTCGCGGCCAACCTGGCCCGTGTGATCCCCGACGGACTGCACGCGACCGTGGACCGCTCCACCTGGACGCCCGCCCCGGTGTTCGACCTGGTCGGCCGGACCGGTTCGGTCGAGCGGCTGGAGCTGGAGAAGACCCTGAACATGGGCGTCGGCATGATCGCGATCGTGCCGCAGGAGTCCGTCGACGTGGCGCTGACGACGCTGGCCGACCGCGGGGTGGACGCCTGGGTGGCCGGCGAGATCACCGACCGCGGCGAGCACACCACGGGCGCGGCCCTCGTCGGTGACTACGCGAAGTGAGCGACGGTGCGCTGCCCGCGCGGTGAACGTGCGGGCAGCACATCAGGTGTTCAGTGCTGCCGAGGCAGCACTGAACCCGGTCGGTGACCGGAGTCACCGACCGGGTTCAGCGCAAGGTCAAGCGCCGCGACGCTGTTGAGAGGACGAGCCGTCCTCGTCCTCGTCGTCGTCCTCATAGAGGTCGGCGTACCGTGCGTACAGGTCGTCGTCTTGCTCATCGTCCTCGAAATGGCCACCGTTCGGTGGTTGGTTCGACGGCGATGCGCCCAGCTCCTCGGCCAGGCGTGAGAGATCAGTCCCACCGCTGTTGTACTTCAGCTGGCGGGCGACCTTCGTCTGCTTGGCCTTGGCCCGGCCGCGCCCCATGGCTCGACCCCCTCAACGACGGGGCTCGACGGCCCCAGAGTCTTGACACGCGTTCATGGTCCAGAACGGACTCTCATCGGAGAGACCGGTCCGTAGGGCTTCCACGGTACCTGAGCCCGCGCCCATACGGTACGTCGCCCGCATGACGTGCCCGCGCCCAGGACCTTCGAGGTACCCCGTCCTCGCAGGTCAATCACGATTTTAACCACTTATCGACGGTCGACCCGCCGGGAGAAGTGAGAGTTCTCTCCAAGTGCCCTCCGGCGGGTACCGCTCACCTGTACGAGGGTGGCCCGAGCCGGGCCGCCCCCGCACACCTCATCGCACCGGGCGTGCCTCCGCCATCCGCTGCTCGGCGATCCGGTCGGCCGCGGCGGCCGGCGGAATCCCGTCCTCCTTCGCACGCGCGAATATGGCCAGCGTGGTGTCGAAGATCATCGACGCCTTCGCCCTGCACCGGTCGAAGTCGAAGCCGTGCAGCTCGTCGGCGACCTGGATGACACCGCCGGCGTTCACCACGTAGTCCGGCGCGTAGAGGATCCCGCGGTCGGCGAGGTCCTTCTCCACACCCGGGTGGGCGAGCTGGTTGTTGGCGGCGCCGCAGACCACCTTGGCGGTCAGCACCGGCACGCTGTCGTCGTTCAGCGCCCCGCCGAGCGCGCACGGGGCGTAGATGTCCAGGCCCTCGGTGCGGATCAGCGCCTCGGTGTCGGCGACGGCGGACACGCCCTGGGGGTGCCGGTCGAGGACCCGCCGCACGGCGTCCTCGCGCACATCGGTGATCACGACCTCGGCGCCCTCGGCGCGCAGGTGCTCCACCAGGTGGTGGCCGACCTTGCCGACGCCCGCGACGCCGACCTTGCGGTCGCGCAGCGAGGGGTCGCCCCACAGGTGCTGGGCGGCGGCCCGCATGCCCTGGTAGACGCCGAAGGAGGTGAGCACGGAGGAGTCGCCCGCGCCGCCGTGCTCCGGGGAGCGGCCGGTCGTCCAGCGGCACTCGCGGGCCACGACGTCCATGTCGGCGACGTAGGTGCCGACGTCGCAGGCGGTGACGTACCGGCCGCCGAGCGAGGCGACGAACCGGCCGTAGGCCAGCAGCAGTTCCTCGCTCTTGATCTGCTCCGGGTCGCCGATGATCACGGCCTTGCCGCCGCCGTGGTCGAGCCCGGCCATGGCGTTCTTGTACGACATCCCGCGCGCGAGGTTCAGCGCGTCGGCGACGGCCTCCTCCTCGGAGGCGTACGGGTAGAAGCGCGTACCGCCGAGGGCGGGGCCCAGCGCGGTGGAGTGGATGGCGATGACGGCCTTGAGGCCGG
The DNA here is from genome assembly GCF_042732315.1 of Streptomyces sp. NPDC059787. NCBI lineage: Bacteria > Bacillati > Actinomycetota > Actinomycetes > Kitasatosporales > Streptomycetaceae > Streptomyces > Streptomyces sp. NPDC059787. The sequence continues at coordinate 25,604 of NZ_JBHWHX010000060.1, forward strand.
TGGCGCGGTCCTGGCAGAGCACGACTTGCTCATGGCCTCCCTGGTCCGAACGGAACAGGGTGTGCAGGACGCCGTCAGATACGTCGGTCACTGTGGTGACTCCTGAGTAAGTAGCGGCGGGTGGGGTCGGCCCCCGTAGAGGTGGCGGGGACCGTGGCACGAGATTAGATCCTTACGCGCCGGTCGGCGGCACCGTGTCCCGGATCACCTCCGTCCGGAGTACCGCCGTGCGACGGTTTGCAGGGGTTTCCCACCCGTCCGGGCGGGGGCCCGGCAGGTTTTCGCGACGGCCTTCGGGGGAGGGAGCAGGCGTGCCCAAGGTGTCCTCGGTGATCGTCCCCTACGCGACCTACTTGCGCGTGTACGAACCACTGGCCGCCTTCCCGGAGCCGGAACGCGGCCACTGGGCCCGTTACGCCCGCCGCCCCGACCGCCCCTCCTGCCAGGACGAGCTCCGCCGGTCCCTGGCCGACCTCGCGCCCACCCCGCCGATGGCGGTGCCGGTGCACGAGAGCGACGACGCGTTCGTGCTGGAGGCCGACGGCGTGGTCTGCGTCTGCCCCTGGCGCACCCGGCTGCGCGGCTGGCAGGCCCTGGGCGAGCTCGCCGAGGACTTCCCGCCGCCGGTCCTGGACGCGCTCCTGCCCCCGGTCGTACGGCACCAGGCGACCCGGGACTACGAGCGCTGGCTGGCCGGTCATCCCGACGCCCGGCCGTGGATCCGCACCGCGACCTGGCAGGTGCCGATCAACTGGTTCGTGCTGTTCGCGGACGACGAGCGGGAGTACGTCAAGGGGACCGCCGGCGAGGACCCCGTCCTGCGCTACCGGACCCCGATGGTCCAGGCCCGCCGGCGGGTGGCGCGGGGGCTGCGGGCGCTCAGGGACGCCGTGGACGAGAGCCTGCTGATCGACGGCCTCGTGGACGTCGGGCGCTGGCTGGAGGAGTTCCATCCGCGCTCGCTGGTCGAGCTGGACTACGGCGGACTGGTGCACGCCCTGCCGGCCGGCACGCTCGAGGGCGACCACTCGGCGGCGGACGTGGCCGAAGGGATCGCGGCGCTGCGGCGCGGTGACGGGGAGGGCGCCGGGGAGGCCTACGGGCGCCTCGTGGAGCGCTGGCGGTCGGTCCGCGACCTGCGTTCGGCGAACTGACGTTTGACCAAACGCCGTTCTTGGGGTTTTGTCTTCGCCCTGAGGTGTCTGAGGTTCCGTCAGCGCGGGACCGACAACGGACGTAGAGGCCGATCCGGGCGTATGTCCCAAGCGCGTCAAGCGTGACGGACCGCACTTACGTGGCCCTTGCGCCCCTTGCCCACCCTCATGCCAAAATAGGACAAGGAGTCCGGGGAGGACTCTTCCGTCCTGCTGTGCTCAACTATGGGCGGATTCTCGGTAATGCACGCTTTGGGGGGTCCGGTGACTCCTGATCGCTGCTGTGACTGATCGTCACAGTGACGTGACTGTCCGCTATGGCATGGTCCATCGGCTTCCGCGGCTGATGAACACCTGGGAGGGCAATTCCATCGGTTTGGCCGACGTGGCTGGACAGATGGTGTAGTTGTAGTGCCGAGGACAAGCCGTTCGTCCTATAACCGACTCGACTCGCGTCCGCCATTTCGGGCAACGCGGGTCAAGGTGCAGAATTTAGAGGAAAGAACCGAGAAGGTTCGGTTCTCCCGAGGAGGCCGCTCATGACCGCTCGCACCCCTGATGCCGAGCCGCTGCTGACCCCGGCTGAGGTCGCCACCATGTTCCGCGTCGACCCGAAGACGGTCACTCGCTGGGCGAAGGCAGGCAAGCTCACGTCGATCCGCACGCTCGGCGGGCACCGCCGCTACCGCGAAGCCGAGGTCCGCGCACTGCTCGCGGGCATTCCGCAGCAGCGCAGCGAGGCCTGAACAACCGCATGAACCGGGCAGCACCGGCTGGTCCCCCACCGGCCGAGACGCCCGGGAACCCTGGCTCCAAGCGACGCGGGGACTGCCCCAACAGGCCCCTCGCCCAAGCTGATCAGAGCTTTCCAGGCAACTGAACAAGGGTGCGTCGTCGATCGCGCTGGACCCCGCCGGGTCCGGCGCGATCTTTTTTGTGCGCTCGTGAGGGGGCGGGTCCGGCCCTGGCGGGCTCCCGGGGGCGCTCTGTGCGCGGGCTTGTCGGACTCTGGGGGCGGGTGGGGGATCGCCTGTGTGCCGGCCGGTGCGGACCTCTCCGAGTGGTGCAATTGCACATATTAAATTGACCTGTTGTAGGGGAGGTGTAAGTACTGCACTTCCCAAAACTCATACGGTGACACCCGTCACATACCAGTCGGCTTGTTGAGCCTGTGGCATATGCGCTAGAGGGAACGGGCGTTGGGGCCGGGTTGTTCCCCGGCCGGCCGGGAGGTGTCCGGGGTGTCCATCGCCAGCCGCAGGAGGCGGTGGCAGATCGGGCAGTGCCGGGTGAGGTGCCGGTACGACGACGCGGCCGCCAGATGCGCACGGAGCAGCGCCCGTGTCTCGTGCCTGGCCGATGCCGCCATACGCCACCTCCGAGGGGCAACACGGAGTCGTGCCCTGCTTCCTGGAGTACCGAGGGACGGCGGACCCGTCAAGACGGCAGGGGGGGCGCACGGCGCCCCGCACGCGCGAGGGAGCCCGGGTCCTCGGACCCGGGCTCCTGTCATGCGGAGGGCACGGGGCCCCGCACGGGGTGGCGGGCCCATGTGGAGTGCCCGTGTCTCCCGTGGGTGCGGGCCTTGCGCGTAGGGCGGCCCTGACGGGGTCCGCCGTACCCGATCGGGGCTCCGGGCCGGGGCGCTCATGAGGAAGGCCCGTGTCCCTTGCGGGCGCGGGCCTGGCTTGGGAGCGCTCGTGCGGGAGGCCCGGGGCCCCTCGAAGGGGCGGGTGCTTGCGTTGGCTGTGGTCCTGACGGGATGTGCTGTGTCCGTTCGCGGCTCCGCCGCAGGGCGCGGCCTCGGGTGAGGCGGGGCGCTCATGCGTAAGGCCCGCATCCCTTGCGGGGTGCGGGCCTCACGGTTACTGCGGTCCTGACGGGATTTGAACCCGCGGCCTCCACCTTGACAGGGTGGCGAGCACTCCAAACTGCTCCACAGGACCAGGTTTCGCAGTGCGATTCCTGCGTTGCGCTGCGAGAAGGACTGTACAGGAGTCGGAGCCTCCTGGTCGAACTCACCCTGCGTGCGGGTGCCGTTACGGCACCGCCGCGTCGATCGCCTTCACGATCCGCTTGTCCGACACGGGGTACGCCGTGCCGAGCGCGTGGGCGAAATAGCTGACCCGCAGCTCCTCGATCATCCAGCGGATGTCCAGCACCTGCCGCGGCACCGGCCGCCCCTGCGGCAACTGCTCCAGCAGCCACGCGTACTCGTCCCGCATCTCATGGACCTTCGCCATGCGCGTGCTGTCCCGCTGCACGTTCGAAGGCATCTGCTGCAGGCGCCGGTCCGCGGCCACCAGGTAGCGCATCAGGTCCGGCAGCCGCCGCAGCCCCGCCTCCGTCACGAAACCGGGCCGCACAAGCCCGTCCAGCTGCCCCCGTACGTCCTGGAGGTTGGGCAGCAGCGCGGGGCTTCGTACGCCCTTCAGACGGCGCTCACAGGCCTGCCACGCCGCCAGCACCTGCTGCACCTGGCCCACCGCGCGGACCGTCGTGTCGACGATCTCCGCGCGGACCTTGTCGTACAGCTTCCGGAACGACTCCTCGTCCCACACCGGCCCGCCGAAGTCGGCGATCAGCCGGTCCGCCGCCGCCGTCGCGCAGTCGTCGAACAGCGCCTGCACCGAACCGTGCGGATTCGCGGACAGCGCCAGCTTCTGCGCGTTCGTCAGCTTCTCGGACGCGAACTTCGCGGGGTTCACCGGAATCCCCAGCAGGATCAGCCGGCGGGTGCCCTTCCACATCGCCTCCGCCTGCTCGGCCTCCGTGTCGAACAGCCGCACCGACACCGTGTCGCCGTCGTCGACCAGCGCCGGATACGCCTTCACCGGCTGTCCGGCCCGGCGCGTCTCGAACACGCGGGTCAGCGAGCCGATCGTCCAGTCCGTCAGCCCCTCGCGCTCCAGCGACTCGCCGCCCTGGCGCTGCGCCGTGGCGGCGGCAGCCTGGGACAGCGCCTTGCGGGCCTTCGGCCGCAGCTGGAGCTTGAGCGCCTCCAGGTCCTTGTCCTCGGCGACCTTGCGGCGCCGCTCGTCGACGATCCGGAACGTCACCTTCAAATGGTCCGGAACCCGGGACCAGTCGAAGTCCTCCGCCTCGAACGGCACCCCGACCATCCGCTTCAGCTCACGGGCCATCGTCACCGTGAGCGGCTCCTGCAACGGCACCGCCCGCTCCAGGAACGCCTTCGCGTAGTTCGGCGCCGGCACGTAGTTCCGCCGGATCGGCTTGGGAAGCGACCGGATCAGCTCCGTGACGACCTCCTCGCGCAACCCCGGGATCTGCCAGTCGAAGCCCTCGTCCGTCACCTGGTTCAGCACCTGGAGCGGAACGTGGACCGTCACACCGTCCGCGTCCGCACCCGGCTCGAACTGGTACGTCACCCGGAACTTCAGCGGACCCTGCCGCCACGAGTCCGGGTAGTCCGCCTTGGTGACCGCCTCCGCCGACTCACGGATCAGCATCTCCCGCTCGAAGTCGAGGAAGTCCGGCTGCTCGTGCCGCTTGTGCTTCCACCACGAGTCGAAGTGCGCCCCCGACACCACGTGTTCGGGGATCCGCTGGTCGTAGAAGTCGAACAGGGTCTCGTCGTCGACCATGATGTCCCGGCGCCGGGCGCGGTGCTCCAGCTCCTCGACCTCGGTCAGCAGCTTCCGGTTGTCGGCGTAGAACTTGTGGTGCGTCCGCCAGTCGCCCTCGACCAGCGCGTTGCGGATGAACAGCTCCCGGGAGACCTCCGGGTCGATCCGGCCGTAGTTCACCTTGCGCTGCGCCACGATCGGCACGCCGTACAGCGTGACCTTCTCGTACGCCATCACGGCCGCCTGGTCCTTCTCCCAGTGCGGCTCGCTGTACGTGCGCTTGAGCAGGTGCTCCGCGAGCGGCTCCACCCACTCCGGCTCGATCTTCGCGTTGACCCGCGCCCACAGCCGGGACGTCTCCACCAGCTCGGCCGACATCACGAACCGCGGCGGCTTCCTGAAGAGCGCCGAACCCGGGAAGATCGCGAACTTGGCGTTCCGCGCGCCCAGGTACTCGTTGCGTCCGCCGTCCTTGCGGCCGGCGCCCGGACCGGAGTCCTTGGACTCCTTCACGTCCTTCATGCCGATGTGCGACAGCAGACCGGCCAGCAGGGAGACGTGGACACGGTCGTCGGGGGCGTCCTCCTCGTTGAGGTGGATGCCCATCTGCTTGGCGACCGTGCGCAACTGCGTATAGATGTCCTGCCACTCGCGGATCCGCAGGAAGTTCAGGTACTCCTGCTTGCACATCCGGCGGAACGACGACGACCCGCGCTCCTTCTGCTGCTCGCGGACGTACCGCCACAGGTTGAGGTACGCGAGGAAGTCACTGGACTCGTCCCGGAACCGGGCGTGCTGCTGATCGGCCTGCGTCTGCTTGTCGGCCGGCCGCTCCCGCGGATCCTGGATGGACAGGGCCGCGGCGATGACCATCACCTCACGGACACAGCCGTTCTTGTCGGCCTCCAGCACCATGCGCGCCAGCCGCGGGTCCACCGGCAGCTGCGCCAGCTTCCGCCCCGTCTGCGTCAGCCGCTTGCGCGGGTCCTTCTGCGCCGCGTCCAGCGCGCCCAGCTCCTGGAGCAGCTGCACGCCGTCGCGGATGTTGCGGTGGTCCGGCGGGTCGATGAACGGGAACTTCTCGATCTCGCCCAGGCCGGCCGCCGTCATCTGCAGGATGACCGAGGCGAGGTTGGTGCGCAGGATCTCCGCGTCCGTGAACTCCGGACGGGCCAGGAAGTCGTCCTCGCTGTACAGCCGGATGCAGATGCCGTCCGACGTACGGCCGCAGCGGCCCTTGCGCTGGTTGGCGCTGGCCTGCGAGACCGGCTCGATCGGCAGCCGCTGCACCTTGGTGCGATGGCTGTAGCGGGAGATGCGGGCGAATCCGGGGTCGATGACGTACTTGATGCCCGGCACGGTCAGGGACGTCTCGGCCACGTTCGTCGCCAGCACGATCCGGCGGCCGCTGTGCTGCTGGAACACCCGGTGCTGCTCGGCGTGCGACAGCCGCGCGTACAGCGGCAGCACCTCGGTCGACCGGTACCGCTTCTTCGTCAGCGCGTCCGCGGTGTCCCGGATCTCCCGCTCACCGGAGAGGAACACCAGGACGTCGCCCGGCCCCTCCGCCATCAGCTCCTCGACGGCGTCCGTGATCGCGGTGATCTGATCGCGGTCGGCGTCGTCGGAGTCCTCCTCCAGCAGCGGCCGGTACCGCACCTCCACCGGATACGTACGCCCGCTGACCTCGATGATCGGCGCGTCCCCGAAATGCCGGGAGAAACGCTCCGGGTCGATGGTCGCGGACGTGATGACGACCTTGAGGTCAGGGCGCTTCGGCAGCAGCTGCGCGAGGTAGCCGAGCAGGAAGTCGATGTTGAGCGACCGCTCGTGCGCCTCGTCGATGATGATCGTGTCGTAGGCGCGCAGCTCGCGGTCGGTCTGGATCTCCGCGAGCAGGATGCCGTCCGTCATCAGCTTGATGAACGTGGCGTCCGGGTTCACCTGGTCGGTGAAGCGGACCTTCCAGCCGACGGCCTCGCCCAGCGGCGTGTCCAGCTCCTCCGCCACCCGCTCCGCGACCGTGCGCGCGGCGATACGACGGGGCTGCGTGTGCCCGATCATGCCCCGGACGCCCCGGCCCAGCTCCATGCAGATCTTCGGGATCTGCGTGGTCTTGCCGGACCCGGTCTCACCGGCGACGATCACCACCTGGTGATCACGGATCGCCTCGGCGATCGCGTCCTTCTTCTGGCTGACGGGGAGCTGCTCGGGATACGTGACCGCGGGCACCCGGGCGCGCCGCCCGGCCATCCGCTCCTCGGAGCCGGCGACCTCCGCCTCGATCTCGGCGAGCACGGCGTCGCGGGCCTCCGGCTTACGGATCTTGCGCGCGCCTTCGAGCCTGCGTCCGAGCCGGTGCGCGTCGCGCAGCGACAGCTCGGTGAGGCGGGAGGCGAGGGAGCCGAGAGCGGGGGCAGAGTGCGTAGACATACGGACTCCAGGATCTCATCCCGCGAAAATTCGCGGCCAATGATTTTGCCGGGGCACATGTACGGGCCCCTGTGAGGGGCTCATGCGAGGGGACACACAACAAGGCCCCGATCGATGATCGGGGCCTTTGCTGTGGCTGGGGCCGGGGTCGAACCGGCGACCTATCGCTTTTCAGGCGATCGCTCGTACCAACTGAGCTACCCAGCCGAGGTGTTTCACGTGAAACACCAGCGGTCCTGACGGGATTTGAACCCGCGGCCTCCACCTTGACAGGGTGGCGAGCACTCCAAACTGCTCCACAGGACCAAGCGTGTCGTACGACAGTGTCGCACAGGGTGGTGCGTGCCCCCAACGGGATTCGAACCCGTGCTACCGCCTTGAAAGGGCGGCGTCCTAGGCCGCTAGACGATGAGGGCTATCGGCCCGCCTGGGCGCTTCTCAGCGCGTCGGGGACGTGAGAAGCATACGTGCTGTCGGGAGTGTTCGCCAAAACGGTTTACGGAGAGGGCGTCGAGGGGGTGGCCGAGGGGGTTCCGGAGGAGGGGGACGGCGAGGTGGTCGCGCCCGGCTGGTTCTCCTTCGGGAGGTGGCGGCTGACCTCCGCCGTGGTCAGGCCGAGACCGCCCAGTTCGATGGAGTCCCAGGCCTGGAGGCGGCGCGTGTCGCGGTCGAAGTAGAGGATCGACGTCTCGATCGGGTCCGGGTACTTCCCCTCGATCGCGCGCAGGCCGCTGCCGCCGGTGGAGCCCTCGACGCGCAGCCGGGTGCCGTACTTCATGACCTCCGTCTCCTCGCGGTGGATGTGACCGGCCAGCACCAGCGGCACGGTGCCGTCGACCTCGCGCGCCGCCGACGGCTCATGGGCGACCGCCACGTCCACCGGGGTGCCGGCGGTCCGCTGGTCGCGCAGGGCGGAGGCGAGCCGGGCGCCCGCCAGCTCCTGGGACTGCTCGGCCCCGGTCCTCTTCGAGCGGTCGGGGGTGAACTGCGGATCGCCGATGCCGGCGAAGCGCAGCCCGGCGACGGTCTTCGCCTTGCCGTCGTCGAGGACGTGGACGTTCTTCAGGCCTTCGAGGTAGCGCTGGGTGATCATCGAGTCGTGGTTGCCGCGCACCCAGACGTAGGGGGCGCCCAGGTCCTCGACGGGGTCCAGGAAGCCGTTCTCGGCGGCGGTGCCGTGGTCCATCGTGTCGCCCGAGTCGACGATCACGTCCACCCGGTACTGCTCCACCAGCGAGGCGATGATCTTCCAGCTGGCCGGGTTGAGGTGGATGTCGGAGACGTGCAGCACGCGGAGGGTGGTCGGGTCCGGCTGGTAGGCGGGGAGGGTGGAGGTGGCGTCGTACAGCTTGGTCACGTTGGTGACCAGGCGCGCCAGCTCCTTCTGGTAGACGTCGAACTCCGTGACGATGCTGCGCGCGTCGCCGACCAGGGACGGGGCGGAGGAGAGCAGCCCGGAGAACTTGGGTTCCAGGACGGAGTCGGGGTTCCAGGTGGCGTACGCCGTGCCTCCGGACGCGGCCAGCAGGCCGAGGGCGAGGCCGCCGGCGGCGAGGGCGCGGCGGGGGCGGCGGTAGACGAGGAGGCCCAGGGCGGTGGCGCCGGTGACCACGGCGACGCAGGAGCGCACGGCGAGGTCGGCGGTGCCGCGGGCGATGTCCTCGGTCACCTCGTCCTGGAGGCCGGAGAGGCGCTCCGGGTGGTCGACGAGGGCCTGGGAGCGTTCGGGGTCGAGCTGGTCGACGTTGACGTCCAGGCGGACGGGGGCCGTGTGGCTGGCGAGCTGAAGGTCTCCGAGGGGCGAGATGTTGATCTTCGTGCCGCCGGTGACGGAGGGGCGCAGGGTCATGGTGGTGTCCATGGGGCCCACGGGGACGCGGACGTTGCCGACGACGAGCAGCCCGAGCCAGGCACCGAGGACCACCACGGCGACGAGACCGGCCGCACGCGCCCAGGGCCGCGGCTGCGGGGTGAGGGTGAGCGTCGCGGTGGTGGGCCGGCGGGAGCGCCGGCGGCGGCTGGGGGCCCGCAGGACCCGTGGAAGGCGGTGGAGGGCGTTCAGGACGGCGGAGGGGACGCGGGCCATTGGTCCCGTATGCCCAAGTCGGTGGCCGGATATGCGGGGGCCGTACGCAACTCGTACGGACGGCTCGTACCCGACAATGGCTTCGTGCTGGAGATGACGCGCGAGATGTTCGAGGAGCTGGTCGCCGAGGCGCTGGACCGGATCCCGCCGGAGCTGACGCGACTGATGGACAACGTCGCGGTGTTCGTGGAGGACGAGCCGCCGGCGGACGATCCGGAGCTGCTCGGGCTGTACGAGGGGACTCCGCTGACGGAGCGGGGCGAGTGGTACGCGGGGGTGCTGCCGGACCGGATCACCATCTACCGGGGGCCGACGCTGCGGATGTGCGAGTCCCGGGAGGACGTCGTCGCAGAGACGGAGATCACGGTGGTGCACGAGATCGCCCACCACTTCGGCATCGACGACGCCCGGCTGCACGCGCTCGGCTACGGATAGGGGGTCGTTCGGACGCGGCCGTAGGGCATCAGCAGTACCTCGTCGGCGCCGGTGAGCGGGGTCCGGCGCGTGCGGCTGCAAGGCGGGGGAGGGAGTCGGCGCGGCGGGCCCCTCCCGCGCGAGCGCGGTCGAGCGTGGGAGAGCGTGGGGGCGTGCCGGACCCCGCGTCCGCGGCCGGATCCGGACGACACCCCTGTGCCGTGCGCGTGTCTTCTTGTGGGTGGTGGGAGTTGGGGTTGTTGACCCTGTACTCCAACCGGAGGTGGCCCCGTGCGCCGCTTGTACGTACCCGTCCGCCTGGCCGCCACGGTCGTGGCCGTCGCCGCTGCCGCCGGCTGCATGAGTGTGGGTGAGGACGGTGCGGGCGGGAGCGGCGGGCCGTCGCACTCCGCGGGGAGGCCGGGCGGTGAGGCGCCGGACGGGGGCGCCACGGTGTCGGGCGGCGGTGCCGGGTACGGCGCCGCGTCGGCCGACGGGGCGCGCGGGGACGGCAGGGGCGAGGGGCACCGGGGCAAGGGGAAGAAGGGCGAGGCCGCGAGGGCGGCGTCCGCCGAAGCCTCGCCGTCCGCCGGGGCGAGCGGGTCCGCGCCGGCCGACGGCGGGCCGGACGGGCCCGCGGAGCCGACCCCGGACGACGGGCCCGTCCCCCCGGAGCCCTCGCGCACGCCCGATCCGGAGCCCACGCCGGAGCCGCCCGAGCCGCCGGTCACACCGGAGCCGACGCAGGCGGAGCCGTCCTCGTCGGCGCACCAGCCGCCCGAGACGCAGTTGGCGCAGCGGGAGCCGGCGCCGGAAGCGGGGGCGCCGGTCTAAGCCCTCTTCTCCAGCGCTTCCCCGCCCGTCGGACCCCGCTCTCACCTGCCGATTTGCTATTGGGGGTGCCGGGTGCGTATGGTGGCAGATCGTTTGATCCTATTTGCCCGGCGCCACTGCAGAGCGCGCCGTGTGGCGCGTACTCTCTCCCTTGCCGTGGTGGACCGCATCGAGGCGGTCGTAATTGCGAACTGCGAATCACGGAGTTGACGGGCGCGTGCCGAAGAGACTCCGGAAGGTTTCGCATTCGTATGCCCATCGCCAGTACTGATCACGTCGTCGTGCCCGAGAACATCGAGAACATCGAGGACACCGACGTCACCCCCGCCCCCGAGGCGGCCCCCGAACTCACCTTCGCCGACCTCGGCCTGCCCGAGGGCGTCGTGCGCAAGCTCGCGCAGAACGGCGTGACCACCCCCTTCCCGATCCAGGCCGCGACCATCCCGGACGCCCTGGCCGGCAAGGACATCCTCGGCCGTGGCCGCACCGGTTCCGGCAAGACCCTCTCCTTCGGTCTGCCGACCCTGGCCACGCTGGCCGGCGGCCGCACCGAGAAGCACAAGCCGCGCGCCGTCATCCTGACGCCGACGCGCGAGCTGGCCATGCAGGTCGCCGACGCGCTCCAGCCGTACGGCGACGTCGTCGGCCTGAAGATGAAGGTCGTCTGCGGCGGCACCTCGATGGGCAACCAGATCTACGCCCTCGAGCGCGGCGTCGACATCCTCGTCGCCACCCCCGGCCGCCTGCGCGACATCATCAACCGCGGCGCCTGCTCCCTGGAGAACGTGCAGATCGCGGTCCTCGACGAGGCCGACCAGATGTCCGACCTGGGCTTCCTGCCCGAGGTCACCGAGCTGCTCGACCAGGTCCCGGCCGGCGGCCAGCGGATGCTGTTCTCCGCCACCATGGAGAACGAGATCAAGACCCTCGTCGACCGGTACCTGAACGACCCGGTCAGCCACGAGGTCGACGCGGCGCAGGGCGCGGTGACGACCATGTCGCACCACATCCTCGTCGTGAAGCCCAAGGACAAGGCGCCGGTCACCGCGGCCATCGCCTCCCGCAAGGGCCGCACCATCATCTTCGTCCGCACCCAGCTCGGCGCCGACCGCGTCGCCGAGCAGCTGCGCGACGCGGGCGCGAAGGCGGACGCGCTGCACGGCGGCATGACCCAGGGCGCGCGCACGCGCACCCTGGCCGACTTCAAGGACGGCTACGTCAACGTCCTGGTCGCCACCGACGTCGCCGCACGTGGCATCCACGTCGACGGCATCGACCTGGTCCTCAACGTGGACCCGGCCGGCGACCACAAGGACTACCTGCACCGCGCCGGCCGCACGGCCCGCGCCGGCCGCACCGGCACCGTCGTCTCCCTGTCGCTGCCGCACCAGCGCCGCCAGATCTTCCGGCTGATGGAGGACGCGGGCGTCGACGCCACGCGCCACATCATCCAGGGCGGTGCCGCCTTCGACCCCGAGGTCGCCGAGATCACCGGCGCCCGTTCGATGACCGAGGTGCAGGCCGAGTCCGCGGGCAACTCCGCGCAGCAGGCCGAGCGCGAGGTCGCCCAGCTCACCAAGGAGCTGGAGCGGGCCCAGCGCCGCGCCTCCGAGCTGCGCGACGAGGCCGACCGCCTGCTGGCCCGGGTCGCGCGCGAGCGGGGCGAGGACGTCGAGACGGTGGTCGCCGAGGCGGCCGAGGCCGAGGTCTCGCTGCCGGAGCAGCCGACCGCGCGGGACGTCGAGCGGACCGAGCGCGTGGAGCGTGCGGAGGCCCCGGCGCCGTACGAGCGGCGCGAGCGTCGTGACGACCGTCGGGACGACCGTGGTGGGCGTTCCTTCGAGCGTCGGGACGACCGCGGTGGCTTCAACCGTGACCGTGGTGACCGTCGGGACGACCGTGGCGGCTTCCGTCGTGACGACCGTCGGGACGACCGTGGTGGGCGTTCCTTCGAGCGTCGTGACGACCGCGGCGGTTTCCGTCGTGACGACCGTCGGGACGACCGCGGTGGGCGTTCCTTCGAGCGTCGGGACGACCGCGGTGGCTTCAACCGTGACCGTGGTGACCGTCGGGACGACCGTGGCGGCTTCCGCCGTGACGACCGTCGGGACGACCGTGGTGGGCGTTCCTTCGAGCGTCGGGACGACCGTGGCGGTTTCAACCGTGACCGTGACCGCGGCGAGCGTGGCGGCTTCCGCCGTGACGACCGCGGCGGCCACCGCGGCAGCGACCGTCCGTTCAACCGCGACCGCCAGGGCGACCGCCCCGGTTTCCACTCCGGCTCCCACGACCGCCCGTACGGCCGTCGTGACGACCACCGCGGCGGCGGCTCCTTCGGCCGCCGCGAGGACAAGCCGCGCTGGAAGCGCAACGGCTGACGCAGGCTCACCGAGCCGACCGGGAGGGCCCGCACGACACCCGTCG
>NZ_JBHWHX010000061.1:0-37805 GCF_042732315.1 Streptomyces sp. NPDC059787
ACCTCTACCCCACCCGCGGCACCACCGAGGTGGCCACCCCCCGCCAGGACCCGGTCGTCTGGGGCTCCCCGGACACCCCCGGCCCCGCCTCCACCGGTGACCTCCAGGCCCTGGAACGCGACGGTTTCCTCACCGTCGACCAGCTCATCACACCCGACGAGGCCGACGCCTACCGGCGCGAGCTGGAACGGCTCACCACCGACCCGGCCATCCGCGCGGACGAACGCTCCATCGTGGAACCGCGGTCCAAGGAGATCCGGTCCGTCTTCGAGGTGCACAGGATCAGCGAGGTCTTCGCCAACCTGGTCCGCGACGAACGCGTGGCCGGACGGGCCCGGCAGATCCTCGGCTCGGACGTCTACGTCCACCAGTCACGGATCAACGTCAAACCCGGCTTCGGCGCCAGCGGCTTCTACTGGCACTCCGACTTCGAGACCTGGCACGCCGAGGACGGCCTGCCGAACATGCGCACCGTCTCGGTCTCGATCGCGCTCACCGAGAACCACGACACCAACGGCGGCCTCATGATCATGCCGGGATCGCACAGGACGTTCCTCGGATGCGCGGGGGCCACCCCGAAGGACAACTACAAGAAGTCCCTGCAGATGCAGGACGCGGGGACGCCGTCCGACGAGGCGCTGACGAAGATGGCGTCGGAGCACGGCATCAGGCTGTTCACCGGCAGGGCCGGCTCGGCGACCTGGTTCGACTGCAACGCCATGCACGGCTCCGGCGACAACATCACACCCTTCCCCCGCAGCAACGTCTTCATCGTCTTCAACAGCGTGGAGAACACGGCGGTCGAACCGTTCGCCGCACCGATCCGACGGCCCGAGTTCATCGGCGCCCGGGACTTCACCCCGGTGAGGTGAGCCGGATCCGGCCGGGGGTCCGGGGGTTGCCCCCGGATGTCACAGCATCGGCGCCCGGGACTTCACCCCGGTGAAGTAAGCGCTGCGACGGTGAAGTAGCCGCGTGACACAGACCGCGGGCCGGGCCTCCTCGTGTGGGACAGGGAGGCACCGGCCCGCTTCCGTGTGTCCGGCGAAGGGGTCAGCCGGACAGCGCGTCCAGCAGCCGGTCCACGTCGGCGTCCGTGTTGTACAGGTGGAAGGACGCCCGCAGATTGCCCGCGCGGTTCGACACCGCGATCCCCGCCTCGGCCAACTCCGGCTGGAGGCGGCCCAGTCCGGGGACGGACACGATCGCCGAGCCGGGCGCGGGGACGGGCTCGTGGCCCAGGCCGGCGAGCCCCGCGCGGAAGCGGTCGGCGAGGGCCAGGTCGTGGGCGCGGACGGTGTCCACGCCGATCTCCTCGAGCAGTTCGAGGGAGGCGCGCAGACCCGTGTAGGTGAACAGGGCGGGACTGGAGTCGAACCGCCGTGCGGAGCGGGCCAGTTCGGCGACCGGTCCGTAGCAGCTGTCCCAGGGGTTCTCCGCCGCGACCCAGCTCGCCTGCACCGACGGCAGATCACCGAGGTCCTCGGGCACCACCAGGAAAGCCGCCCCGTGCGGGCCGAGCAGCCACTTGTGGACGATGGCGACGGAGTAGTCGAACGCGTCGGCCTCCGCCGGCAGCCAGCCGGCCGCCTGGGAGAAGTCGACGTAGGTACGGGCCCCGTGGTCCCGGGCGGCCTCGCGCAGCGTGGCGAGGTCGGCGATCCGTCCGTCGGCGGACTGTACGGCGCTGACCGCGGCCAGCGCGGTGCCCGGCCGGACGGAGTCGGCGAGCCGCTCCAGCGGCACGGCCCGCACCTTGAGGTCGCCACGGGTGTGGAAGGGGTTGAGGACGGAGGCGAAGTCGTCCTCGGCGGTGAGGACTTCGGCACCGGGCGGCAGCGAGGCGGCGATCAGCGCGGTGTGCAGAGCGGCCGTGGCCCCGGCCGCGACCCGCTCGACGGGAACGCCGACGACCCGGGCGTACGCGGCCCGGCAGGCCTCGACGTCGGCGAAGAGCGGATCCAGCGCACGTCCCTCCGCGCGCAGCCGTACGGCGTCCTGGAGCGCGGCCACGGTACGGGCGGGCAGGAGAGCGCTGCTCGCGGTGTTCAGGTAGGTGTTCTTCGGGGCGAACTCGGCACGGACGAGGTTCTCGAAGGTCTCCATGGGACCACTGTGCGGCCCCGGGATCTCCCCGTCCATTGCCGAATTCTGCGCGATATCGCAAAGGAAGCCTTATGCGTACGCGCCGGCCTGCGCGTTCTACTGCTGCGGCACCGCGCATCCGTCCGGGCCACAGGCCTCCGCGTCACCGTCGACCAGGGTCAGCGGCGGGCGCTCGCCCCAGGCCCGGGTCAGCGCCTGGGTGAACACCTCGGCGGGCTGGGCGCCGGAGACGCCGTACTTGCGGTCCAGCACGAAGAACGGCACACCGTTCGCGCCGAGCTCCGCCGCCTCCCGCTCGTCGGCGCGCACCTCGTCGGCGTACGCCTTCGGGTCGGCGAGGACCTCGCGCACCGCGTCGGCGTCGAGACCGGCGGCACCGGCGAGCTCGACGAGGCGTTCGTCGTCGTTGAAGACGGACCGCTCCTCGGCGAAGTTCGCCCTGTACAGCAGGTCGAGCAGCTCCACCTGGCGGCCCCGCTCACGGGCGAAGTGCAGCAGGCGGTGCATGTCGAAGGTGCTGCCGTGGTCGCGGCCCCGGGTGCGGTAGGGCAGGCCCTCGGCGGCGGCCTGGGTGCCCAGGTTGTCCTCGCCGGCCTCGGCCTGCGCCTCGCTCATGCCGTACTTCCTGGTGAGCATCGAGAGCACCGGCTGGATGTCGTCCTTGGCGCGGCCCGGGTCCAGCTCGAAGGAACGGTGCACGACCTCGACCTGCTCACGGTGCGGGAAGGCGGCCAGCGCCTTCTCGAAACGGGCCTTTCCGACATAGCACCAGGGGCAGGCGATATCGGACCAGATTTCGACGCGCATCGTGATCGGCACTCCAGGTCGTGCGGGTACGGAGACTCCCTCCGGCGACTGCGTGAACATTCAACGAGCCGCCTTCATTCCCTCAGCTGCCGTCCCGCAGGTCACTCGGCCAGTGGGGCCGGTACTCGATGTGGTCGTACGTCACCACGCACCCCTCCCCCATCGGCGACTGGGCCATGAAGCCGACCAGCGCGGCTCCGGTCTCCTTCTCGTCGCCGAGGGTGAAGAGCCGGACGAAGGTCCAGCGCTCACCGTCGCGGGAGGCGTGGAAGGCGAAGGCACGCCCGGTGCGGCTCACCCGGAGCCAGACGGAACTGCCGTCGACGGTGAAGGAGTTGACGTCGTCGGAGTGCCCCCGGGTGACCACCGTGCAGACGGTGGGCACGTCCGGCGAGTACTCCAGACAGAGCTTGGCCCACGCCCGCTCACCGACATGGACGTACAGCACCCCGGCGTCGAAGGCCCCGGCGAACCCGACGGTGACCCGCGCGATCAGCTGGAAGTCCCCCTCGGGCGCGCCGAGAAGCCGGGGCGCGTCGGAGGCCGGGTCCAGCGCCTCGTCGGTGGGCGGCACGAACCGGTCCTGCCGGGGTCCGGCCCATCCGGTGAGGACGCCGTCCTCGTGGGACCAGTGCCCGTCGGGGCCGTAGGTGCGCAGGGGGAAGGGCAGTTCGGGGATGTCCAGGTCCATGGCGGGAGTCTTCCAGACCGGGCCCGGTGCCGGGGGCCCGGGGGTGGTCCCGGTCAGCGGTCCTGGAACGTGTCCAGGGCCACGGCCTGGGCGATGGCGAGGCGCGGGTCCGGACCGGGCGCGATCACGTCCACCACGTAGCGGTCGCGCAGCCCCGGCTTCTTGTCGACCTTCATCACCGGCTTGCCGTCCGTCTCGAAGTCGAAGTGGTACGGCCAGAGGAACGGCACCAGGTCCAACGGCAGAAAGTCCCAGACGCGGCGGAGCACGGCCACGAACCGGTTGCGCTCCCGTCCGACGGCCACGGGTGAGCCCGGCTGGTCCAGAACCCACGTCGAGCGCAGCAGGGAGGCGACGGCCTTCTCCTCGAACCCGCCGATGAGGTCGCCCTCCGCGTCCCACACGTCATAACCGCCGCCGGCGGCGCGGAGGCTGCGTTCCTCCACGGTGAAGAGGACCCGCGTCCTGGACGCGTCGGTGTAGAAGGTCATCTCCTCCTTGAGCGAGAACCGCTTCAGCTCGGCGAAGGCCAGGACCCCTCCGTCGGAACCGTCCGGCAGCAGCTCGTTCACGGTGTACCGGTCGGCCTTGAGGGCGGTCTCCTGCCGCACGGTGAAACGTCCGCCGGCCCACTGTCCCGTACTGTCCACTGTTCCACTCCCGAAGCCGTCGCTCCCTGTGCCGTCGCCCTTGCGCGTCCGGCGGAGCCATCGTCACCGGGCGCCCCGCCCCACAGCAGTCTCCGTAAGTCGTCATCCGCAACGACCAAAGATGACAGGCCCCTTGGCGGCCGGAAGTCCACTTTCGTCGTCCGGGGCCGCGCCGAAGGGGGGATGCGGACGCCCGGGGGCGGGCCTCTATCGTCTGCGCGTGGACGTAGCCGAAACACCCCGCGCCGGCCTGCCGCTCCGTCACCGGCTCGCCGCCGCCTCCCCCTGGCCCCGCAAGCGGATCGTCGGGGAAGCCGTACTCGCCGTGGCGCTTTCCGGCATCGCGGGCCTCCTCTATACGACGGAGACCGGGTCCGTGGTGCGGGGCGGTGCCCTGGCCCTGGTCGTCGCCGTACTGTCCCTGGCCCGCCGCGCCCTGCCGGCGACGGTGCTGATGGTCTCGTCGGCCCTGGCCGCGACGATCATCGGTACGTTCGCGCTGCTGATCTACGCCAGTTGGTCGGCGGGCAGCCGCATCGGGCGTCCGGCGCGCGCGCTGGCCGCGTACGCGGCCGGGCTCGCGCTCTACCTCGTTCTCACCTTCACGGTCGCGGCCGACGACGGGCTCTGGATGTCGCCGCTGGTGACGGTCGTGCTGGGCGGGGGCCCGTTCCTGGTGATGGCGGTCGTGCCGGGCCTCGCCTCCCGGTACCGCGCCCAGCGCCACGCCCTGCTCGACGCCCTGCGACGGCACAACGCCCAACTGGTGCGGGAGCAGGCGATGGTGGCGCGGCAGGCCCGGCTGCTGGAGCGGCAGCGCATCGCCCAGGACATGCACGACAGCCTCGGCCACCAGCTCGCCCTGATCGCCGTGCACGCCGGGGCGCTGGAGGTGGACCCGGACCTGGGTGACCGCCAACGGGAGGGGGTGGGCGTCCTCCGGGAGGCCTCCAGGTCGGCGATGCGGGAACTGCGCGAGGCCGTGGGCATCCTGCGGGACGGCGTGGAAGCGCACGTGCCGGTCCCGGAGAAAGAGACCGGGCCTTCCACGGCCCGCGTGGCGGCCTCCGTCGACAAGCTGGTCGCGTCGTCGCGGGCCGCGGGTGCGACGGTGGAGCTGCACCGGTCCGGCACCGAACGGCCCCTCGCGCCCGCCGCCGATCACGCGGTGTACCGCATCGCCCAGGAGGGCCTGACCAACGCGCACAAGCACGCGCCGGGCGCCCCGATCACCGTGGCGCTGCGCTACGAACCGGACAGCCTGGTGGTCGAGGTGGCCAACGGGCCGGTGCCGGCCGGTGCGCCGGCCGGGCCGCCCGCGATCAGCGGCGGCCAGGGGCTGACGGGTCTGCGGGAGCGGGCCCGACTGGTCGGCGGCATGGTGCACACCGGCCCCACCCCCCACGGGGGTTTCCGGCTCGCCGGTGTGCTGCCGTACGGGGAGGGCGGGCGGCAGTCCCGTCCGGACGACGCGACTTTCGTCGCCGCGGGCGGCGACTTCCGGGGGCAGATCGGCGGGGGCTCCGCGGGCGACGGTGGTGACGTCATCGAACGCACCGATCCGCAGAAGGAGTTCGCGACCATCATGAGCAGCAGGAAGAACGTCGCCCTGGGATGCGCCCTCACCGCCGTGGTCCTCGCCGTGGGCGTCGGCGCCCTCCTGGTATGGGGGGTGTCGAAGCTGGTGGACGAGGTGGAGAAGGGCGTCATTCCGGCGAGCGTGTACGAGTCGGCCCGGGTCGGCGACGCCGAGGCGGACCTCCGGAAGAAGTTCCCGGAAGGCGGCTCGCTGCTCACCGACGGCGTGGAGAAGGACGGCCCGCCGCTGCCCGAGGACGCCGTCTGCGAGCACTTCGTGGACGACGAGGAGGACATCGTCTACCGGTTCTGCTTCCGCGACGGGAAGCTGTCCTCGAAGGAGTCCTACAGGCACGAGGTGTGACACGGTCCGTGGCCGCACCCGCGACCGGATCGGGCATGATGGGCGGGCTTCACCGTCCGCTTGTCATACCGACACCGTGCAGGAGGCCGCGTGATCCGGGTCCTCGTCGCCGACGACGAGCCGCTCATCAGGGCCGGCATCAGGATGATCCTCACCTCGGCCGACGACATCGACGTCGTCGCCGAGGCACGGGACGGCAGGGAGGCGGTGGAGACCGCCCGGAGCACCGCGGTCGACGTGGCCCTGCTGGACATCCAGATGCCCGTGATGGACGGGCTGACCGCGCTGGCCGAGCTGGGCCGCGCCGCGCCGGGGGTGCGCGTGCTGATCCTGACCACGTTCGGGGAGCGCGACAACGTCCTGCGGGCGCTCGGCCACGGCGGCGCGGGCTTTCTGCTGAAGGACTCCGCGCCACAGGAGCTGATCCAGGCGGTCCGCGCGGCGGCGGCCGGCAACGCCTACCTGTCCCCGGCCGCCACCCGGCACGTGGTGGACACCCTCGCCTCCCCCGCCGCCACCCTGCGCGGCGAGGAGGCACGCCGCCGTCTGGCCGGGCTGACGGCACGCGAACGCGAGGTACTGGCCCTGCTCGGCGAGGGCCTGTCCAACGCGGACGCCGGCGCCCGCCTGCACATGAGCGAGGCCACCGTGAAGACCTACGTCAGCCGCATCCTGACCAAGCTCGACTGCGACAACAGGGTCCAGGCGGCGCTCCTGGCCCGCGACGCGGGCCTGGAGCCGAGCGCGGGGTGAACCCTCAGCGCTCCAGTCGGCCGTTGAAGCGACGGGGCAGCCCCAGCGGGTTGCCGTCCTTGAGTTCCGCGGGCAGCAGAGCCTCAGGCGTCCCCTGATACACAACCGGCCGCAGCCACCGCTCGATGGCCGTGCCGCCCACCGACGTGGACGTGGAGGTCGTCGCCGGGTACGGCCCCCCGTGATGCTGGGCCGGGGCGACCGCGACGCCCGTCGGCCAGCCGTTGACCAGGACCCGCCCGGCCAGCGGCGTCAGCTCCTGCACCAGCTCCGCCCCGCGGCCCTCACCCGCCGCCTCCTCTGCGGACAGCTGCACGGTCGCCGTGAGGTTGCCCGGCAGCCGCGACAGCACACCCCGCACCTCGGCCTCGTCCTCGTAGCGGGCCACGACGGTGACCGGCCCGAAGCACTCCTCGAGGAGCAGATCGTGCTCCCCCTCCTCGGCCAGCCGGCTCGCCGGAACCGTGAGGAACCCCGCGCTGACCGTGTGCTCGCCGCCCGCGCCCGGCGTCACCGGGGACTCCACGTCGGGGAGCTGGGCGCGCTCGGCGACCCCGGCGACGAAGTTGTCGCGCATGCGGTGGTCGAGCAGGACGCCGGCGTCGGTGTCGCTGACGGCGTCCGTCAGGGACTTGACCAGCGCGTCACCGGCCGCGCCGGCCGGTGCGAGGACGAGGCCCGGCTTCACGCAGAACTGGCCGACGCCCAGCGTCATCGAACCGGCGAGCCCGGCGCCGATCGCCTCGCCGCGCTCGGCGGCGGCGGCCTCGGTGACCACGACCGGGTTCAGGGAGCCCAGCTCACCGTGGAAGGGGATCGGGACGGGCCGGGCGGCGGCCGCGTCGAAGAGGGCGCGGCCCCCGCGGACGGAGCCGGTGAAGCCGGCCGCCGAGACCAGCGGGTGCTTGATCAGCTCGATGCCGGCCTCGAAGCCGTGCACCAGGCCGAGCACGCCCTCGGGGAGGTCGTGGCGGGCGGCGGCCCGGCGCAGCACCTTGGCGACCAGCTCGGACAGTCCGGGGTGGTCGGGGTGGGCCTTGACGACGACCGGGCAGCCGGCCGCGAGCGCGCTCGCGGTGTCGCCGCCGGCCACGGAGAAGGCGAAGGGGAAGTTGGACGCCGAGTAGACGGCGACGACGCCCAGCGGGATCTTGTAGCGGCGCAGGTCCGGGACGGGCGGGGTCGCGGTGTCGTCGGGGTGGTCGACGACGACGTCGAGGAAGGCGCCCTCCTCGACGATGCCTGCGAAGGCCCGCAGCTGGTAGCAGGTGCGGGCGAGTTCGCCGGTGAGCCGGACCGGGCCGAGGGCGGTCTCCGCGTCGGCGACCTCGACGAGCTGGTCCCTGGCCGCTTCCAGCTCGTCGGCGGCCGTGCGCAGGAAGGCCGCGCGGACGGTGCGGTCCGTCAGCGCGCCGCGCGCGTCGTGCGCGGCGCGGACGGCGGCGTCGACCTCCTGGGCTGTGGCCTCCACCGCAACCTGTTCACGCTGCTTCCCGGTTCGGGGGTCGACACTCCAGACTGGTGCTGCTGCCACCGCGGGTCCCTCCACTTGATTGCCGCATGCAATGCCGCAGTATGTACGTCACCCCACAGAGTTGTTCGATATGCTGAACACTGTCTCTGTGGGTGAATGTGCTTCGGAGACTATTTCCAGGCGAACGAAGGGGTCAAGGGCGATGTCGGCTGGCGAGACGGGCGGCGGGGCGCAGGTCAAGTCCGCGGTGCGGACCGTTGAACTGCTCGAATACTTCGCCGGGCGCCCCGGCATGCACTCCCTGGCGGCGGTCCAGGAGGCCGTCGGCTACCCCAAGTCGAGCCTCTACATGCTGCTGCGCACCCTCGTGGACCTCGGCTGGGTGGAGACGGACGCGACGGGCACGCGGTACGGCATCGGCGTGCGGGCGCTGCTGGTGGGCACGTCGTACATCGACGGCGACGAGGTCGTCGCGGCGGCCCGCCCCACCCTGGACCGGCTCTCCGACGACACCACGGAGACCATCCACCTGGCCCGGCTCGACGGCACCAACGTGGTGTATCTCGCCACCCGCCAGTCGCAGCACTACCTGCGCCCGTTCACCCGGGTCGGCCGCCGGCTGCCCGCGCACTCGACGTCGCTGGGCAAGGCGCTGCTGAGCACGTACCCGGACGAGCAGGTGCGCAAGATGCTCCCGGAGACGCTGCCCGCGCTGACCGAGCACACCATCACGGACCGGGAGAAGCTCATCGAGGAGCTGCACCTGGTGCGGGAGCAGGGCTTCGCCGTGGACCGCGAGGAGAACACGCTGGGGCTGCGCTGCTTCGGTGTGGCGATCCCGTACCGCACCCCCGCGCGGGACGCGATCAGCTGCTCGGTGCCGGTGGCGCGGCTCACGCCCGCGCACGAGCAGATGGTCAAGGACGCCCTGTTCGACGCCCGCGACCGGCTGACCCTGGCCACCCGGAGGCTCTGACCCGTGGACATCGCCCTGCGGCCGGTGCACGACAGCGACCTGCCGGTCTTCTACCGACAGCTGAACGACCCGGAGGCGCTGCGCATGGCGGCCTTCACCCCCGAGGACCCGGCCGACCGGGCCGGCTTCGACGCGCACTGGGCGCACATCCGCAGCTCGCCGGAGATCGTGACGCGCACGGTCCTGGGCGACGGCGACGTGGTGGGTCACGCGGCGGTGTACGGGGAGCCGGGCGAGCGCGAGGTGACGTACTGGGTCGACCGCGCCCACTGGGGCCGGGGCATCGCCACGGCCGCGCTGCGCGGGCTGCTGGCGGAGGTGGGCGAACGCCCGCTGTACGCGCGCGTGGCCGCCGACAACGCGGGGTCGCGGCGGGTGCTGGAGCGGTGCGGCTTCGAGGTCTCCGCGCGGGCCACGGCGTACGCGCCCGCGCGGGGTGCGGAGATCGACGAACTCGTGCTCACGCTGGACCGCTGACCGCTGACCGCTGGCCGCCCGCTCGATGAACATCCGATGAGAAACGGGGCGGAAGGGAACGATCCGCCCCCTCCCGTCCGTCTGTCCGAACGGAATGAACAAGACGATCAGGCGTGCCTCCGTCCTCACCCTGCTCCTGGTGTTCGCCCTGCTGGTCAGGGCGACCTGGGTGCAGTTCTACGAGGGCCGGGCACTCGCGGACGACAGTGACAACCGGCGCAACGCGATCGAGACGTACGCGGAGCCGCTCGGGAACATCATCGTGGCCGGTGAGTCGATCACCGGCTCGGCGCGGACGAAGGGAGGCGACCTCGCGTACAAGCGCACGTACGAGAACGGCCCGCTGTACGCGGCGGTGACGGGCTACGCCTCGCAGGCGTACGCGCCGACGCAGCTCGAGGGCATCTACCAGGATCTGCTCAACGGCACGGATCCCCGGCTGAAGACGGTGATGGACACCGTCACCGACCGGCGCGCCGAGCCGGGCAACGTGGTGACGACCATCGACCCGGCGGTGCAGAAGGCGGCGTACGAGGCGCTCGGCGACAAGAAGGGCGCGGCGGTCGCGATCGACCCGAGGACGGGCCGGATCCTCGCGGCGGTGTCGACCCCGTCGTACGACCCGACGTCGCTGACCGACGCCAACACCGCGGGCGAGGCGTGGAAGGAGCTCACCGCGGATCCGGACAAGCCGCTCACCAACCGGGCGCTGCGCCGGCCGCTGCCGCCGGGCTCGACGTTCAAGCTGGTCGTCGCGGCGGCCGCGCTGGAGGACGGGCTGTACGGATCGGTGGACGAGGAGACCGACAGCCCCGACCCGTACACGCTGCCGGGCACGGTCACGGAGCTCACCAACGAGAACCCGGACGCGCCCTGTGAGAACGCCTCGATCCGGGTCGCGCTGCAGTACTCCTGCAACAACGTCTTCGCGAAGACGGCCGTCGCCCTGGGCCAGGACAAGGTGCGGGCGATGGCCGAGAAGTTCGGCTTCAACGACGAGACGCAGGACGTACCGGTGCGCGCCTACACCAGCGTGTACCCCTCCGACATGGTGCCGTCGCAGACCGCGCTCACCGGGATCGGCCAGTTCGACGTGACCGCGACGCCGCTGCAGATGGCGATGGTGTCGGCGGCGATGGCCAACGGCGGGGAACTGGTGTCGCCCCACATGGTCAGCCGCGTCACCGACAGCGGCGGCGACGTGCTGAAGGACTACGAGGAGGAGACCGGCACGGAGCGGATCGTCAGCGCCTCGACCGCCGAGCAGCTCCGGTCGGCGATGGAGACGGTCGTCGAGGAGGGCACGGGGACGAACGCGCAGCTGTCCGGCGCCACCGTGGGCGGCAAGACGGGCACCGCGCAGCACGGCGAGAACAACAGCAAGACCCCGTACGCCTGGTTCACCTCGTACGCCAAGTCGGACTCCTCGGACCAGGAGGTCGCCGTGGCGGTCGTGGTGGAGCAGTCCGACGCGGCCCGCTCGGAGGTCAGCGGCAACGGCCTGGCGGCCCCGGTCGCCAAGGCGGCGATGGAAGCGGCGCTCCGGGACTGAGCTCTCACCGGCCGACAGGTCGTCCGTACGACGGGCCGTCCCCCTTCCCTCGGGGGGCGGCCCGTGGTACGGATTCGGATACCGACCGGCCAGACATCGTTCGACCCTCCGTACGAGCCCGTGAATGATCACTGCTACGCTCCGGAACTCACGCCGGTCACTCCGGATTTTCACGTGTCATCTACATGACATACACCGTCATCGGTGCCCGTCGGGCGCCCGACGCCGCTGTGAGGGGAGGGCGCCCGTGGGCACCGTCGTCGACGACGCCGCCTCCGTGGAGTTCCACGCGTTCTTCGAACGCCACTACGCCGAACTGTCCCGGCTGGCCCATCTGCTGACGGGTGAGGCGGACACCGCCGACGATCTGGCGGCGGACGCGCTGCTGGCGCTGTGGCACCGCTGGGACCGGGTGCGCGCCGCCGACCATCCGGCGGCGTACGCCCGGGGTGTGGTGGCCAATCTGGCCCGGACCCGGATCCGCAGCGCGGTGCGCGAGCGGCGGCGGATCGCGCTGTTCTGGTCGCCGCGCGAGGAACGGATCGAGAACCCCGACGTGCCGGGGGTGGTGGACGTGCAGGAGGCGCTGCGCCGGCTGCCGTTCCGCAAGCGGGCGTGCGTGGTGCTGCGACACGCCTTCGACCTGTCGGAGAAGGACACCGCGCTGGCGCTGGGCATCTCGGTGGGTACGGTGAAGAGCCAGACCTCGAAGGGGATGACCGAACTGCAGCGGCTGCTGGGCACGCGGGAGGTACCGCGCCGGGTGCACGCGGCGGTGGCGGCCACCGCGGGCGGGAAGACGGCCGGGAGCGTGCGCAAACGCCCCGGCGGGGCCACGGGAAGGAACCGATGACGATGCGGCGGGACGTGCACGAGGAGCTGCGCGCCCGGCTGCACGAGGCGGCCGGGGCGCACGAGCCCGACCGGGAGCGGATGCTGGCCCGGGTGGAGCGCGGCATGGCCGGACCGGCCCGCCCGGAGCACCGGGCCACGCGTCCGCCGCTGTTCGGCTGGGTCCGGGTGGCGGGCGCGACGGCCGCGGTGGCCGGGGTGCTGGCGGTGGGCGGTTACGCGGTCGCGTCCTCGGTGGGGGGCGAGGAGGCGCCGCCGCAGCGGCAGGTGGCCGTCTCGCCGACGCCCACGCGGTCCCCGGAGGCGACGAGCCGGCCGCCCGAGCCGTCGGTGAACCCCGACCCGGACACCTCTGAGCAGCCCCGGAACACGGCCACCCCGCCCGCGGGGAAGCCGAGTTCGTCCGGCGGCCCCGAGAAGCCGCCGGCCGGGGTCGAGGACGGGCCGCTGTGGTCGGACGGCTCGGTGGACCCGCACAGCAACGAGTTCTGGGCGCAGAGCAACATCACCCTGAAGACCACCGAGCGCCTGACCGCGCTCACCGTGGAACTGCGGATCGCGCAGACCGGCGGGGTGACCTCCACCGGTGCCTGGCGCTCGCTGCCCGAGGACGACTTCGAGCTCTCGGTGGACGAGCGGGACGGCTTCCTCGTCTACGTCTGGACGCTCAAGGGCGGCCGTACGATCGAGCCCGGCGAGTGGGTCTTCGCGGGGCAGTACGACCACGAGCGCGGCGGCCGGGACGCCGGGGAGGACACCTACACGGCGCGGGCCGGCACCGGCTCCGAAGAGCGCGCGGTGGGCGGCGACTTCGCGGCCCAGGACGACAAGGACGACGAGGACGCGGCGGACGACGAGGAGTCGTGAAAAAAAGATCGTCCGGGCGGCAACCCTTTGCGGAGCGGCGGCGACCAGTAGACGCAAAGACCCTCTCCACACAAGGACATCGCGCATGACTGCACGACCCGAACAGCCCGTCTCCCACCGCCGCCGGACCACCAAGCGGCGGGCCCTGATCGCCGGTGTCTCCGCGCTCGGCATCACGGGCGCGGCGATCGTCACCACGTCGATGCTCTCCACGGCGGGCGCCGCCTCGTCCTGGCCCTCGGACACCGGCAGCAAGCCGGTGTCGAAGACCGTTCCGGTCTCCGGGACGTACGACGGCGGCATGAAGAAGTTCTACGGCACCGGCGCCCTCGGCGGCGACGGCCAGGACGAGGGCCAGGACCCGATCTTCGAGCTGGCCGACGGCGCCACGCTGAAGAACGTGATCATCGGCACCCCGGCCGCCGACGGCGTGCACTGCAAGGGCAGCTGCACGCTGCAGAACGTGTGGTGGCTGGACGTCGGCGAGGACGCCGCCAGCTTCAAGGGCACGTCGTCGTCGGCCCAGTACAAGGTGATCGGCGGCGGCGCGAAGAAGGCCGACGACAAGGTGCTGCAGTTCAACGGCGCCGGCACGCTGACCGTGAGCGGCTTCCGGGTCGAGGACTTCGGCAAGCTGGTGCGCTCCTGCGGCAACTGCAAGAAGCAGTACAAGCGCACGATCGTGCTGAAGGACATCGACGTCGTCGCACCCGGCAAGTCGCTCGTCGGCATCAACACCAACTACGGCGACACCGCCACGCTGTCGAAGATCCGCATCGAGGGCGACAGCAAGAAGAAGATCAAGACCTGCACCCGCTACCAGGGCAACAACACGGGCAAGGAGCCGAAGGACCTCGGCTCCGGCGCCGACGGAAAGTACTGCAAGTTCTCGTCCTCGGACATCACCTACAAGTGATCCCTCCGGGCCCATGACCCCGGGCCGCCGTCTCGACGTCCGACGGCCCGGTGACCGGCCGCCCGAGCCCCCCTCGGGCGGCCGGAACCCCCTGGTGGTCCGGACCCCCATCCGGACCGCCACCAAGGCGCCCCGCCGGTTCACCCCGGCGGGGCGTCCGTCGTTCGTCCGAGTCCCCGAACAGCGAAAACACCCGAAAACTTTCGGTACGCCCGGCCCCGCTCCCCTCTGTTGACGCCCCGAACCCCGCTGGTGACACTCCGGTAAACAACAGAATCCCCCAGACTCCGACAGGAAGTGTCATGCGCCGCCACACCGCACGCCGCACGCTTCTCGTCCCGTTCCTCGCCCTTCTCCTCGCCCTGCTCGCCGCCCCGCCGGGCACCGCACACTCCGGAGCACCACCCGTGAAGAAGCCCACGTACGCCGGTTACCTCTTCGCCTACTTCACCGGCGAGGGCACCGCCGACGGCGAGCAGATCCGCTACGCCCTCAGCCGCGGCAACGACGCCCTGCACTGGCGCGAACTCAACGCCGGTGAGCCGGTGCTGACCTCCACGACCGGCGAGAAGGGACTGCGCGACCCGTTCGTGATCCGCTCCCCCGAGGGCGACCGGTTCTACATGATCGCCACCGATCTGCGGATGTACCGGAACAGCAGCGGAAGCTGGGACGAGGTGCAGCGGCACGGCAGCAGGTCGATCATGGTGTGGGAATCCACCGACCTGGTCCACTGGACCGACCAGCGCCTGGTGAAGGTCTCCCCGGACAACGCGGGCAACACCTGGGCCCCGGAGGCCTACTGGGACGACGAGCTCGACGCGTACGTCGTCTTCTGGGCGTCCAAGCTGTACGCCGACGACGACCCGGACCACACCGGATCGACGTACAACAGGATGCTGTACGCGACCACGGAGGACTTCCGCACCTTCAGCGAGCCGAAGGTCTGGAACGACCCGGGCTACTCGGTCATCGACTCGACCGTCGTCAAGCACGAGGACACGTACTACCGCTACACCAAGGACGAGCGCGACCCGTCCTCCGGCTCCCCCTGCTCGAAGTTCATCACCGGCGAGAAGTCGGCGTCGCTGACCGGCACCTCGTACGACTTCGTCTCCGACTGCATCGGCAGCGGCGCGATGAGCCGGGGCGAGGGGCCGACGGTGTTCAAGTCGAACACCGAGGAGAAGTGGTACCTGTTCATCGACGAGTACGGCGGCCGGGGCTACCTGCCCTTCGAGACCACCGACCTCGACTCGGGCGAGTGGACCCCGTCGACGGACTACCAGCTTCCCGCGAGCCCCCGGCACGGCACGGTGATCCCGGTGACGCGGGCGGAGTACGACCGGCTGCTGGCCGCGTACCCGGAGAGCCCCGCGTCGGTCGTGGACGCCACGGCCCCCGGCCAGAAGGGGTACGCCGTCGTCAGCGAGGAGACGGGCAAGGTCGTCCTGCCGATGGAGCCGGACGCCGACCTGCGGCACCTCGCGCCCAGGCTGTGGGTGGGCGAGGGCGCGACGGTCAGCCCGGGGCCCGGTGCCCGCCGTGACTTCCGCGAGCCGCGGACGTACACGGTGACGGCGGCGGACGGCACGAAGCGCGAGTGGACCGTCGAGGCGGTGCCCACCCGCAGCCCCGTGCTGCCGGGCCTGTACGCGGACCCGGACGTGCGGTACATGGACGGCCGGTACTGGATCTACCCGACCACGGACGGCTTCCCCGGCTGGGGCGGCACGCGGTTCAAGGCGTTCTCGTCGAGGGACCTGGTCCACTGGAAGGACCACGGGGTGATCCTCGACCTCGGTCCTGACGTGTCGTGGGCCGACAAGAACGCCTGGGCGCCCGCGATCGCGGAACGCGACGGGAAGTACTACTTCTACTTCTGCGCCGAGCAGCAGATCGGTGTCGCGGTGGCCGACTCCCCGGCCGGCCCCTTCGAGGACGCGCTCGGCAAGCCGCTGATCGGGAAGACGCAGTTCAGCGGCCAGATGATCGATCCGGCCGTGTTCACGGACGACGACGGCCGGTCGTACCTGTACTGGGGCAACGGGCACGGCTACGTGGTCCCGCTCGACGACGACATGGTGTCCTTCGACGCCGCGCGGGTGAAGGACATCACCCCGGACGACTTCCGTGAGGGCTCGTTCGTGGTGAAGCGGGACGGCACGTACTACTTCATGTGGTCCGAGGACGACACCCGCAGCGAGAACTACCACGTGGCCTACGCGACCGGCCCGTCCCCGCTCGGCCCCTGGACCAAGCAGGGCACGATCCTGTCCAAGCGCCCCGAGTACGGCATCCTCGGCACCGGTCACCACTCCGTGGTCAACACCCCCGGCACCGACGACTGGTACATCGTCTACCACCGGTTCGCGCTGAACGGCCCCGGCACGTCCGGCGGGGACGGCACGCACCGGGAGACCACCGTCGACCGGCTGGAGTTCGCAGCCGACGGCACGATCGAGCCGGTGGTGCCGACCCTGGAGTCGGTCAGCCCGGTGCGGCGGCGGTGACCGACTCCAGCCAGGCGTAGGCCTCGTCCTGCATCGCGGCGTCGAAGACGTGGCCGCGCTCCGGCCACGTCTTCAGCCGCAGCCGCTCCCCGGCACCGCACGCGCGCCAGACGGCCCGCAGTCTGTCGTACGCGACGCGCACCCCGTCGGCGGTGAACAGGGCGTCGAGCCCGCCGTGGAAGAACAGCATCGGCTTCGGCGCGGCGATGCTCGCCACGTCGGGGATGTCGAGGTGCCGGGCGAGCCCCGGGTGGAGCGTGTGGAACGCGGACTGCCCGCGCAGGGTGTTGTTGCCCGGCACCATCATCTCCTTGAGGCCGGTCATCCAGCACACGCTCACCGCGGCGGCGATGTCGTCGCTGAGCGCCGCGGCCTGCCAGGCGCGGTGGCCGCCCATGGAGAAGCCGACGGCGGCGACCCGGCGGGCGTCCACCCGGTCCAGGCCGGCCAGGAAGGCCGCGGCCCGCTGGTCCTCGCGGGCGTGCAGTCCGGCGAGCGAGGAGCCGAGGTGGTAGAGGGTGCTCGCCAGGGCCTGCTGCCGCTCGTAGGCGAGCGGTTCGCGGTCGCCCCAGCCGAGGGCGTCCGCGCAGAACACCACGTACCCCCGCCGGGCCAGTTCGTCGCCGACGAAGCGCCCGTCGAAGCACCGGGCCGCCCACTCCTCGGCGGAGGCCAGGCGGGTGTCGTCGTACCAGGGCCGGACGCACTTCTCCTTGCCGATGTCGAACCGGGACCCGTGGTCGTGCAGGAGGAGGACCGCCGGGAACGGGCCGGTGCCCCGCGGGGTGAGCAGGGCGCCGCGGACCCGTCCGTGGCGGGTGAGGGAGAGGGTGACCAGCTCCCGCGTGTACCCGTCGCCGTCCGAACGGGCGGTGAACTCCGGGGCGTACGGCGTCCCGTCCTGCCGGCCGACGAGGAGGTGCTCCTCGACCACCGCGCGGGCCGTGCGCCGCCACGCCCCGAAGTCCCGGACCGGCGAGGTGCCCCAGGCGAGCGGGAAGGTCAGCTCGTCCTTGAGCGCCGTGTGGAATCCGGGCAGGTCACCGGTGGCGGTCATACGGCCGCCAGTCGCCGAGGTACGCCTCCCGCGTGTGCGAGGCGGCCTCCGCGCGGGTGAGCTGGGGACGGTTCCCGGGGACGGTGACGACCGCGCCGGGGCCGGTGTTGCGGTACTCGGCGAACCGCTGGTCCTGCCAGGGGTGGCCGCTCGCCATGTTGGTGTACGGCGCGACCGCGTCGATGCCGGCGCCGAGCCGGGTCTCGCGGACGGTGAGCATCGGGCGGGCGGTGGTGTCGGAGCTGGGCACCCAGGGGCGGGCCAGCTTGTAGTAGCCGTCGGGGGCCTCGCTGCTGATCCTGCTCCGGGTGACCAGGTAGCCGCGCGGGTTGGCGCCGGCGGTGGAGGGCGCGAAGACGAAGCCGTACGGGGCTGCCGTGAGGTCGGGGCGGACCAGGGTGCGGAAGTGGCAGTGCTCGAAGACGGCGGTGGCCCGGCCGAAGACGAAGTCGACGTCGCCCTCGGCGTAGCAGTGGGCGAAGTACTGGCGGGCGAAGGTGTCCAGGGACAGGGAGTCGGCGTACAGGGTGTCCTGGTGGCCGAGGAAGCGGCAGTGGGTGAAGGCGCTGCGGTCGCCCTGCACCTTGAGGGCGACGGCCTGGGTGCCGCTGGTGCCGGGGAGGTCGGTGCGCAGCCAGTCGTTGGCGAAGGTGATCCAGCGGGCGGTGAAGCCGTCGGGGCGCACGGTGGTGGTGGCCGAGCCGGAGGTGCCGTGGGTACCGGAGCCGTCCGGCTTGGGGGTGCCGGCCGCGTTGTCGTAGACGATCACCACGTCACGGGGGTCCTCGGAGGCGCCGAGCCAGGTCATGTCGGTGCGGTCGGCGTCGACGGAGACCGTCTCGCGGTAGGTGCCCGGGGCGATGACGAGGGTGCGTCCGGTGCCGGTCGCGGCGGTGACGGCGGCCTGGACGCCGGTGAAGTCACCGGCGCCGCGCGGGTGGACGTACAGGGTGCCGGGGGTGAGGCGGGCGGACGGTGAGCCGTACCGGCCGAACGGGCGGCGGGGCCGGTGGGCGGCCTGGGCGGGGACGGCGGCCAGGGCGAGCGCGGCGGAGGCCGTGGCGCCGGTGAGCAGGAAGTTCCTTCTGGACAGGGGCGAGGGCATGCGGGTGCTCCTTGGGTGACGTCAGACGGGCCGGGGCGGTCCGTGGTGAGGGCGGACCGCCCCGGCCCGGCTGCCGGGAGGAAGGGGTCAGCGGATACGGCCGGCGCCCGCGCCGTGCTCGACCAGGAACGGGACGGCCCGGGCCGGGTGGACGGCGGTGCGCAGGGTGGGCGTCCAGCCGGCGCCGGACTGGAGGGTCTCGGCCGGGATCTCCGCGTTGTGCACGGCGATCAGGTCCACGCGCTTGCCGTTGACCACGTTGTGGGCGGCGGTGAGCGGCGCCTCGCTCCACTTCTTGAGGATCTTCGCCGGGCTGATGCCCTTCGCCAGGGTGAAGGCGTTGTGCTCGGCGACGAGCTGGGACTCCTTGCCGACGCCGAAGCTGTAGGCGTAGCCGTCCTCCGCCACGAAGTGGTTGTTGTACACGTCGACCTGCCCGAAGCGGACGCGCGGCGCGCGCTCGACCAGGCCCGAGAACAGGTTGTGGTGGAAGGTCGCCTTCAGCTTGCCCCGGTCGCCGACCGCGGTGGACTCGCTGTCGCTGTTGCCGATGAGGATCGTCTTGTCGTGCTCGGTGAAGACGTTCCAGGAGGCGGTGACGTAGTTGGCGCCCCGGACGATGTCCAGCTCTCCGTCGTGCTGCTGGTACAGCATGCCGAAGTGGGTGGGCGCCTCGCTGTCGGGGTGCTCGCCGTCGGTGAACGTGTTGTGGTCCAGCCAGACGTGGGTGGAGCCGTAGACGACGGCGGTGTCGTACTCGGAGTTCCAGTTGCCCTGGCTGCCGTCGGTCGGGTCCCACTGCGGGAAGCAGTCGATCGGGCTCTCGAGGGTGAGGTTGCGGACGATGACGTTGTCCGCGCCCTTGATCTGGAGGCTGGCGCCCTTGATGCCGGCGTTCCGGCCGACACCGATGATCGTGGTGTTGGAGGGGACGGTCGCCTTGATGGCCGTGTCCTGCGCGGCCGCGGAGGCCCTGCGCAGGCCCTCCGGGCTGTCGTCCGGCTCGGCGCTCAGGTCCTGCTCCAGGCCCCAGGTCTCCGGCGCGTACGCCTCCAGGTAGGCGTCGAAGTCGTAGCCGGGCGCGGCGAACGCCTCGCAGCCCTCGGAGACCGCGTCGATGGTCCCCTTCACCTTGATGATCTTCGGTGCGTCTCCGCCGTCCGCCAGGGCCGCCTTGAACTCGGCCCAGGTGCGCACGGTGTGGACGTGCTCGCGGTCGGCGGCGGCGCCTCCGGTGGTGCCGGTGCCGTAGGAGGCCCAGCCGTCGCCCGCGCCCAGCGTCTGCCGGGCGGCGTCACGGTGGTGCGACGGGGAGTGGGCCTGGGCGCCGGTACCGGTCAGGGCCAGCACGAGGGCGGTGCAGCCGGCCAGCGAGGCGGCTCTCACTGTGACATGCCCATGCCATTTGGATGTGCTCATGGTGCGGCTCTCCTTTTTTCATGGTCCAGGGGGTGTTACGCGACGGCCTCCGGCCAGGTGATCCACGACTGGGGGATCTCCGCGTCCAGCCGCCGCACGTCGCGCGGCGCGAGCACCCGGGTGCGCAGCAGCTCCCGGGCGACCAGCCGCGCCACGGCGATCGCGCCCGGCGGATCGAAGTGCGTGTTGTCCTGCTCGGTCGCCGTCCAGTTGAAGTACTTCTTGGTCTCCTCGACCCCGAGCTCCTGCCACAACGCCAGCGACAGCGCCTGGACGTCGAGCAGCGCGACCCGCTCCTCGGCGGCCAGCGCCCGCATCGCCGCCGGGTACTCCCCGTGGCTCGGCACGGCACGCCCGTCCGCGTCGAACCGCCGCCGCTCCACGGCGGTGGCCAGCACGGGCCGCGCCCCACGGGCCCGCGCCCCCTCGACGTACATCCGCAAGTGCTCCTGGTACGTCGACCAGGGCTCGGTGTAACGGGTGGGATCGGCGGACTTCTCGTCGTTGTGCGCGAACTGGACGAGAAGGAAGTCACCGGGCCGGATCGAGGAGAGGATCGCCTCGAGCCGCCCCTCGTCGACGAAGCTCTTGGAACTCCGCCCGTTCACGGCATGGTTGGCGACGGCCAGATGCCGGTGCAGCAGGAAGGGCAACGCCATTCCCCACCCGGTCTCGGGCGCGGCATCGGCGTACTTCTGGGCGGCGGTGGAGTCACCGGCGATGTAGAGGGTGCGGTGACGGCGTCCGCCGGCGTGAGCGGTACCGGTTGCGGCGAACGCCAGAGGAATGGAAGCGACGGCAGCGGAAGCAACCTGCCTACGGCTGAGCGACACAAGCTGTGCCTTTCAACAGGGGGCGGTGGAACGCCCCTCCAGGGGTGCGGGGCTGTATCGATGTGCGGCTCCGCCGCGTGGGCGCGATCGACCGGGGACGGCCCGCAGCCCGAAAACCACGGGCCGCCCCCGGCGGGACCGCCGATTAACCCATCTGCTCCTGCCACTCGGCCTGAGCCTCGTTCAGCTGCTCGGCCATCGTGTCCAGGAACTTCTGCGCACTCATGTCCCCCAGAAGCACCTTCTGGAAGTTCGGCTCGTTGTCAGCCTTGGAAATCGTGTTCCAGTCCGGCAGGTAGTACGGCAGCTGCACGATGCTGGTGGAACCGTCGCTCAACGCGGCAGCCGCCAGCTTCGTGGGCTCCGCCTTGTTGATCCACTCGTCCTTCGCCGCGTCCGTGTTCGCCGGCACCTGCCCGGCCGCCTCGTTGAACTTCGAGCTCGACTGCGCCGACGTGGCGAACTCGATGAACTTCCAGGCGGCTTCCTTGTTCTTGGAGCTCTTGAACATGCCGACGCCGTCGACCGGGTTGGAGACCTGGACCCGCTTGCCGCCGGGCCCGGTCGGCTGCGGGATGCCCCGGAACTTCTCGGCGGTGAGCGCCTTGACGTGGTCCTGGTACGAACCGAGGTTGTGGTTCAGCATGCCGATCGTGCCGGAGTCCCACTGCGCGACCATCTTGGTGAAGTCGTTGTTCAGGTCGGCCGCGGGGGTGACCTTCTTGAACAGGCCCGCGTACTTCTCCAGGGCCTCGGCGTTCTTCGGGTCGTTGACCGTGGTCTTCTTGCCGGAGGAGTCCCAGAACGAGGTGATGCCGGACTGCCCGTACATCGCGTCCAGGGCCTGGGCGATGGAGCCGGCGCCGCCGCGGATGGTGTAGCCGAACTCGTTCTTGCCCTTGTTCGTCAGCTTCTCGGCGGCCTCGTAGAACGCGTCCCAGGTGGTCGGCTCCTTCAGGCCCGCCTTCTCGAACAGGTCGGTGCGGTAGTACAGCACGCCGTTGTTCGCCGAGGTCGGGATCGAGTACAGCTTGTCGTCACCGCCGCCCGCGGCGCGCAGCGACTCGATCATGTCCTTGTTGAGCTTGCCGTTCAGCGGCGACTTGGCCAGCCGGAAGTCCAGCGTGTCGAGCGCTCCCTGGGCGGCGAAGCCCGCGAGCATCGAGGCGCTGATGCCGCCGACGTCCGGCAGGCCGCCGCCCTGGATGGCGGTGTCGACCTTGGACTGGTACTCGGTGGAGGCGATGCCGACGTACTGGACCTCGATGTCCGGGTTCGCCTTCTCGAAGTCGGCGATGATCTCCTTCCAGATGTCGGTGCGGACACCGCCGTTGTTGTCCCAGAAGACGATCTTGCCCTTGCCGCTGCCCTCGGCCCCGTCGTCGCCGCCGCTGCCGTCGTCGCCGCAGGCGGTGGCGGTCAGGGCGAGCACGGCCCCCAGGGCGACGGCGGTCGACGCGCGGCGCCTGCCTGCGCTGTTTCTGAGAATGCTGATCTTCATTGGTCGGCTCTCTTCTTCTGGATCCAACGGACTATGAAGTTGTGGGGGGTCGGTCGGGGACGTACGGCGGTGTTCAGCCGTACGCCGGGGTGCTGATCCGGAACCGCGTGAATGTGGCGGTACCGGCGTGTCCCTGGCCGGTGGGCGCCACGGCGACCAGGCCGAGCAGGGCACCGACCCAACGCCAGGGGGTGGCGGCGAAGACCTGGCCGGAGGGGCGGAAGCCGTCCCCGGTGTCGTAGGAGAAGCGGCAGCGCGCCCCGGCGCCGA
This sequence comes from Streptomyces sp. NPDC059787, assembly GCF_042732315.1. Taxonomy (NCBI): domain Bacteria; kingdom Bacillati; phylum Actinomycetota; class Actinomycetes; order Kitasatosporales; family Streptomycetaceae; genus Streptomyces; species Streptomyces sp. NPDC059787. The sequence goes on from NZ_JBHWHX010000061.1 coordinate 22,762, forward strand.
TGTCGACGCGCAGCAGGGCCCGGCCGCCGGGAGCGGGCCTCGGGTGGTCGGCGTCGCGTTCCTGGTCGGCGACCGTCTCGGCGAACCGGTGCACCAGGTGCACCGTGCCGTCCGCGCCGCGCTGGAGCCCGATCCAGCGGTAGGCGTCTCCGAGGACCGTGAGCCCGGCGCGTGCTCCGGGCTCCTCGCTGTCGAGCCGCAGTTCCACCTCGACGGTGCACGGGTCGCCGGGCAGCCGCTGGGTCAGGACGTGGGGCAGTCCGCGCAGGTCGTGCGCGTCGGCGGAGCGGACGCAGGTGAGTCGCAGCCCGTCGGCGGAGTGCTGGGTGGCCCAGCCCTCCTTCGGGTTGGCGGTCCACGTCCACTGGCGGCCGAAGCGTCCGCCGGGGAAGTCGTCGTCGGTGGCCGGCGCGGCGGGGGGCTGCGGCGGCAGGTCCGGGCGGCGGTGTCCGGCGACGGGGGCGCCGTCGTCCCCGAGCACCGGCCAGCCTTCCGCCCCCCAGCCCATCGGCTGGAGGTGCACGACACGGCCGTACGGGCCGCGCTGCTGGAAGTGCAGGAACCAGTCCTCGCCGGACGGGGTGCGCACCCAGCCGCCCTGGTGGGGGCCGTTGACGTCGGTGTCCTTCTGTTCGAGGACGACCTTCTCCTCGTACGGGCCGAAGAACTCGCGGGAGCGGAAGGCGCCCTGCCAGCCGGTCTCCACTCCCCCGGCGGGGGCGAGGATCCAGAACCAGCCGTCGTGCTTGTAGAGCTTGGGTCCTTCCAGGGTGAACCAGCCGGGGATGCGGTCGCCGTCGACGATCACCTTGCCCTCGTCGAGGAGTTCGGTGCCGTGGGGGTGCATCCGGTGGCCGGTGAGGCGGTTCTTGACGCCGGAGCGGGACTTGGCCCAGGCGTGCACGAGGTAGGCCTCGCCGGTCTCGTCGTCCCACAGGGGGCACGGGTCGATCAGGCCCTTGCCGGCCTTCACCAGCAGCGGCCGGGTCCAGGGGCCGCGGATCTCGGGGGCGTTGACCTGGAAGATGCCCTGGTCGGGGTCGCCCCAGAAGATCCAGAACCGGTCGTCGTGGTGGCGCAGTGAGGGGGCCCAGACCCCGCAGTCGTGCCGGGGCGTCGTGAACTCGGCTTCGGGTTCCAGGCGTTCGAGGGCGTGACCGACGAGGGTCCAGTTGACCAGGTCGCGGGAGTGCAGCAGGGGCAGTCCGGGGGCGCGGCCGAAGCTGGAGGCGGTCAGGTAGAAGTCGTCGCCGACACGGATCACGTCCGGGTCGGACCAGTCGGCGTTCAGGACCGGGTTGTGGTAGGTGGTGTCGGTCTGCTCGGCGGTCATGGGCTCACCGCCTTGCGGACCAGGGCTGCGGCGGCGCTCCGGTCGAGCCGGCCGTCGGCGACGACGGTGACGATCCGGCGGACCACGGTCTCACCGGGCGGCAGGGGCAGCCGGTCGGTGTGGGCGAGGGAGGAGCCGACGCCCGGGTACTCGGCGGTGCGGACGAACCAGGGGTCCTGCCGGGTCTGTTCGGTGGCCCCCGCGAAGACGAGCGTCCAGGTGGATCCGGCGAGCGCGACCCAGTCGGCCGGCCGGCCGTGCGCCTCGCTCTCGCCCTCGGTGCGGGCGGTGAAGACGTCCGGTGCCGTCTCCTCCTTGCGGGCCCGCCAGAAGAAGCCGCCGTACGCGGCTCCGGGGCGGCCGTTGGTGGCGGGGCTGCCGATGGAGAGCGGGGCACTCGTGACGTTGGTGAGGGAGAAGGTGAAGTCCAGCGCCCAGGCGGTGTCGGTGAGTTCGGTGGCGGCGACCGTGCGGCGCTCGCGCAGCAGTTCGCCCGGCGCGGCCATCCAGCGCAGCTCCTCGACGAACCCGTCGGGGTCGCGCAGCTGGTAGGCGGTGTGCCGCTGGGAGCCGTGGTTGTCCAGCTCGGTCGGCCCCTGGTCGCGGACGTAGGTGCGTCCGCCCCAGAAGTTGAACCCCTCGACGTCGGGAACGGCGACACCGACGCCGAGGTGGTGTGTGTGGTCGGCGGGGCTCAGTTCGGTGACCGCCGTGCCGGCCAGGGTGGTGACGGGGTGCAGGTACGGCCGCGGGGAGAGCCGGGCCGGCAGTTCGGGCCGGGTGACGTACCGGCCGACGGGCCGGCCCGCGACGCGCAGCACCACGGAGTCGTTGCCGGTCATCGGGTGCTCACCTCTTTCGGCAGGTGGTGGGCGGGCAGGGCCCAGGGGGCGCCCAGCTCGGAGTAGAGGGACAGGGTGTCGGCGGCTGCCGCGACGAGACCGTCGATGCCGGGCACGACCCGGCGGTTCTCGCCGGGGACGCGGTGCCAGGCTCCGTCGGGCAGCGGGGCCGGGTCGGGGGCCTTGCGGATCGCCTCGACGACCTGCATGAAGGCGCCCGTCCGGTCCGGGGTGACCAGCAGGGGGGTGCCGTCGGTGAGGTGAGCGACGAGGTTCTCCAGCAGGTCGGTGCGTTCGAACCGCATCTCCTCCGGGCCGTGGTCGGCGCGCTGGAGCAGGACGCGGTCCTGCTTGTACCAGAAGGTGATCCGGCCGCTGGTGCCGTGCACCAGGACGTACGGCTCGTCGGCCCGCTCGGCGCACAGGGTCGCGGCGACGGTGACCGAGCCGCCCCGTGCGGTGGTGATCCGTACGCAGGAGGTGTCGTCGGACTCGATGTCGTTGGCGCGCAGCAGCTCGGTCTCGATGCCGGCGACGTCCTCGGCGCGGGTGCTGTCGGCGAGCGCGAGGGCGGTGGCGACGGCGTGGGCGAGCGGGTTGGTGAGCGCGCCGTCGACGACGTCGACGCCGTTCAGCCGGCGCCGGCCCGCCCAGGGCGCCCGCCGGAAGTACTCCTCGGGCCGCACCCAGGCACCGGCTCCGCCGATTCCCACCACCCGGCCGACGGCACCTCCGTCGACCAGCTCGCGGATCGCGGGCACGGCGTGCGAGCCCAGCGACTGGAAGCCGATCTGGCAGGCGACCCGGGCCGCGGCGACCCCGTCGGCCATCCGCCGGTACTCGGCGTACGACGGTGCCGGGGGCTTCTCCAGCAGGATGTGCACGCCCCGCTCGGCCGCCACGAGGGCGAGGTCGGTGTGGGTCGGGATCGGGGTGCAGATCACCGCGATCCGGGCGCCGGTGGAATCCAGCAGCGCGCCGAAGTCGGGTGACTGCTCGGGGAGTTCACCGCCGAACTCGTCCTCGGTGAGCGGGGTGAGCTCGCAGATCCCGGCGAGCCGTACGATGCCCTCCGCTTCGAGGCGGCGGATGTTCGCCACGTGCCAGCGGCCGTGGCCGCGGGCGCCGGCGAGGACGACGGGCAGCGGGGCGCCCGGTGCGGTCCGAGGTGGGGTCATCCCTTCACCGCCCCCGCGCTGAACCCGGTGATCAGCCACTTCTGGATGAAGGCGAAGACGATCACGACGGGGACGGCCGCGATGATGCCGCCCGCGGCGAGCGCGCCGAGGTCGACGCTGTCCGCGCTCATCAGGGTGTTGAGGCCGACCGGGATGGTCTGCTTCTCCTGGTTGTTGAGGAACATCAGGGCGAACAGGAAGTGGTTCCAGGAGTGGACGAAGGCGAAGGAGCCGACGGCGATCAGACCGGGCCGCAGCAGCGGCAGGACGACCACCCGGAAGGCCTTGAACCGGTTGCAGCCGTCGACCCAGGCGGCCTCCTCCAGGGAGTACGGCACGTTCTTGATGAAGTTGCTGATCAGGATGATCGACAGCGGCAGCTGGAAGACCGTCTCGGCGATGATGACGCTGCCGAGGGAGTTGATCATCTGCAGTTCGGCGAAGATCTCGAACAGCGGGACGAGCAGCAGCGCGCCGGGCACGAACTGGGAGCAGAGCAGGGCCAGCATGAAGGCCCGCTTGATCTTGAAGTCGAACCGGGCGAGGGCGTAGCCGCCGGCCAGGGCGACCAGGGTCGTCATGATCAGGGTGGCGACGCCGACCAGCACGCTGTTGTAGAAGAAGGTGCCGAAGCTGCGGTCCGTCCAGACCTTCTCGAAGTGGACGGTCGTCATCGGCCAGGGGACGAGCGAGGTGGAGCCGGCCGGGCGGAGCGCGAACAGCAGGATCCAGTAGAAGGGGATGAGGGTGAAGACGAGGTAGATGCCCAGCGGCAGGTAGATCTGCCAGCGGGGTGCCTCGTCCCAGGCCCGGCGCTTCTTGTTCGGCCGGGGCGGCTCGGGGGTGGTGCGCGCGGGGGCGGGGGCGGCCAGGGGGGCCTCTTTGGTGATCACTTCTCGCCTCCGAACTTGCTCAGCCGCAGGTAGACCATCGAGCAGAAGAGCAGGATGAGGAACGCGACCGTGGTCAGGGCCGACGCGTAGCCGAAGTCATGGGCGTCCACCGAGGTGTTGGCGATGTACAGCGGCAGTGTCGTGGTCTCGCCCGCGGGTCCGCCGCCGGTCAGCGTGTAGAGCAGGTCGACGTTGTTGAACTCCCACACCGCGCGCAGCAGCGTGGACAGGATGATGGCGTCCTTCAGGTGCGGCAGTGTGATGTGCCAGAACTGCTTGATGCGGCTGGCCCCGTCGACCTCGGCGGCCTCGTAGAGGTCCTTCGAGACGGACTGGAGGTCGGCGAGGATGAGGATCGCGAAGAAGGGGACACCGCGCCACAGGTCGGCGACGACCACCGCCGGGAAGACGGTGGAGGTGTCCGACAGCCAGCTGACTCCGTAGTCGCCGATGCCCATGTCCGCGAGGTAACGGGTGATGCCGGTCTGGGAGTTGTAGAGCAGCACCCAGATCGCGGAGGTCAGTACGCCGGAGACGGCCCACGGCGAGAAGACCATGGCGCGGCCCATGGCGCGGCCGACGAAGGTCTGGTTGACGATGAGGGCGAGGGCCAGGCCGAACAGCAGCTGCAGTCCGACCTCGACGAAGACCCACTTGGCGCTGAAGACGAGGGTGTCCCAGAACAGGGGGTCGTCGGTGAAGATGCGGGTGAAGTTGTCGAAGCCCGCGTAACCGTCGCGCCAGGGCTTGGTGGGGTTGTAGTTCTGCAGGCTGTAGTAGAAGACGCTGATGACCGGGTAGGCGATGAAACCCAGCATGAGCAGGGCGGCCGGCCCGATCAGCAGGTACGGGAGCCTGCGGGGCGTGGCGGAGGCACGGCGCCGCCGGGGTGGCCTGGGCGGTTTCGCCACGGCTGCGGCATGGGCCATGACTGTTCTCCGTTTCTCGGTACGTCTTGCTGTGTGGTGCGTGTGCGGGTGAAGCGCTTTCTTCGTATGTGTGCGGGGGTCTGGACCTACGGCCGGTCAGCCGGCGTACGGGTCCTGGACCGTGCCCGGCCGGGCGAGGAACTCGAAGTCGCAGCCGGTGTCGGCCTGCGTGATCTGCTCGTTGTAGAGCGCGCCGTAGCCGCGCTCGTAACGCACGGGCGGCGGCGTCCACCGCTCCCGACGGCGCTCCAGCTCCTCGTCGTCGACGTTGAGCCGAAGGACGCGGTTCTCGACGTCGAGGGTGATCGAGTCCCCGGTGCGTACCAGGGCGAGCGGTCCGCCGACGTACGACTCGGGGGCGACGTGCAGGACGCACGTGCCGTAACTCGTCCCGCTCATCCGGGCGTCGGAGATCCGCACCATGTCCCGCACGCCCTGCTTGAGCAGGTGGTCGGGCAGGGGCAGCATCCCGTACTCGGGCATGCCGGGGCCGCCCTTGGGGCCGGCGTTGCGCAGGACCAGCACGCTGTCGGCGGTGATGTTCAGCGCCGGGTCGTTGATGGTCCGCTGCATCTGCTTGTAGTCGTCGAAGACGACGGCGGTACCGGTGTGCCGCAGCAGGTGCGGTTCGGCGGCGATGTGCTTGATGACGGCGCCGTCCGGGCAGAGGTTGCCGCGCAGTACGGCGACCCCGCCCTCCTCCGCGACCGGGTTGTCGCGGGTGCGGATGACGTCGTCGTCGTGCACCTGCGCGCCGGCGATCTGCTCGCGCAGGGTGTCGTGGCAGACGGTGGGACGGTCCAGGTGGAGCAGGTCCGGGATCCGGGAGAGGAACCCGGGCAGTCCGCCCGCGAAGTGGAAGTCCTCCATCAGGTACGTCTGTCCGCCGGGCCGCACGTTGGCCAGCACCGGGACGGTGCGGGCGATGCGGTCGAAGTCGTCGAGGGTGAGCTTGACGCCCGCGCGTCCGGCCATGGCGATCAGGTGGATGACGGCGTTGGTGGAGCCGCCGAGTCCGAGGACGGTCGTGACCGCGTCCTCGAAGGCGTCCGCGGTGAGGATGTCGCTCAGCTTGCGGTCCTTGTGGACCAGGTCGACGATCGCCAGGCCCGCCTTGGCGGCCATCCGGTCGTGCCCGGAGTCGACGGCCGGGATGCTGGACGCGCCCGGGACCGTGACACCGAGGGCCTCGGCGGCGGCGGTCAGCGTGGACGCCGTACCCATGGTCATGCAGTGGCCGGGCGAGCGGGCCAGGCCGCTCTCCAGCTCCTGCATCTCGCAGTCACCGATGACACCGGCACGCTTGTCGTCCCAGTACTTCCACATGTCGGTGCCGGAACCGAGGACCTCGTTGCGCCAGTGCCCGGGCAGCATGGGCCCGGCGGGCACGAACACGGCCGGCAGGTCGGCGCTGGCGGCGCCCATCAGCAGTGCGGGCGTGGACTTGTCGCAACCGCCCATCAGCACGGCCCCGTCGACCGGGTACGACCGCAGCAGCTCCTCGGTCTCCATGGCGAGGAGGTTGCGGTAGAGCATGGGGGTCGGCTTCTGGAAGGTCTCGCTGAGGGTGGAGACCGGGAATTCGAGGGGGAAACCGCCCGCCTGCCACACCCCCCGCTTGACGGCCTGCGCGCGGTCGCGCAGGTGGACGTGGCAGGGGTTGATGTCGGACCAGGTGTTCAGGATCGCGATGACCGGCTTGCCCAGGTGCTCCTCAGGCAGGTAGCCGAGCTGGCGGGTGCGGGCGCGGTGGCTGAAGGAGCGCAGGCCGTCGGTGCCGTACCACTGGTGGCTGCGGAGCTGCTCGGGGGACTTCATATGGACCACCCCGCGGCGATGGCGGCGACCTCGGCGCGCTCGCTCTCGGGCAGCGGCCTGCTCGGCGGGCGGACCTCGCGGCGGCACAGGCCGAGGGAGGCGAGGGCCTCCTTGACGACGGTGACGTTGTTGGCGGAGCCGTTGGCGGCGCGCAGCTCCTCGAAGCGGCGGATCTGCTCCCACACCTTCATGGCGGTCGGGTAGTCGCCGGAGCGCAGCGCCTCGATCATGTTCAGCGAGACGGACGGGGCGACGTTGACCAGGCCCGAGGTGAAGCCGGTGGCGCCGGCCGAGAAGTAGGAGGGGGCGTACGGCTCGGCGAGCCCCGCCACCCACACGAACCGCTCCAGTCCCGCGTCCCGGGCGAAGGCGGCGAACTTCGACGCGTCCGGCACGGCGTACTTCACGCCGATCACGTTGGGGCAGGCGTCGGCGAGTTCGGCGAGCCGGGCGCCGGTGAGCTGGGCGTTGCGGATGTAGGGGACGACGCCCAGTTCGGGCACCGCCTCGGCGATCGCGCGGTGGTAGTCGACCCAGCCGCTCTGCGAGACGTAGGGGTGGACGGGCTGGTGCACCATCACCATCTGCGCGCCGAGTTCACGGGCGTGCCGCGCGGAGTCGACGGCGGTGGGGATGTCGTGGCCCACCCCGACCAGGATCACCGAGCGGCCGCCGGCCTCCTCGACGGTCAGCTCGGTGACCAGCCGGCGCTCGTCGGGGGTCAGGGCGTAGAACTCGCCGGTGTTGCCGTTGGGGGTGAGGGTCGTGATGCCACCGTCGAGGAGACGACGCAGCAGGGCCCGGTAGGTGTCTGGGTCGACGGAGCCGTCCTCGGCGAACGGGGTCACCGGGATCGCCACCACGTCGGCCAGGGCCGCCCGCTGGGTCTCGAACGTCGTTGTCATGCCTGACCGTCCTCTTTCTGGGCTTCCGGGGCCGCCTCGAAGTCCGCTTCGACTTCGGGGAAGGCCCGTCGCACGAACGACGCGATGTGCGAGTGCAGGGCGCGCGCCGCGCCGTCCGCGTCCCCGTCGAGCGCGAGCCGCAGGATCTCGCGGTGCTCGCTCGCCTCCCGTTCCCAGGAGGGGTCGGCGGCCCAGGCGACGGCCGAGACGAGGGCGGCCTGGTCGCGGACCTCGTCGAGCATCCGGCCGAGCAGCGGGTTGCCGCAGGGCACGTAGAGGGCGCGGTGGAACGCGCGGTTGGCCAGGGACCGTTCGGCCGTGTCGTCGGCCTCGTCGGCCCGGGTCAGCGCGTCGCGTGCGGCGTCCAGGGAGGCGCCGCGGCGCACGGTGCGCTTGAGTGCCGCGGGCTCCAGGAGCAGCCGCACGTCGTAGACCTCGCGTGCCATGTCCGCGTCGACCATGCGCACCGTGACGCCCTTGTACTGGCTCATCACGACCAGACCGGTGCCGGCCAGGGTCTTGAGCGCCTCGCGCACCGGGGTCTTGGACACCCCGAACTGTGCGGCGAGGTCGGTCTCGACCAGGGCCTGGCCCGGTGTGAACCGGCCGGTGAGTATGCGGCGTTTGATCTCCTCCCGCACGTACTGCGTGCGGGAGGGGATCGGCGTGGGCACAGAGGTCATGCGCGCCTCTCGGATTTCGCGTCGGATCTCGCGTATCGGATCTCGCGTATCGCGTCTCATATATGACGTACGAAGTACGACGCCGATGACCGTAAGAGCGGCCCGGAGTTTCGTCAATGCTTCTGACAAAGGAACTTGGCGTTGCCTCACACGGTGTACGTGCGGCCCTCCCGGGCGGTGGCGGTGGGTCCGCCGAAGGCGGAGGCGGCCCGGACGGTCGCCGTCTCGGGGGTGAGCGTGGGGCCGACGTGCGTGACGAGGAGTTCGCGCACGCCCGCCCGCCGGGCGGTGTCACCGGCGTCCTCGGGTGTCAGATGGACCCGTTCGCTTTCGCGATGCTCGTCGATGTCCGCCTCACAGAGGAACAGGTCGGCGTCGCGGGCGAGTCCGGTGAGGGCGGCGCACGGTCCGCTGTCCCCGGAGTAGGCGAGGACGCGCCCCGCGCACTCGGCGCGCAGCCCGTATGCCTCGACGTCGTGGACGACGGCGGTGGAGGTGAGGGAAAGGCCGCCGTAATGGACGACCTGCCCGTCGTGCAGCGGCCGGAAGTCGAGGATTCCGCCGAGGAAACCGGCGTCGGGGCGCCCGAGGAACCCGGCGAGCCGCTGCGCGCAGTCGGCCGGCGCATGGACCGGGACCGGTGCGGGCGGGGTGAGCCCGCCGTACGCGAAGCCGTACACGGCTGCGAGCAGATCGGCGCTGTGGTCGGCGTGCAGATGGGAGATCCACACGGCGTCGATGCGCGCCGGATCCGTGTGCCGCCGCAACTCCGTGAACGTCCCGAACCCCGCGTCGACCCACACCTCGGCGCCCCCGCCGCGCAGGAGGTGTCCGGAGCTGGGGCGGTCCGGGCCGGGGTGCGGGGAGGCGGTGCCGAGGACGGTGAGGGTGAAAGTCATGCGGGGAGGCTATGGGCGCTCTCCGGCCCTCGCGCGCACTTTTGTGCGGGCCCCGTGGTCATGCGGGTCTCGTCCTCGGGCGGACCCCGTCCTCGGCGGGTCCTGTCGTCACGCCGGCCGCGTCCAGCCCGGGTCCCGGCCGCTCAGCCCGATCGTCCGGTCCAGGAGCGGGGCGTCGGGCGGGACGGGGACGACGGGGCCGAAGATGCCGCCGCCCCTGTCGGAGTCCGCGGCGGCGGCCAGGAGGAAGTCGTACGACGCCTGCAGCGGGGCGGGGTCGGGCGCGTAGGCCCGGCCGGTCGCGCGGGCCAGGTCCCAGCCGTGGATCACCAGTTCGTCGGTGACGACGGCACCGGCGACCGCGCCCGGCAGGTCGACGCCGCCCGCGCGGGTCATGCCGGTCCAGGCCGCCGGGTCCCGCCAGACCTCGGCGAGCTCGTCGAGCACCTTGGGCAGCTCCTCGCGCCAACCGGGCCCGATGTCCGGCAGGGCGGCCTCCGGGCTGGTGTCCGTGGTGACGCCCAGCTCCTTGCGGCCCGCGTCCCGGAAGGCGACGGCCAGCCCGAGAAGGTGGCCCAGCATGTTCCGTACCGTGTACCGCGGACAGGGCGTCCCGTCCGCCAGCTGCCCGTCCGTGACGGCCTCGGCGAGGCGTGCCACGATCCGGGTCTGCGGTCCGAGGTCGAGGGTGGTGTCGGTCATCGGGCTGCTCCTCTTGACGGTCCTCCTGGAAGACAGACCGATCCCGGCCGCGGAACTCATCGCCCGGCCGCCCCGCTTCTAAGGCACCTGCCCGATCCCCGCGGCCGGTCCTTAGAACCACGATGAGCGGGCATGACGACGACATGGACGGCGGCCCGCGTGGTGCGGGACCGCAACGCCGGGCTCTACCTCACCGGAGTGGTGATCTCCGGCTTCGGCACCTCCGCGCTGTGGCTGGCCTCGGGCGTGTGGGTCAAGGACCTCACCGGCTCGGACGGCCTCGCGGCCCTGTGCCTGCTGGCGATGTGGGCGCCCACCCTCGCCGGCCCGCTGCTGGGCACCCTGGCCGACCGGTTCCGCCGCCGGCCGCTGCTGATCGCCGCGAGCCTGCTCATGGCGGTGCTCCTGCTCACCCTGTGCACCGTCGACTCACCGCGCGGGCTGTGGCTGCTGTACGCGGTGCTGTTCGTGTACGGCGCGGCGGGCGTCGTACACGACGCGGCCGAGTCGGCGCTGATCGCCACCGCCGTGGACCGCTCCCTGCTCGGCGACTTCAACGGTCTGCGGACGACCGCCGGCGAGGGCATGAAGCTGCTGGCCCCGCTGGCGGGCGCGGGCCTCTACGCGGCCTGCGGCGGGGCGGCCGTCGCCGTCCTGGACTCGGTCACCTTCCTGCTCGCCACGGTGGTGTACGCGTTCCTGCGGGTACGGGAGGACCGGCCGGCGCCCCCGACGGGCAGCCGCCGGGAGCGGACGGCCGAGGGTGCCCGCCACCTGTGGGCGCATCCGGTGCTCCGCCCGCTGGTGCTGGCGGGCGGCGCCACGATGCTGTGCGCGGGGCTGAGCGGGGCGCTGGTCTACGCCGTGGTCGACGCCCTCGGGCACTCCCCCGCGTACGCCGGTGTGCTGTACGCCGTCCAGGGCGCGGGGTCGGTGGCGGTCGGCCTGCTCTCCGGCCCGGCCCTGCGCCGCCTCGGCGAACGGCGCTTCGCGGCGTACGGCATCGCCGTACTGGCCGTCGCGGTGGCGCTGCGCGCGGTGCCGGACGACCTTCTGGCGTGGGTGTGCAGCGCGGCGATCGGTGCGGGCCTGCCCGCCGTACTGATCGCCACGCTGACCGCCGTACAGCGCGGGACCCCGGCCCCCCTGCTGGGCCGGGTCACCGCCACCGCCAACACGCTGGTGTTCACCCCGAACGTCCTCGGCCTGGCGGCGGGAGCGGCCCTGGTCGAACTGTTCGACCACCGACTCCTGCTGGTCGTAATCGGGTTCGCCCTGGCGGCGACGGCGGCGGCCCTGCTCGGCCACCGCGCGGACACCGCCCCGGCATGACCCGGCCGACCGGGCCGCGGCACGTCACACACGCACAGGGCTGAAGGGCGGGGCCCCGCCCTTCACTTCGTCACTGCGGGCAATCGTGCCGCTGGGGCGGCACGGGTGGGCGGTGGGGGTACCTCCCGCTCGAGCGAAGCCGAGAGTGGGGGAGGCACCCCGCCAACGCCGGGCTGCGCGAACACCCCCGGCCCACACCCACACCGGCACCGGCCGAAGTCGCACCCCAGCCCACGCCCCGGCGGCTCAGAGCCCGGCCAGCGCCGACCGGACCGCCTCCAGGTCGTCGTCCGACGCCAGCCCCGCGTGGTACAGCCGCAGCTCCGTCGCCCCCAGGCGGCGGGCCTCCGCCGCGTCCGCCGCGAGGGTGCCGGGGTTGCCGCCCATGCCGGAGACGATCGTGAGGTTGGCGGCGAGGACGGTGTCCGCGCGGGCCTCCCCCGCGAACGGGGTCAGCAGGCCGGCGCCTCCCGTGCAGGGCACGACCACTCCGTCGGCGACGGAGAGGATGTGGGCCGGGTCGACGCCGGCGTTGGCGCCGCAGTGGTAGGAGACCGGGTCCGCGTGCAGGAGGACCTGGAAGCCCTCGGGAGCGGCCTGTCGTACGGCGGTGACCGCGGCCTCCTGGAGCGTGCGGGCCGTTTCGTCGCGCCACGCGCGCGTGGCGTTCGCCGGTGTCCCGCCGAGGAGCTTCTCGACGCCCTCCCAGCCCCCGTCGGAGGGCGCCCCCCGCCACACCGGTTCCAGTGCGGCGCGTACGGCGGCGGCGAGTCCGTCGGCGTCCAGGCCCCGAGCCCCGTAGCCCTCGCGGCAGGACGGGCAGAAGCACAGGGACATCAGGTACTGCCCGGCGTCCCCGAGACCGACCCCGGCGATCTTGTCGTGGGCGTGCAGATGGGCCAGTCCGTACCAGCCGAGGGACTCCAGCTCGGTGCCGCGCGCTCCGGGGCGTACCGCCGCCTCGGCGGCGAGGTCGGTCAGGTACGCGCGCGTGCCGGGCTGGGCGATGCACGGCGCCCAGGGGTAGCGGTCGCCGTAGGCGTTGACCACCGAGGTGTCCGGATGCTCCGCGCCGAGGCGGGAGTTGTGCGCGAGCACCACCCAGGTGTGCACCTCCAGGCCCGCGTCCGTGAGCGCGGCGGCGGCCTCGCCGAAGGCGTCGCCGGGCGCCCAGTCGCCGGCCGGGTACGGGCGCGGGGTGCGGCCGGACCAGTGGTCCCCGGCCGGGTACAGCACGGCCGCGTGTCCGGCGGTCACGACGCGGTGGCGCGGGTGGCGCGGGGTCAGCGCGCGGGTGGAGTGGTAGGCGGAGGCGAGCGTCACCTGCGCCGTGCCGAGCGCGGCGATCCGCGCGGGTGCCTCCGGGTCCCCGTTGACGTCCCAGGGGTAGACGAACGCCGACGTCTTCACTGGCTCTCCTCCAGCAGTGCGTGTCCCCGCCCGATCAGCCGAGCGAGCTGCTTGACATGATCCCCGGCCGGTTCGTGCAGCGGCGGCCGGACCTCCCCCACGTCCAGTCCGCGCAGGCGTACCCCGGCCTTGACCAGGGAGACGGCGTAGCCGCTGCCCCGGTCGCGCAGTTCGACGAACGGCCGGTAGAAGCCGTCGATCAGGCGGTGCGCGGTGGCCGTGTCGCCGGTGCGGAAGGCGGTGTGGCAGGCGAGGGCGATCTCGGGCACGAAGCAGAACGCCGCGGACGAGTAGAGGGTGATGCCGATGCCGCCGTAGGCGGGCTGGGTCAGTTCGGCGGTCGGCAGCCCGTTGAAGTACAGGAAGTCGGCTGGGCCTTCGGCGCGTACGGCGCTGACGATCCGCTGCATCAGGTCGAGGTCGCCGAGGCCGTCCTTGAAGCCGACGATCCCCTCCGTGCGGGCCAGTTCGACGACGCTCCCGGGGGTGAGGACGGCGTTGTCGCGCTGGTAGACGACGACCGGCAGGGAGGTGGCCGCGGCCAGCTGCCGGTAGTGCCGCAGCAGTCCCTCCTGCGGGGCCTTGACCAGGTAGGGCGGCATCGCGAGCAGCCCGTCGGCCCCGGCGCGCTCGGCGAGGCGGGCGTAGCGGACCGCGAGCGCGGTGCCGTAGCCGGCGCCCGCGACGACCGGGACGCGCCCGTCGGCGGCCTCCACGGCGGCCGTCACGCACAGCTCGAACTCCTCCGGCGTCAGCGCGTGGAACTCACCGGTACCGCAGCAGGCGAACACGGCGGCGGCCCCGGCCTCCACCCCGCGCCGCACATGGAGGCGGTAGGTGTCGAGGTCGACGGAGCCGTCGGGTCCGTAGGCGGTGACCGGGAAGAACAGCGGCCCGCTGGGGACACCGAGCCGGGCGGCGAGAGGGGCTGACGTCACAAGCTCTCCCTGGTCCATATTCCTGATTCACGTCCATATTCCTGAACATGTTCACGCTAAGACGCCCCGGGGACCCCGGTCAAGCACCGCACCCCGCCACACACCAGCGGATTCTTCCGTTCCACAGGAAGTCGCGGAATACTTGACGCACCGCACCCCACCTCCTTAGCGTGTCCACGAATATGAATGCCGTGCGCCCATATGGATGGATTCTCCTGTGCGGACTCCTGCGTACGGGCGACACGGCCGGCGATGCAAGGAGACCCGAGGATGCCCGCTCCCCGCACCGTTCTGCTCACCGGCGCCGCCGGTGGCCTCGGCACGCTGATGCGGGGCCTGCTCCCGGACCACGGCTACGACCTGCGCCTGCTCGACCTCCGCCCGATCGACGGCGAACCGGACGCGATCGTCGCGGACCTCGCCGACAAGGACGCCGTGCGCGAGGCGGTCCGCGGCGTCGACGCGATCGTCCACCTGGCCGGCATCTCCCTGGAAGCCTCGTTCGAGAAGATCCTGAAGGCCAACATCGAGGGCACGTACAACCTGTACGAGGCCGCCCGCGAGGAGGGCGTCGAGCGCATCGTCTTCGCCTCCTCCAACCACGCCGTCGGCTACACCCCGCGCCCGCAGGGCGACGACCCCCTCATCCCGGTCGACACCCCGCGCCGCCCGGACACCTTCTACGGCCTGTCCAAGTGCTTCGGCGAGGACCTCGCCCAGCTCTACTGGGACAAGCACGGCCTGGAGACCGTCTCCGTACGCATCGGCTCCTGCTTCCCCGAGCCGACCAGCGTGCGCATGCTCTCGGTGTGGATGAGCCCCGCCGACGGCGCCCGCCTCTTCCACGCGGCCCTGACCGCCGAGAACGTCGGCCACACCGTCGTCCACGGCTCCTCCGCCAACACCCGGCTGTGGTGGGACCTCACCTCCGCGCGGGCACTCGGCTACGACCCCCGGGACGACTCCGAGCCGTACGCCGAGAAGCTAATCGCCGAGCAGGGCGAGCTGGACCCGGACAACCCGGCGCACGCCGCCCTGGGCGGCCACTTCGTCACCGACCCGCCCATCTGGCCGTACTGACGACAGCACTCGGGCGGGAAATCGACACCTCCGGCGCGGGGGGGGGGGCCCCCCCCACCCCCCCCCCCCCCCCCACGGCGCCACACCCAACCACCACGCCCA
>NZ_JBHWHX010000062.1:0-37421 GCF_042732315.1 Streptomyces sp. NPDC059787
GCTGACTTCCAGCCCCTCCGGCGTTTGAGGAGCGGGGTCCGGGGCGGAGCCCCGGGTTCGGGACGGGAAGGGGCGGCGGGGGCGAAGAACTCAGGTCAGGCGCCATCGGCCGACGGACGCCCCCTCCCGCCCCGCACCGCGAACACCACCGCCGACCCTCCGAACAGCACGGCCGTGACGACCAGCCACCGCACCGCGTACCCGTCCGCGGACAGCCCCGCGACGCCGGCGTAACGCTCCGACACCCGCCCACTGATCAGCGGAAACCACACGAGCAGCAGCAGCCCGGACAGGGCGGCCGGCACCCGTACGTAGTTGACCCACCCCCTCCGCCGCCCCCGCCCCGCCCCCTTCACCAGCACACGGTCGGCCGCCGCGTACAACGGCAGCAGCACCAGGTCATGGACCACCGCCGCCCCCACGAACCACAGCGCGACCATGACCCAGTCACCGTCGAGCAACCGCACCCCCGCGTAAGCGCAGAGGACGAACGAGCAGAGCAGCACGAACAGCTTCACAGGTCGCCTCACAGTTCACCGAAGGTCAGCCGGGCGACCCACTTGGTGTCGAGCACACCGGGCGCCGCGGGCACGATGATCCGGGCCGGATACCCGTGATCGGCGGTCAGTTCCTCGCCGTTGACGAACAGGGCGAGCAGAGAACGCGGGTCGGCGACCTGATTGGCCCGCAGCGCGCCGTGCCGGAACGCACCGCGGCGCTGCAGCGACTCCACGAACACGTCCACCGGCTCCTCATGCCCGGCGAGCGCCGCGAGGTCCCGCAGCCGTACGCCCCGCCACCACTGGTCGGAGGTGGACCAGCCCTCCACACAGGCGATGGGCAGGGACACGCTGTGCAGCGGCATGCCGAGCAGCTCGGCCCGGTCGAGCCGTACGGTGCCGGAACGCCCGGTGACGACCAGCCGCCACGCCTCCTCCGTCGTCTCGGCGGGACGGATCCCGGCGTACGCGGCCGTCTTGTTGATCTGGAAGCCCGCCGGTCCACCGCTCGGTTCGGGACCGCCGTGCGGGGTGAGGACGGCCGTCTCGCGCAGCGGTCCGTCGAAACTGCGCCCGGCGGAGGTGACGAGCATCAGCAGCGAGCCGCCGCCGACCAGCCCGAGCGCGCCGCGCCGCGAGACGGTCGGCGGATCGGGACGCGGAGCCACCAGCCCGTCCGCGTCCTCACCGCCCCCTTCCCGCATCCTCCGCAGGTTCCGGACCGCCGCCGGCGCCTTCAGCGCCACGTGGGCGGCGAACGCGCCGAAGAACACCCATGCGCCGTAGAAGTGCAGCGGATAGAAGGAGCCGGGGAAGACGTAGTCGAGCTGGATGTTGAGGATGCCCGTGACGAACTCGAACAACGCCCCGCCGACCAGGAACAGCAGCGAGATCCGCTCCAGGGCGTGGGTGAGCGAGCGGGCCGGCGGCAGGGTGAACAGCCTGGGCACCACCGACCAGAGCTTGGCCAGCAGCACCGGCACGAGCACCAGGCCGAGCGTGACGTGGACGCCCTGCGTGAGCCGGTACAGCCACGGCGGGTCGGTGGGCCAGGAGAAGAGGTAGAAGCCGAGGATCCCCTTGCCGGGTGTCTTGTCGTTCACCGGCGCGAGATCCGGGTTGTACGCGGCGTACGACAGCAGTCCCGTCACGAACAGGATCGTGACGCCGGCGAGGAGGACGACCCCGAGCACCGAGGTGAACCAGGGACCGCGCAGCGGGCTGCGCCAGAAGTCCGGCGCGAACGGGCCGCGCGCGAGGCGGGTGGAGAGGGAGGACCGAGGCATGTGCCGACCGTAGGTCCGCACCACCCCTCGAAAGGGTGCGGAAGCGATGACGAAACGCTGACATCCCCCCTGGCCGGCCGCTCGCCACCGTTCCCCCGGCCTAGCGTGACGACGTGAACCGCGATCTCTCCCGTGCCACGGCCCGTGACCTCTCGGCGGTCCTGGCCGCCGCACTGCTCGTCCTGGCCGCCGTACTGATCGGCGCCCGGCTCGAGGACCGCCACGGCACGCTCCGGGTGGGCTGGCCGCCGCTGCTGGCCGACTGGGCGCCGCACGCCGGCCCGGGCACTCCGGCCGCGCTGGTCGTCGCCGCCACCGTGGTGGCGTACGGCCCTCCCCTGGCCGCCGGGCTGTCCTGGCGACGCCTGCTACCGGCCACGTGGGCGGCGTCCCTGGCGTGGACCTGGTCCCTCGCCCTCGTCGACGGCTGGTTCCGGGGCGTCGCCGAGCAGCTGACCACCACCCACGAGTATCTGCGGGCCGTCGACCGCTTCCGGGACGTCCCCGCCGCCCTGCGGGACTTCGACGCGCACATCCTGCTCGGCAGCCCCGACAACTGGCCCGCCCACGTCGCCGGGCACCCGCCGGGCGCCACCCTCACCTTCGTCCTCCTCGACCGGATCGGACTGGGCGGCGGAGGGTGGGCGGGCGCCTTCGTCATCGTCACCGGCACCACGGCGGCGGTCGCGGTCCTGATCGCCGTACGCCGGCTCGCCGACGAGTCGCTCGCCCGCCGCGCGGCACCCTTCCTGGTCCTGGCTCCGGCGGCGGTGTGGGTGGGCACGTCCGCCGACGGCTGCTTCACGGCGGTCGCCGCCTGGGCCGTCGCCCTGCTCGCCCTCGCCGTGACGGGACACCGCCCGGCCTGGACGGGCCTCGGCTCGGGACTGCTGTCCGGGCTCACCGTGTACCTGTCGTACGGGCTCACCCTGTTCGCGGTGATCGGCGCGGCCGTCCTGCTGCTGGGGACGCGGCGGCTGCGGGTACTGCCGTACGTGATCGCCGGATTCCTGGTCGTGCCGGTGGTGTTCGCCGTGCTGGGCTTCGACTGGTGGGAGGCGTACCGGCTGCTCGTCACCCGCTACCACCAGGGCGCGGGCGGGGTACGGCCGTACGGGTACTGGGTGTGGGCCAACCTCGCGTGCGCGGTGCTGATCACCGGCCCGGCGACGGTGGCCGGGCTGCGCAGGGGCGGGGGCGCACTCATCAGGGACCGGGGCGCCGGGGCCCGCCTGGCGCTGCTCGCGGGATCCGCGCTCCTCGCGCTGCTGATCGCCGATCTGTCGGGGATGAGCAAGGCGGAGACGGAACGCATCTGGCTGCCCTTCGCCTTCTGGCTGCTCCCCGCCGCCGCCTTCCTGCCCGGCCCGCGCGCCTGGCTCGCCGCACAGGCCGTCCTCGCGCTGCTCCTCAACCACCTGCTGCTCACCGGCTGGTGAGCAGCAGGTGCGTACGGATCAGCCCTCGGCGGGCTGCAGCGTCAGCGAGATGCTGTTGATGCAGTACCGCTGGTCCGTGGGCGTCGCGTACCCCTCACCCTCGAACACGTGCCCAAGGTGCGAACCGCACCGCGCACACCGCACCTCGGTGCGCACCATTCCGTGCGACCGGTCCTCGATCAGCTCCACGGCGTCGGTGTCCTTCGGGTCGTAGAAGGACGGCCAGCCGCAGTGCGACTCGAACTTGGTGGTCGAGGTGAACAGTTCGGCGCCGCAGGCGCGACAGGAGTAGACGCCCTTGGTCCTGGTGTCGGTGTACTCGCCGGTGAAGGCGGGTTCCGTGGCCGCCTGGCGCAGGACGGCGTACTCGGACGGGGACAGTTCCGCGCGCCACTGCTCGTCCGGCTTCTCCACGTCGTACGGCATGAGCTTCCAGCCCCTTACTTCGACAGACGGTCCAGGATCCGCGGGCCGAGGTCGGTGACGTCGCCCGCTCCCATGGTGAGAACGAGATCACCGGGCTTCGCCATTCCCGCGATCGCCTCGGGGATCTCCGCCTTGTCGTGGACGGCGGTGACGTCCGCGCCGGCCGCCCGGGCCGCCTCGATGATCAGCTCGCTGGTGACGCCGGGGATCGGGTCCTCGCGGGCCGGGTAGATGTCCAGCACCACCGAGGCGTCGGCCAGGGACAGGGACCGGCCCATCTCCTTGCCCAGCTCGCGGGTGCGGGAGAAGAGGTGCGGCTGGAAGACGACGAGGATGCGCGCGTCCCCGGCGGCGGCGCGCATCGCCTCCAGGTCGGCGGTCATCTCGGTCGGGTGGTGCGCGTAGGAGTCGACGACCTGCACGCCGGCGGCCTCGCCCTTGAGCTGGAGGCGCCGCTTCACGCCGGTGTACGCGGCGAGCGCCGGGGCCAGCTCGGCGGCCGGGACGCCGAGCGCCACGCCGGCGGCGAGCGCGGCGACCGCGTTGTGCGCGTAGTGCCGGCCGGGGACGGACACGGTGAAGGTGAGCGGGGCGCCGTCGAGCTCGACGGTCACCTCGCTCTTCAGTCCCTGCGGGACGACGGACAGCACCCGCACGTCGGCGTCCGCCGACTCGCCGTACGTCACGGTCCGCACCGAGCCGTCCAGCCGCCGGGTCAGCTCGCGGGCGCCCTCGTGGTCGGCGGAGATCACCAGCGTGCCGCCGGGCACGATCCGGCCGACGAACGTCTCGAAGGACTCGTGGATCTCCTCCATGGAGGCGTAGTTGGCGTGGTGGTCCAGCTCCACGTTGAGGATGATCGCGACCTCGGGCGCGTACTTGTGGAAGCTGCGGTCCGACTCGTCGGCCTCGGCGACGAAGATCTCGCCCGCGCCGTGCAGCGCGTTGGAGCCGGGGGCGTCCAGGTCGCCGCCGATCGCGTACGACGGCTCGCGGCCCAGCGCGGTGAGGGAGACGGCAAGCATGGAGGTGGTGGTGGTCTTGCCGTGGGTGCCGGCCACCGCGATGGGGCGCAGGCCGTCCATCAGGGCGGCGAGGGCGTCGGAGCGGTGCACCACCGGGATGCCCAGCTCGGCCGCGCGGACCAGTTCGGGGTTGTCCTCGCGGATCGCGGAGGAGACGACCACGCAGCCGGCGTCGTCGGCGAGGTGCTCGGCGGCGTGGCCGATGTGGACGGTGACGCCGAGGGCGCGCAGGGCGTCGGCGGTCGCGGAGTCCTTGGCGTCGCTGCCGGCCACCTTCGCGCCGCGCTGGGCGAGGATCTTGGCGATGCCCGACATCCCGGCGCCGCCGATGCCGATGAAGTGCGGTCGGTCCATGGCGGTAGGAAGGCCGGGTGCCATGCGTGTTCTCCCAGTGGTGCGACGAGCGGGACGGCGGTCTTCGCGCTCTCGCGGGAGAGCCGGGAGAGCGCCGCCCCAGCCTATGCCTTGCTGTGGGAGAAGAGTTTCAGCACCGGCACCCCGACCTTGTGCCGGGCCCGGGAGGCCCAGTCGCGGTGGAAGAACTCCTCCACGTAGTGCGGGTCGGTCAGGACGATCACCTCGTCCGCCCCGACCTCCTCCACCACGGCCTTCAGCGCGTCCAGGGGGTGGTCCTCGACGAGGCGGCCGTCCGCCGTGTCGCCGGTGGCGCGCAGGGCCTGCAGGGACACCTCCAGGGCCCGCTCCCCCATGCTCTGGGCCTCCTCGCCCTCGGGGGTCTCGCCCTCGCGGACGGCCTCGTCGAGCTCGCCGAGCGCGACGTCGTCGATGGCTCTCAGCAGCCGGTCGGCCTGTTCGCCGCGCGGCTGGAGCAGCACGTGGAAGGAGACCGGCTCGTCGCCGTGCAAGGTGGTGACGAACTCCACGTCGGCGGACGTCAGGGCCTTCTCGATCATCAGTACGCTGGTGAACACCAGGCGCCCCTTCTCCTCGGAGGACCCTAGGGCCCCTCTCTGCTCCGTGGGCCCGGCCAGGCCCTGCGGAAACCCTTCTGCCCCGTGTTCGCACGGGTACTGCCGGATTCAGTGTCGTCCCTTCCCGCACCGGCCGGACGGATGCGTTCCGCCGATCACCGGACAAGCGGCCACCATCGGGCGCCCCCGCGGACACGGTCTCGGACGTCAGGACCGCTGGTATCGCGTGAACAGGAAACCGTCCTCCTCCAGCATCGACTTCAGCGCGAAACGCCGCGGAAGTGTTACGGACGGTCCACCGGCGATGCGCTGCGCGTCACCGGCGGTGAGCATCGGCGAGACGGTCAGACAGAGCTCGTCCAGCGCTCCGGCCGCCACCAACTGGCCCAGCAGCCTCGGTCCGCCCTCGGTCAGCAGCCGGGTGTGTCCGAGGTCCGCGAGGGCCCGCACAGCCCGGGCGGGGTCCACCGCTCCCCCCTCCCCGGCGGTGATCACCCGGGCGCCCGCCTTCTCGGCGGCGGCCATCCGGTCCGGGGCGGCCCCGGAGCCGGTCAGCAGCAGCGTGGGCACCAGGGGGGAGGTGAACAGCGGCAGCGAGAAGTCCAGGTCCAGGCTCGCCGTCACCACCGCGATCACGGGCGCGGGCCCCTGTCCGGCGGCCTCCCGCGCGGCCGCGAACTCGTCACGCGCGCGTGCCGGACGGTAGCCCTCCTGCCGTACCGTCTGCGCGCCGACGACCACGACGTCGGCGAGCGCCCGCAGCGTGCCGAAGATCCGCATGTCGGCCGGGCAGGAGATGGGCTGCGAACGGCCGTCGTGCTGGGCGGCCCCGTCGAGGGTGGACACCATGTTGGCCCGCAGCCACGGCTCCCGCCCGCCGGGCCCCGGCTCGGGGTAGGCGTACGCGGCGGCGAGCTCGGCGAGGCTCCACTCACGAGCCGCTGTCTCGTCGGTCACGTCGGTCACAGGGAACAGGCGTCGCATGTCAGGCAGTGTTCCACGCCCTTGGGTCCTGTCGTCGGATCCCCGTCGTCCGCCCGAAGGGCGGGCCCCGCGGCGGCGATGGGGGTGCCCCCGCGCGAGCTCGGTTCGAGCGTGGGGGAGCGTGCGATCGCAAGGCGCCGGAGCGTCCTCGATGGGGGTCCCCCCCGCTCGAGCGAAGCCGAGAGTGGGGGAGGAGCCACGTGGGCGGTTCGGCAACGCGGCTGGGGGTCCCCCCTCCGGGGGAGTGCGTGCCAGGCGTCGCGGGGCAGACGGGGATCCGACGACAGGGCCTAACATGGGGGACCGTGTCGTCCTCCTCCCCCGCCTCCCGTCCCGGTCCGATAACCGACGTGGCCCCGCTGTCGCTGTGCGCCCGTGAGCCGCACGTGCCCGCGGACCGGCTCGTCGCCGAGATGGTGCCGCCGCCGCGGTTCGACTCGGTCCGCTTCGGCACCTACATCCCGGACCCGAACCAGCCGAGCCAGACCGAGGCCGTGCGCGTCCTCGAGGGTTTCGCGGCCGGCCTCGACGGGGCGGCGGCCGGTGACTCGGGCCGGCGCAGGCTGTTCGGCTTCGGCAAGGCGCCGAGGAAGGCCCCGGCCGGTCCGCGCGGCGTCTACCTCGACGGCGGCTACGGCGTCGGCAAGACCCACCTGCTGGCCTCCCTGTGGCACGCCACCCCGGCCGAGCCCGCGCTCAAGGCGTTCGGCACCTTCGTGGAGCTGACCAACCTGGTCGGCGCCCTCGGCTTCCAGCAGACCGTGAAGACCCTCTCCGGGCACCGCCTGCTGTGCATCGACGAGTTCGAGCTGGACGACCCGGGCGACACCGTGCTCGTCTCCACCCTGCTCGGCAAGCTGGTCGAGGCCGGTGTCGCGCTCGCCGCCACCTCCAACACGCTGCCGGGCAAGCTCGGCGAGGGCCGGTTCGCCGCCGCCGACTTCCTGCGCGAGATCCAGGGCCTGTCGGCCCACTTCCGCGCCCTGCGCATCGACGGTGAGGACTACCGCCACCGGGGTCTGCCCGAGGCGCCGGCGCCGTACTCCGACGAGCGGGTGACGCGGACGGCGCACGCCACCGAGGGCGCCTCGCTCGACGCCTTCCCCGACCTGCTGGAGCATCTCGCGCGGGTCCACCCCAGCCGCTACGGCGCCCTGACCGACGGGCTCCGCGCGGTGTGCCTCACCGGTGTGCGTCCGGTGCCGGACCAGTCGACCGCACTCCGGCTCGTCGTCCTCGCGGACCGGCTCTACGACCGTGAGGTGCCCGTACTCGCCTCGGGACTGCCGTTCGACCAGCTGTTCAGCGAGGAGATGCTGAAGGGCGGCTACCGCAAGAAGTACTTCCGGGCGATCTCGCGGCTCACCGCGCTGGCCCGCGACGCGGGATCCCTCTGATCACGGGACCCTTCTGATCAAGGGCGGGTTCACGCCAACACACCCTTTCTTTTCAGGCTCTCTCCGCCACGAAACATCGAGTTAACCCTGCAAACGACTTTGCGGGGTTAACGTGTTTCTTGACCAACCATTGACCAAGCGTTGGTGTGCGGAAGGGGCGCGAACCGCCTTGTCGCACACGCGTGTCCCGAGGTCCGGCGACCGCGGCCACACCCCGGCCCCTTGCCGTCGCTTTACCTTCGCTTCACTTCTTCGCATTTCCCTCACCCTTCACACCCGCGTACACATTGCGTGAGGCAAGGGCCATGGATCAGCGGAGTCCGACCTTTGTCATGCCCGTCCGACGCGCCCCCACGCGCGCCAGGAGGTATCACCAGATGCAGCCCCTCATCGACAACGCCCGCACGTTCGGACAGCGCCCTGAGGAGTTCGCCCGCCTCGCCGAGGGTCAATCCCCCGACGTCCTGTTCATCACCTGCTCCGACTCCAGGGTCGTACCGGCCCTGATCACGGGCGCCCGGCCCGGCGAGCTCTTCGAGCTGCGCACCGCGGGCAACATCGTCCCGCCGTACACCCCCGGACGCCCCACCTCCGAGGCGGCCACCGTCGAGTACGCCGTGGGGGTCCTCGGCGTCACGGACATCGTGGTCTGCGGCCACTCCCACTGCGGGGCCATCGGCGCGCTGGTGCGCGGCGACGACCTGGACGCCGTGCCCGCCGTGCGCGACTGGCTGGCGCACGCCGCCGACGAGCCGGCGTCGGCCGACGCCGCGGACCCGGCCTGCGCGGAGGCGGTCCAGCACCACGTCCTGGCCCAGCTGTTGCGGCTGCGCTCGTACCCGTGCGTCGAGCAGCGGCTGGCCTCGGGCCGGCTCCGGCTGCGCGGCTGGTACTACGAGGTGCACACCGGAGCCGTACGCGAACACCGCGCGGACACCGACGCGTTCGAGGCGCTGTGAGCACCACCGTGTCGAAGTTCCCCCATCTGCGGCAGGACTTCGCCGCCTCGCTCGTCGTGTTCCTCGTCGCGCTCCCGCTGTGCGTGGGCGTCGCCGTCGCCTCCGGTGTCCCGGCCGAACTCGGCCTGGTCACCGGCATCGTGGGCGGACTGGTCACCGGTCTGCTGCCGGGCAGCAGCCTTCAGGTGTCCGGTCCGGCCGCCGGGCTGACCGTGCTGGTCTTCGAAGCCGTCGACACCTACGGGCTGCCCGCGCTCGGCGTGATCGTGCTGGCCGCCGGGCTGCTCCAGCTCGCCATGGGCGCGCTGCGGCTCGGACGCTGGTTCCGCGCGATATCCGTCTCGGTGGTCGAGGGCATGCTGGCCGGCATCGGTCTCGTACTCATCGCGGGCCAGCTGTACGCGGCGGCCGGGCTGACGGCGCCCGCCTCCGGCGTCGACAAGATCCTCGGGCTGCCCGGGGCGGCCGTGGACGCGCTCGGCAGCACCGAGGCGCTCGCCTCGCTCGCGGTCGGCGCGGGCACCGTCGCCGTGATGGTGCTGTGGCGCCGGATGCCGGGACCGGCCGGGGTCGTACCGGGTGCGCTGGCGGCGGTCCTGCTGGCGACGGCGGTCACCCTGGCGTTCGGCGTGCCCGTCGCGACGGTCGAGGTGCAGGGCCTGCTCGACGCCGTCCAGCCGCCCGGCGCGGACGCGTTCGGCTCCCTGGGCGTCGGCGTCCTCGGCACGATCGTCGCGTTCACCCTGATCGCCTCCGCCGAGAGCCTGTTCAGCGCCGCCGCGGTGGACCGGCTGCACGACGGTCCGCGCACCCGGTACGACAAGGAGCTGATGGCGCAGGGCGCGGGCAACACGGTCTGCGGGGTCCTCGGCGCACTGCCGATGACCGCGGTCATCGTGCGCAGCTCGGCCAATGTCCGGGCGGGCGCCAGGACCAAGGCGTCCCGGGTGCTGCACGGCGTATGGCTGCTGCTGTTCGCCGCGCTGCTGCCGTCCGCGCTGGCGCTGATCCCGCTGCCCGCGCTGGCCGGCATCCTGGTCCACGCCGGCTGGAAGCTGATCCCGTTCCGCGCCCTGGTCGCACTCTGGCGGGGTCACCGGGGCGAGGCGCTGATCCTGGTGGTCACCGCCGTGTCGATCGTCACGGTGAACATGTTCGAGGGTGTGCTGATCGGTCTGGCCCTGTCGGTCGCCAAGACGGCCTGGGAGGCCTCGCAGGCGAAGCTGGAGGTCGTGGACAAGGGCGCGGGCCCCATCCAGGTGCACCTGTCGGGCAACGCGACCTTCCTGCGCCTCCCGAAGATCCTGGACACCCTGGAGTCCCTCCCCCAGGACCGCCCCGTCGAACTGGACCTCACCGCCCTCCACCACGTGGACCACGCCTGCCACACGGCCCTGAAGAACTGGTCCGAACGCCACAGCACCCCGGGCACACCCCCGGTGAAACTCACGGAAACGCCGGTCACGATCCTCTAGGGGCGCGGGGCCGTGCCGACATGCGGCTCCGCCGCGTGGGCGCGAACGGGGGTCCGGGGGCGAAGCCCCCGGGGACGGGAAGGGAAGGGGCGGCGGGGGCGAAAAACCCCGCCGCCCAGCCCCCGGGCCCCCGGCATGGCCCCGCACCGACCACCGGGCATATCGTTGCGAATGCAGCCACAAGCACACAGACCTCTGAACGGGAGGTCACCATGGTCGAGGAACTGCTCACCGCGGCCGCCGGCACCGCCGCAGCCACCGCCGCCTACCTCCTCGCAGCAGCCCGAGTCGTCAAACAGTACGAACGCGGAGTCGTCTTCCGCCTCGGCCGCCTGCGCGGCACCACACGCCCACCCGGCTTCACCCTCGTCGTCCCCGGCGTGGACCACCTGCGCAAGGTCAACCTGCAGATCGTCACGATGCCGATCCCCGCCCAGGAGGGCATCACCCGCGACAACGTCACCGTCCGGGTCGACGCGGTCGTCTACTTCAAGGTCGTCGACGCGGCGGCGGCCGTCATCAACGTCGAGGACTACCGCTTCGCCGTCTCCCAGATGGCCCAGACCTCACTGCGGTCGATCATCGGCAAGAGCGACCTCGACGACCTGCTGTCCAACCGCGAGAAACTGAACCAGGGCCTGGAGCTGATGATCGACAGCCCCGCGATCGGCTGGGGCGTGCAGATCGACCGCGTCGAGATCAAGGACGTGTCCCTGCCCGACACGATGAAGCGGTCCATGGCCCGCCAGGCCGAGGCCGACCGCGAACGCCGGGCCCGCGTCATCAACGCCGACGCCGAACTCCAGGCGTCCAAGAAACTCGCCGAGGCGGCCCAGGAGATGTCGGAGACCCCCTCCGCCCTCCAGCTCCGCCTGCTGCAGACCATCGTCGCCGTCGCCGCCGAGAAGAACTCCACCCTCGTCCTGCCCTTCCCCGTCGAACTCCTCCGCTTCCTCGAACGCGCCCAGCAGCCCGCACCGGATCACATGGCGGAGGCCCGCCCGGAGCCCGACGGTCCGCGCCCCGAGCCGTGACACGAGCTACGCGCGTGGTTCCCGTGACCCGCACCAGGTGATAGACACGGCTGGGTCACAGTTCCTGTCCGCCAGCAGGAAGGTTTCCCCATGTCAGAAACCGGGTCCACCACCGGGTCCACGACCGGCTCCCCCACGACACGACGTCAGGTGCTCGCCCGTTCCGGCGCCCTCGGCATCGGCATCGCCTTCACCGGCGCCCTCTCCGAACTCTTCACCGGCACCGCCGCCGCCCGGAACCTCGGCCACAGCGGCTACGGCCCCCTGGTCCCCGACCCCGACGGACTGCTCGACCTGCCGAAGGGCTTCCGCTACGAGGTCCTCTCCCGCGAGGGCGACCCGCTGCGCTCCGGCGAGGGCCCGGTCCCCTCCAACCACGACGGCATGGCCGCCTTCGCCGGCCGCCACGGCCGTACCCACCTGGTCCGCAACCACGAGAACCGCGCGAGCGGCAGAGTCCCCGTCCCGGTGATCGACGGCCTGACCTACGACCCGGAGGGCAAGGGCGGCTGTACGGCGCTCACCCTGGACCACCACGGCCGGGTGCTGTCGGAACGGGTCGCGATCGCCGGTACGGCGGTGAACTGCGCGGGCGGACCGACCCCCTGGGACACCTGGCTGACCTGCGAGGAGACCGAGGACAAGGCCGGCACCAACGGCTACACCAAGGACCACGGCTACATCTTCGAGGTCGACGGCGCCGACCCGCGCCGCACGGGCGCCGTACCGCTGACCGCGATGGGCCGCTTCCAGCACGAGGCGATCGCCGTGGACCCGAAGCGGGGCGTGGTCTACGAGACCGAGGACGCCTTCGAACGGCCCTTCGGCCTCTTCTACCGCTTCCTGCCGGAGAAACCCCTCGGCGGCACCGGTTCGCTGCGCGCGGGCGGCCGGCTCCAGGCGATGCGGGTGCCCGGGGTGCCCGACCTGTCCTCGATCCAGGACATCGGTGCCCGCTTCGACGGCATCGAGTGGGTGGACGTACCGGATCCGCAGGCCACCCGGACGCCCATCCGTCACCAGGACTTCGGCCCGAGGGGCATCACCCACGCGCAGAAGCTGGAGGGCTGCTACTGGGGCGGACGCTCGGTCTACTTCGTCTCGTCCTTCGCCCGCAGCGCCGAGGGTTCGGCGGCCGACCACTACGGCCAGATCTGGCGCTACGACCCGGACCGGCGCCGCCTCACCCTGGTGATCGTCTTCGGCCCGGACACCGACGTCCAGCTGCCCGGCGAGTCGCCGGACAACATCTGCCTCGCGCCCAGCGGCGGCCTGATGGTGTGCGAGGACGGCGGAGGCGCCCAGCACGTCTACGGCGTCACACGGCGGGGCGAGGTCTACGCGATGGCGCGCGGACGTCAGAACATCGGGACGGCCGAGGAACCGGAGTGGGGCGAGTTCGCCGGAGTCACCTTCTCCCCGGACGGCCGCACGATGTACGTCAACTGCTACACGCCCGGCACGACGTTCGCCGTGACGGGCCCGTGGCGCGGTTGACTTGCTCTCCCTCCTGAAGGAGGGGGATTCTGGCCTGCTCGCCCGGTACTGTGCCGCTACGCGGCACGGGTGTCGGGCGGGCTTCCATGGCTTCCCGTTTCTTCGCGCTGTGCCGGGATCGCTCCTGGTCTTACCGGCGCTCCGCAGGCCGATACCGCCAGTCCGGCGGCCGTCTTGACGTTGATCGCGGCGTTGTGGTCCCGGTCGTGGACGGTGCCGCAGGCGCTGCAGGTCCATTCCCGTACGTTGAGGGGTTTGGGGCCGTCGCGGTGCCCGCGGGTGGAGCACACCTGGCTGGTGGGCTCGAACCGTCCCACCTTCACGAAGGTGCGGCCGTACCGTTGCGCTTTGTATTCCAGCATGCTGGTGAACGATGCCCACCCGGCGTCGTGCACGGACTTGGCCAGCCTGGTGCGGGACAGTCCCACATGACGACCGGGGCGGAAAGTGGTTCACCTCTCCGCCCCGGCGCGGGGTTCAGCCCGCGAGAACGGCATCCATCTGGCCGACGGCCTGGCTCATCCCCTCCACCATGCCCATCTCGGCGAGCTGCTCCATCTGCTCGCGGGTGTCGAAGACGGACCGCAGTTCCATCCGGGTGCCGCCCTCGAGCGCGGTGAGCGTCATCCGTACCGAGGTGGTCGGCATCTCGGGGTTCGGCTTGCCCTCCTGGTCGGAGAAGCCGTCGGTGAACTCGAGGGCGGTCGGCGGCGTGACCGAGGAGACCCGCCACCAGCCGCCGTACTTCTCGCCCTCCGGGCCGGTCATCCAGTACTTCATGCCGCCTCCGGGCGTCAGGTCGTACTCCTCGAAGGTCGCCGGGTAGCTCGGCGGGCCCCACCAGCGCTCCAGCAGCCGCGGGTCGGCCCACAGCCGCCACACCCGCTCCACGGAAGCGGTGAAGTCGGCGGTGAGGGTGAGCGTCAGACGGTCGACGTCCTTGTCCACGCTGGTGACAGTCATCTGTCCGGTCCTTCCGTCGTGTTCTCGTCCGTGTCCTCGTCGTGGGCCGGGGCTCCGGAGGCACCGGTCCCGGCGCCCTCCGTCAGCAGACCGGTCATCCGGTCCACCCGCGCCCGCCAGGCCGTCTCCAGTTCGTCCAGGGCCCGCCGCGCCCGGCCCACCGCATCGGGATCGGTGCGCACGAGCCGCTCCCGTCCGCGTCGCTCCTTGGTGACCAGACCGGCCCGCTCCAGCACCGTGACGTGTTTCTGCACCGCGGCGAAGCTCATCGGGTATGCCGCGGCCAGACGTGACACGGACAGCTCACCCAGGACACAGCGACGGAGTATGTCGCGCCGCGTCGCGTCGGCCAGGGCGTGGAACAGCCGGTCCACGGTTTCGTCGGTCCCGCCGGTCCTGTCGATCCCATCTACAACCATTTGGTTGTACGTTAGTCCCGTCCCGGTCGCCCCGCAAGAGGAGCGCCCGCACGGTGAACCGTCCGGACCGGGGTACCCGGCGCCGCATGACGGAGATGCAGCAGGCAGGCGGCTCGTACTGGCTCCAGACCGCACCGGGCGGCCGGCACCCCGCACTGGCCGGGGACCTCGATGTCGACGTGGCCGTGATCGGCGCGGGCATCGCCGGCCTGTGCACCGCCCGGGAGCTGGCGCGGGCCGGGAAGAGCGTCGCGGTGCTGGAGGCCGGACGGGTCGCGGCCGGCGTCACCGGACACACCACGGCCAAGGTCACCGCCCTGCACACGCTGGTCTACGACAAGCTGCGCCGCACCCGGGGCAGCGAGGGCGCGCGGCTGTACGCCCGTTCGCAGTCCGAGGCGATCGAGCACACCGCCCGGGTCGTGGAGGAGCTCGGCGTCGACTGCGAGTGGGAGCGCCGCAGCGCGTACACCTACGTCCGTGACGCGGACCGGGTGGAGGAGCTGCGCGCGGAGGCCGGGGCGGCGCGGGAGGCGGGCCTGCCGGCCTCCTTCGTGACGGAGACCGGTCTGCCGTTCCCGGTGGCGGGCGCCGTCGAGGTGACGGACCAGGTGCAGTTCCATCCGCGCAAGTACCTGCTGGCCCTCGCGGACGACATCGTCGCGCACGGCGGGCGCATCCACGAGGACACCACCGTCCTCGGCCTGGAGGAGGGCACGCCGTGCCGTCTGTCGACGGCGGCCGGGGCGACGGTGACGGCCCGGGACGTCGTGGTCGCCACCCACTACCCGGTCTTCGACCGGGCGCTGCTGTTCACCCGCCTCTCCCCGCGCCGCGAACTGGTCGTCGCCGGGCCGCTCCCGGCCGGCCGGGATCCGGGCGGGATGTACATCACCCCGGAGGAGAACACCCGCTCGGTGCGCACGGCCCCCTACGGCGAGGACGGCACCCGCCGCCTCCTGGTGGTCACCGGTGAGCACTTCACGCCGGGCACGGGCGACACGCGGGCCCTCTTCGACCGTCTCTCCGCGTGGGCCCGCACGCACTTCCCCGACGTGGAGCTCACCCACTCCTGGGCCACGCAGGACAACGATCCCACCGACACCGTGCCGCTGGTCGGCCCGCTGCACCCGGGCGCCCGGCACACCTACGTCGCCACCGGTTTCGGCGGCTGGGGCATGAGCGGCGGCATGATGGCGGGCCTGCTGCTCACCGCGCAGATCACCGGCCGGGAGTGCGCATGGAGCGGGCTGTACGACCCGCGCCGGCTGGCCTCCGCGGTACGTGAGGCGCCGTCCTTCCTCAAGCACCAGGCGCAGGTGGCCCGGCACTTCGTCGGTGACCGGCTGCGCCCGGCCCCGCCGGCGGAGGCGCTGCCGCCGGGCGAGGGCGCCGTGGTCCGCACGGAGGGCGGCCGGCTCGCGGTCTACCGCGACGACGACGGCGCCCTGCACGCCGTCTCCGCCCGCTGTACCCACATGGGCTGCCTGGTGGACTTCAACGCCGCCGAACGCGCCTGGGAGTGCCCCTGCCACGGCTCCCGCTTCGACACCGACGGCAAGGTCGTCCAGGGCCCGGCGACGCGGCCGCTGGAGCGGCGCGACATCTGAGGGGCGTCGGTGCGGGACGGGGAGTGTCGCGCAGCCCGGCGCTTGCGGGGTGCCTCCCCCGGAGGGGCACCCCCGGCCCACCCGTGCCGCCAGGGGCACCTCCCAGGCCCTTGAGGCACTGTGGGAGGCACGGCTGCCCGCGGGAACGCGGGGAGCGTGCCGCGCCCAACCGGGTGACACCGGGCGGACTTTCCGGGACGACAAGAGGAATGCCATAAAGCCGCTCATATTGTCATACGGTGATCACTCTCGTACGTCGAGCAGCCGCCGTATGCGTCCTGGCCACCGCGCTCGCCGCCTGCGCCACCACCCGCCCCGCCCAGCAGCAGGCACCCCGACCCGCGCCCTCCGCACCCTCGTCCCCCTCGGCCCCTCCCACGCTCGCCCCGGGCCCGTCCGGCCTGACCCCGGTCTTCCGCAACGGCCCGCGCGCCGGCGACCGGACGGTCGCCCTCACCTTCGACGCCGACATGACCGCCGACCAGGGCCCGAGGGCCGCGGCGGGCGAGCACTTCGACCACCCTCGGCTCATCGCCGCCCTGCGCGCGCTGAAGGTGCCGGCCACGGTGTTCATGACGGGCCGCTGGGCCGAGGAGTACCCGGACCAGGCCCGCTCCATCGGCCGGGACCCGCTCTTCGAGGTCGCCAACCACTCCTACAGCCACTACGCGTTCACCGGTGACTGCTACGGCCTGCCGGCCGTCTCCGCCGGCCGGATGCGGACGGACGTGGAACGGGCGTACGCGGCGTTCCGGAAGGTGGGCGTGCCCGATCCGAAGCCGTACTTCCGCTTCCCCGGCGGCTGCTACGACCGTGCGGCGCTCAAGGCGCTGACCCCGGCCGGGGTGACGGCCGTGCAGTGGGACGTGGTCGGCGGCGACGCGTTCGCCACGGACGCGGAGGCGGTGGCCCGGCAGGTCCTGGAGGGCGTACGCCCCGGCTCGGTGGTCGTCCTGCACTGCACCCGCAGCGCGGCCCCGACGACGGAACGGGCGGTACGGAGCATCGTCCCGGAGCTGCGCCGCCGGGGTTACCGCTTCGTGAAGGTCTCCGAACTGATCGCGGCGGCGAACGGCCGGGGCTGAACCGCCCCGCGCCGGAGCCCCCCCCCCCGCGCCGGAGTCCCTACGCTGGAGTCATGAGCGACACCGACAACGACTACTGCCTGATCGACGTCACCCGGCCGCCCAGGGCCGACGGCCCGCCGTACGCGGCGTGCGTGCTGTGCCAGGAGCCGACGGAGTACCCGGAGTCGTACAAGGGCATCACGCTGTGCCCGGTCTGCGAATGGCGCGAGGCGGAACGCACGTCCTGCTCGGGCTGACGGCACTCCCGCACGGGTTGGCACACTGGCCCCGTGAGCGATAACCGGACCCCTGCCGCCGACAGCCCCTTCCGCCCCGACCCGGGCGCCCGCGACGAGGCACCCCAGTTCGTCCTGCCCCTGGTGGTCCGCATCGAGCGGGCGGCGCCCCCGGCCCGTACGGACGCCCTGGAGACGGCGGCCCGCGCGGTGCTGGTGATGCTGACCGACGAGCGCTCGGTCGGCGAGGGCGAGTGGGCGCGGGCGGTGCGCGACTGGCAGGACGCCCGCATCCGCAAGGTGGTGCGCCGGGCACGCGGCGCGGAGTGGCGCCGCGCGGAGGCCCTCCCGGGGATCACGGTCACCGGCAAGTCGGCGGAGGTCCGCGTCTTCCCGCCCGTCCCCCTGGACGGCTGGCCCAAGGACCTGGCCCGCCTCCAGGTCTCCGGCACCGACCTCGACGACCCCGACCCCGTGTCCCCGGCGGACCCGGCGGCCCCCGTCCTCTGGCTGAACCCCACCCTCGGCATGTCGGCCGGCAAGGCCATGGCCCAGGCGGGCCACGCCGCCCAACTGGCCTGGTGGGAACTCCCGGACGAGGCCCGCGCCGCCTGGCAGGCCACCGGCTTCCCCCTCGCCGTCCGCACCGCCGACCCCGCCCACTGGCCCGCCCTGACGGCCGGCGGCCTCCCCACGGTCCGCGACGCGGGCTTCACGGAGATCGCCCCGGGCTCGTGCACGGTGGTGGCGGACCATCCGGCCCTGCGGTGACACGGTGGGGGGTGAGCGGGGCCGGCCTGTCACACCGAGGTGTCAGCGCGCACGCGCAGGACCCCGCCGTCCGACCGGTCCGGCATCCCCGGCCTTCGCCGCCGCGGACCGGGGAGCCCGGCCGTACCGCTCCGTGCGGCAGCGGTCGGGAGGCGCGTCCCGGGCTGTGGCGAACCCCGTGGACGAAACCGCGCACCCGCCCCGGCCTCGCCTACCCTCTCCCACCCCACCACCGGGCCCCCATCACTCCACCACCGGCCACCAGCATCCCCACCACCACACCGGCCGCGATCACCCTTCCCACCCCGGACGCCGGCCCGGACACCGGAACCACCGCGGCGGCCGCCACGACCCCGGCTCCCGCACACGCCGCGGCGGCTTCTCCCCACACCCGCGCGGTTCCGCGCCCCCCTCTCCACGGCCAGGTCTCACTCGTCACCAGGTACGCGACCGACAGCACCACCACACCGGCCGCCTCCCACCACGCCGGGTCCCCGGACGCCGCGATCACCACGACACCGCTCGCCAGCACGGTCGTCCGGTGCCGCAGCAGAACGTGGGTCCAGCGCACCGACTCCAGCGACGGCCGCCGGTCCACCGCCGGTGCCGCCCACACCGCGAAGGCGACCGCGCATCCGAACAGCACCGCCTCGCGCGCCCCGCCCACCGTCACCCACGGCCGCCACGCCATCACGACGGCCGCCACCCCGAGCACCCGCACCGGCACGGTCCCGGCCCAGTACCGCGCGTACTCCCGGAAGGCCACCCGCGCGTCCGGCGCCGTCATCGCGCTCACCCCCGTCCCCCGATCCGCCCCGACAGCAACGGCGCCAACGCCAGGTCCAACGACTCGCCCGCGACGTGCCGCAGCACCGGCACCCCGCTGTCCCGCAGGGCGAACCGCATCGCGTCCCGGTCCGCGTGCCACAACCGCAGCCCCAACTCGCCCGCCGCGTCGCCGGGTTCGACGTGCGGATCCCCGCTGGGGATCTCCACGACGACCGGCCGGCGCCCCCGCCCCTGAAGATCCCGCAGCACCTTCAGCACCCGTGCGTCGCTCAGCGGAGTGAACACGTACACCAGGGCCCCCTGCGGCAGCGCGGGCGGCGGCACCCGCTCGAGCCCGGGTCCGTCGAACCGCCGGTCCCTGCGGACGTCCAGGACGCTTTCGACGATGCGGTAGAACGCCGCGTCCCCGGTCCCCGGCGCCAGCCACCGCGTGGTGCCCCCGGTCGAGACGACCCCCACCCGGTCGTGGGTGCGCAGATAGGCGCGGGCGAGCCCGGTGGCGGCCCGCACCGTCTCGTCCAGGGACGACACCCCGGTCACCGGGTCGACGACGTCCCCGAACGCGTCGAGCAGCATCACCGTGTCGGCGGCCCGCTCGGCCGCGAACCGGTGCAGTTGCACGGCCCCGCGCCGGGTCGTCGACGGCCAGTGGATGCGCCGCTGCCGTTCCCCGGGCACCCACGGTCCCACCCCGATGACCTCGACGCCCTCCCCGGCCTGCGGGGAGGCGTGCTCGCCGAGTCGCTGCGGCAGCCGCACCGGGATCGGGGTGAACCGGGCCTGCGCGGCGTGCGGGAACACGGACACCTCGGCCGCCTCGACCCGCACGGTGCGGCGCACGGTGCCCCCGGCGTCGTACACGTCGAGGTCCACCGGGCCGAGCGACCAGCGTCCCCAGCGCAGCGCGGTGTGGCGCAGCGTCACCGTGGACGGGCCGACGACGACCTCGTCGAGCCGCAGGCCCGGGCCGAGCGTGACGCCGGGGTCGAGGCGGACGGCGCCGCCGTCGTGAGCCACCGCGATGCGGAGGGTGACGGTGTCGCCCTCGAAGCAGCGTTTCGGTTCGACGGTGGCCGATGTCTCGATGCGACGGGCGTACGTACGCGGCAGCGCGAGCGCGAGCAGTACCAGCGGCACCGCCGCGAGCGCGAGCAGCCACGCCCGGCCCGTGAGCAGGGCGGCGGACAGCGCGACGACGGCGACGGTCAGCAGGCGCAGTGTCCGCTCGCCGGGACGCGGTCCGCCGGGCGGCGGGGGCGGTGGCTGCGCCGGACCGCTGCGCCCCTCCAGGGCGCGGACCACCGCGGCGCCCGGCCGCGGCGCGGGTGCGGACGGGGTCACGACGGCAGGGCGGCCGTACGCCGCGTGGACGGCGTGCCGACGCTGTCGACGATCTCCCGCAGCACGTCGTCCGTGGACATCTCGCGCACCCACAACTCCGGCCGCAGCGACACCCGGTGGGCCAGCGCGGGCACCGCGAGTCCCTTGACGTCCTCCGGGACGACGTAGTCCCGGCCGTCCAGCACGGCGCGTGCGCGCGCGAGCTGCGCCAGGGCGAGTCCGCCGCGCGGCGAGGCGCCGATGCTGATCTGTGGGTGGTCGCGGGTCGCGCCGACGAGTGCGACGGCGTACTCCAGCAGGTCGTCGTCGATCTCCACGCGCTCCACGACGGCCCGCCACGCCACGACGTCGTCCGGTCCCGCGAGCGTGTCGAGCGCGGCCTCGGGTGCGGCCCGGTCGATCCGGGCCCGCAGCATCGCCAGCTCCTCCGAGGCGGCCAGGTACCCCATCCGCACGCGCAGCTGGAACCGGTCGAGCTGGGCCTCGGGCAGGGAGTAGGTGCCCTCGTACTCCACCGGGTTGGCGGTCGCGATCACCAGGAACGGGTCGGCGAGCGGCCGGGTCTCGCCGTCCACGGTCACCTGCGACTCGGCCATCGCCTCCAGCAGCGCGGCCTGTGTCTTGGGCGGCGTCCGGTTGATCTCGTCGGCGAGCAGGAGGTGCGTGAAGACCGGGCCGGGGCGGAACACCATCTCGCCGGTGCGCCGGTCGTACAGCGGCGTTCCGGTGACGTCCGACGGCAGCAGGTCGGGCGTGAACTGGATCCGGCGGAAGTCCAGGCCGAGCGTGGTGGCGAAGGACCGCGCGAGGAGCGTCTTGCCGAGCCCCGGCAGGTCCTCGACGAGGACGTGCCCGCCGGCCAGCACGGCCAGCATCACCAGTTCGAGGGCGTCCGACTTGCCGACGACGGCACGGCCGATCTCGCGCAGTACGGCACCGGCCTGCTCGCCGACCTCCCCGGCGGTGCGGGGCCGATGCGTGGAGGAACTCGTCACGTGGTTTCTTCCTTACGAGTACGGGGGGTTGCGTGTGCGGGGTGCGCCGAGTGCCTCGAGCCGGTCGACGAGACGGCACAGCACGTCCAGGGGAACGTCGCCGTCGGGCCCGGTCCGGGGCGGCTCGTGCCCCAGCCACGGCCACAGCTCGGGTCCGATCAGCTCGGCGGCACGCCGGGGCTGGTGGTCGAGCGAGACATGGTGGTGCTCGGCGAGCACGGCGGTGTACAGGCGGCGCAGTTCGGGCCGGAGCACCGCGCGGTAGTAGAGGGCGCCGTCGGGTCCCGTGGCGGTCCCCACGTTCCGTCGCCACTCGCCCATGCCCGGCGCCCGTGTCCGCAACAGCCGTACCTCGTCCCGCCGTCCGGAGTCGAAGGCGCCCGCCCCGGCGACGTACCGGGCGACGAGCAGCGCGGTGACGACGAGCACGGCCACGACGGCGCCGGCCGCCTGGAGTCCGTCGAGGAGCAGGACGAGCAGGACACCGGAGCCGGCGACCGCGCCGCCGAGCAGCCCGAGCCGGCGCAGGGTGAGCGTGTCCCGTCCCGAAGTCCTCTCCACGGCCCGGCTCACCGTCCGGCCTCCCGGCCCTGGAGCAGCGAGGCGATCTCCTCCAGCGCGTCGGCCGCGGCCTCACGGTGCGAGCCGTCCATCGGGTGCGAGGAGTAACGGGCCTCGCGGAACAGCGCGGTGAGACGCGGTGCGGCCGGAGTCGGGGCGAGGCCGGCGCCGGCGGCGCGGGTGAGCAGGTCGGAGGGGCTGTCGGAGGCACGCCGCTGCACGCCGGACGCGGCGAGGGCGTCCTCCATCGCGGCGTAACAGGCGATGACGGCCGCCCGGGCGTCACCGGTGCCGGCCAGAGCGCGGCGGCCCGAGTGCACGGCGGACAGGAGCAGACTCGCGTCGTCGTCCTCCGCCGGGGCGCCCGCGGGGCCGGGGCGCTGCGGCACCGTCAGTCCGTGCCGTCGCAGTCGCCGTACGACGGCCACCGCGACGACCACGACGACGACCGCGGCCAGCAGACCGAGCAGGAGGGACAGCGGCAGGGACAGGCCGTTTCCCGAACTCCCTTCGGGAAGTGGCTTGTTGAGGCCCGGTGGCGGGGAGGGTGGCGGCGGGGGTTCCGGTGAGGTGGTGCCGGGCGGTGTGCTGTCGTCGTCGAACCGGTGCAGGACCAGGGCCAGGACGCCGATGACGCCCGCCCCGGTGAACAACAGCGGCACGGCGGCCTCCCGCAGCCGCTCCTCGCCCGGTGGCAGCACGGTGCGGCCGGCGCCGATCCGGTGGCGAAGGCGGTCGACGGCCAGCATGGCTCCGGCCGTCCAGGCGACGGACGCCCCGATCGCGACGAAGCCCCATTGGCCGAGCGGACCCTTGCCGGGGTGCAGCAGCCCTTCGGCGGGCCGCAGCACGAAGGCGGCGACGGCCAGCGCCCCGACGACCCCGGCGGCGACCACCGGTCCGGGCACCGCCCGCTCCCCTTGTTCCATGCCGTCCCCCGCTGAACACATCCCCCGAACGCCAGTTCACCGCATCCTGGCACACGCCGAACCACCCGGCGGGTTCGGTCGAGGCACAGAGTCGAACGGACGGACGAGGTTTGGGTGGCGTCGGCGATACGGAGCAGGGAACTGCCCGTGAAATCAAGTAGGTTGCCCCTACTTCACCCGAGGCACGTAAGGGAGCGACCGGAATGAGCCCGCTGCGGAAGACCTTCCGTGCCATCGACATCGGCGACGGCGGCGACGGCCGCTGGGCCGGCCACGTACAGGCCATGTGGCCGCGTGCGGAGGGGTGGATGACCGAGGAGAGCCGGACGGCGGAGGGCTCGGAACGTGCCCGGAAGCTGTTCGGGACACACATGCCGGAGCTGGTCCCGGTCCTGGAGCGGCTCGCCCGCCGGCTCGACCGGCCGGGCGCGGAGACCTTCCTCACCCTCGCCGCCCTGCGGCCGTTCTTCTCCGGCTGCACCCAGATCGGCGCGAGCGGCACCCTGCTGCGCAACTACGACTTCGCCCCCGACGAGTGCGAAGGCACCATCGTCTCCTCGCACTTCCTCCGCCCGGTCATCGGAATGCAGGACGCGGCCTGGGGCCTGCTGGACGGGATGAACGACGCCGGGCTCGCGGTCTCGCTCACCTTCGGCGGCCGGTACGTCCACGGCCCCGGCTTCGCCGTCCTCATCGTGCTGCGCTACCTGCTGGAGACGTGCGACACCGTCGACGAGGCGGTCGGCAAACTGCGGTCCATACCGATCGCCGTCCCGCAGAACGTCACCCTCGTCGACTCCGAGAAGTCCGTGACGGTGTTCGTGGGACCGGACATCCCGCTGACCGAGGCACCGGACGCCTGCGCCGCCAACCACCAGCACCTGCCGGTGCCGGACGACCAGGAGCGGTTCTCCCGGACCCGGGAGCGGCTGAACACCGTCCGGGCGGCGGGAACGGACGTGGCGGCGATGCTGGAGCCGCCGCTGTACCAGTACGCGTACGACGAGGGGCTGGGGACGGTCTACACCGCCCACTACCGGCCCACCGAGGGCCGCGTGACCTACCACTGGCCCGGCGAGACCTGGGAACAGTCCTTCACCGACTTCGCTCCCGGCTCCCGCGTCATCGCGCTCGGTCGAGCCGGCTGAGAACCGGGCCTCGCCCGTACAACCCACATGTACCCGGCCAGACCGAGCGCCCCACGGACCATGGCGTCGGCCCACACGGGCACGACGTCCCGCACGGAGTTCCATCCCGCCGCCCGGAGGAGAAGCAGGCTCAGCACGCCGGCCACCGCGACCGCGCTCCCGTACTTGACCGGTGTCGTGCGCCGTCTGCCCAGCCAGGCGCCCAGGAGCCCGGCCGGGATCTGCACCGCCACGTGGAAACCCGCACAGGCCGACGGGACGGTGACGAGGAGGAGGAAGGGGGCGTCCGCGCCGGGATCGCCGGGCGGCGTGGCGTAGGCGGCGGCCGACATCCAGTACGGCGGGACCAGGAACGTGAGCAGGAGTACGGCTCCGCTCAGATGCATGGCCCCGAGGTGCCGGAGCACGGAACGCGAAGCCCCGGGACCTCGTTCTCTCCCGTCCATGCCTCCCCTCCCCCGGTCGTAGGCGATCATAAGCGGATGACCAGGGAGGCACCGTGAACCGACCGCTGCTCTTTCTCGACGTGGACGGACCTCTCAATCCCTACGCGGCCCGACCGGAGAGACGCCCCGCCGGGTACATCACGCTCAGGGTGCCGGTGGAGCGAGGGCCGTTGTCGTCCCGACGGCGGCCGTTGCGTGTGTGGCTCAATCCGGAGCACGGGCCGGCTCTCCTGCGGCTCGGGTACGAGCTGTGCTGGGCCACGACCTGGATGGGGGACGCCAACCGGTGGATAGGTCCCCGGCTCGGGCTGCCCGGGCTTCCCTTCGTCGACTTCGGTGACGCCCTGTTCCGGGAGCGGCCCGACGGGGTGCACTGGAAGACCGGCCCGCTGGTGGAACACGCCGGCGGACGGCCCTTCGCCTGGGTGGACGACGAGCAGAGCGAACTCGACCAGGAGTATGTGGCCGCCCACCACCCCGGAGCCGGGCTGCTGCACCACGTCGATCCGCGGATCGGGCTCCGGGAGGACGACTTCCGTACGCTCGCCGGCTTCGCCCGGCCGGCGCGCCCCTAACCTCAAATGTTCCTCTGAAGGTGGACCGGACGCGGTTCGGGGATGTGCCGGGAGGTCATATCCCTCTCACCTACGGGGGGCCGGACATGCCGGTGGAGGAGGGGACGATGGTGCGACTGGGGACGGGGATCGGGTGGCGGCCGGAGATCGCGGAGGCCGTCGAGCACATGCCGGGGATCGACTGGGTCGAGGTCGTGGCCGAGAACGTGTGTCCCGGGCATCTGCCCGAGTCGCTGACGCGGTTGCGTGAGCGGGGGGTGACCGTCGTACCGCACGGGGTCTCGCTGGGTCTCGGCGGGGCCGAGCGGCCCGACGAGGGACGGCTGGCCGCCCTCGCCGAGCGGGCCGGGGCGCTCGGGTCACCGCTCGTCACCGAGCACATCGCGTTCGTCCGGGCGGGCGGGGCGCTGACCGCCTCGTCGCCGATCGAGGCCGGGCACCTGCTGCCCGTACCGCGCACCCGTGACGCCCTCGACGTGCTGTGCGAGAACGTCCGTATCGCGCAGGACGCGCTGCCCGTGCCGCTCGCCGTGGAGAACATCGCCGCGCTGATCTCCTGGCCCGGCGAGGAGATGACCGAGGGGCAGTTCCTGTACGAACTGGCCGACCGGACCGGCGTACGGCTCCTCATCGACGTCGCCAACCTGCACACCAACCACGTCAACCGGGGCGAGGACCCGGCCGAGGCGCTCGCCGAACTGCCCCTGGAGGCCATCGCGTACGTCCATGTCGCGGGCGGGTTCGAGCGGGACGGCGTGTGGCACGACAGCCACGCCCACCCCGTCCCGCGGCCCGTGCTGGACGTGCTCACCGACCTCGCCTCCCGGGTCTCCCCTCCCGGCGTACTGCTGGAGCGGGACGAGAACTTCCCGGAAGCGGAGGAGATGGAGCGGGAGTTGGGCGCGATCCGGCGGGCGGTCGAGGAGGGGGCGGAGCGCCGGGACGCGAACCCGGCGGCGGTCGTGGGGGTCCGGCCCGAGCCGCGGCAGGGCTCCCTCGAGGCCGCCCGGGAGCGGCTCGCGCTCGCGCAGACCGCGGTGCTGTCCGCACTGGTCGCCGGTACGCCCGTACCGGAGGGGTTCGACCGGGCGCGGATGGGGGTGCAGGCGCGGGCGCTCGCCGCCAAGCGGGCCGATGTCGTCGCCAAGGTCGCGCCCGAGCTGCCGGTGATCCTCGGGGACGGATACCGGGCCGCCTTCCTCGCGTACGCGCAGACGCGGCCGATGACCGGCGGCTACCGGCGGGACGCGCTGGACTTCGCCGAACATGTGCTGGCCGGACGGCCCGAGGACACGTCGGCGCGGCGCGCGTTGCGGGAGTGGTGGCTGGAACGGTCGGGCTCGAAGCCGCGTTCGCGCAGGCCGGCGGTGCGGCTGGCGCGGGCCACCCGGCGGGTGTTGCTGCGGCGCTGACCGCCGACGCCCGACAATCCAAGCGGAACGTCACATACCGACAACGCTCCGTCCCGGATCGTGAACAAGGCATGGTGCTGTCGCGACCGCGCGCTTACAAACGACTCATGTTCTGGGTCCCTCTTCTGCTCCTGGCCTGGGCCGTCGCCGGTGTGACGTGCCTGCGGCTGTGTCTGGCCGCCGTGCGCGGCGCCGCCGTGACCGGCTCCGACGCGGGGACGGGACGCGATCTGACGCTGTACGAGGCCGCGTTCCTGTCCGGTGGCCCCGGCCGGGTCGCCGACGTCACGCTCGTCGCGATGGCCCGTCAGCGGCGGCTGCTGCTCGCGCACACCGGCTGGGCGACGGTGGTCGATCCGCGCGGGCGGGACGAGATGGAGCGGTCGGTGATAGGGGCGATAGGGCCTCAGGGGCAGTCGCCGCTCGCCCCGGTGCGGGCCGCCGCGGCGACCGCGGACGCCGTGCGCGGGATCGCCGAACGGCTGGTCGGCGCCGGGCTGGCGGTGCCCGACGGCGCCGGTACGACCGTCGCGGACGCGGTGCGGCAGGTGCGGCTCGCCGTGCCGGTCGTGGCGGGGCTGGGGACGGCCGCCCTGCTCATGCCCGTGCCGTCGGACATGCCGCGCCATCTGGTGGCGCTGTGGTTCGCGCTGCCGCTGGTCTTCACACTGGGCTGTCTGGCCGTCGCGCGGTTCGAGGTCCGCCCGTGCTCGCCCTGGGCCTCCCCGGCCGGTCAGCGTCTGCTGGGCGCGCTGCCCCGCGGCGCCGGTGACGACCGTACGTGTCTCACGTCCGTCGCGGTGCACGGCATCCGCGCGGTGGACGAGCCGGAACTGCGCGCGGCCTTCGCGCACCGGGGGCCCCACGAAGGGCATTGACGCCGACACCCCGGCGGGCGGTGCTTGCCTCACGCCAACTCCAGGCGAAACATCCCTTTTGTCGCCGTTGTGCACCGAAGGGATCGTTCGTCGATGAGAACCGCCGCCGCCGTCCATGTGGCCGCCGGGTCCTTGCTGCTCACCACCCTGGCCGCCGCCCCGGCCGGCGCGAGACCCGCCGACGCCGAGCCGCGCGGCACCGCGACGGCCGTCGCGCGGGCCGTGGCCGAGGGCATCGACTTCGGCGCGTGCCCCGCCGAGCAGGAGCTCCCCGGCACCGTCCAGTGCGGCACGGTCCGCGTCCCGCTCGACTACGCCCGCCCGAACGGGAAGCAGATCGAACTCACCGTCAGCCGCGCCCCGGCCACCGGGAAGGACCCCGGCAACAGCAGGCGCAAGGTGCGCAGGCAGGGCTCCCTGGTCCACAACCCGGGCGGGCCGGGCGCCACCGGCATGTACTTCCCGATGATGGGCGCGCTGCCCGAGTGGAAGCGCCTCGCGGCGGCGTACGACCTCGTCGGCTACGCCCCGCGCGGGGTGGGCCGTTCGGCCCCGCTGTCCTGCACGGACCCGGGGACGTTCTTCAAGGGCCCCTCGAAGGCGCCCGTCCACCCCACGG
This sequence comes from Streptomyces sp. NPDC059787, assembly GCF_042732315.1. Taxonomy (NCBI): domain Bacteria; kingdom Bacillati; phylum Actinomycetota; class Actinomycetes; order Kitasatosporales; family Streptomycetaceae; genus Streptomyces; species Streptomyces sp. NPDC059787. The sequence continues at coordinate 27,714 of NZ_JBHWHX010000062.1, forward strand.
CGGCGCACAAGCGGGAGCGCGTCGCGCGGGCCAAGGCGTACGCGCGGGGGTGCGCCGAGCGGAACGGCGACTCCCTGCGGTACTACAACTCGCTCAACAACGCCCGTGACCTGGACGTCCTGCGCGCCGCGCTCGGCGAGAACCGGCTGACGTTCCTGGGATCGTCGTACGGCACGTACCTCGGGGCGCTGTACGCCACGCTGTTCCCCTCGCACGTACGGCGGATGGTGTTCGACTCGGCGGTGAACCCGGACCCGGAGCAGATCTGGTACCGCAACAACCTCGACCAGTCGGCGGCGTTCGAGGACCGCTGGGCGGACTTCCGGACGTGGGCCGCCCGGCACGACGACGTGTACGGGCTGGGGGACACGGCGCGCGAGGTGCAGGACGGTTACGACAAGGCCCGTGCGCGGCTGGCGAAGGAGCCGGCGGGCGGGAAGGTCGGGCCCGAGCAGTTGCAGGCGGCGTTCCTGAGGACCGGATACTACGACGACCACTGGCCGCACCACGCGCAGGCGCTGTCGGCGTATCTGAAGGGCGATCCCGCGCCGCTGGTCGAGCAGGCCCAGGAGTATCCGGAGGCGGCGGAGGAGGCGGAGAACACGCGGGCGGTGTATCTCGCCGTGGAGTGCAACGACGCGCCCTGGCCCACGGACTGGGCGGTGTGGGACCGGGACAACACCCGGCTCGCGCGCCGGGCGCCCTTCGAGACCTGGGGCAATGTGTGGACCAACCTGCCGTGCGCCTACTGGCGGGCGCCCCGGCAGCGGCCGCTGGACGTGCGCGCGGGGAGCGGTGAGCTGCCGCCGACGCTGATCCTGGCGGCGGAGCGGGACGCGGCCACCCCGTACGACGGGGCCCTGGAGCTGCACCGGCGGCTGGCGGGGTCGGCGCTGGTGACCGAGCGGGACGCAGGCAGCCACGGCCTCGTGGGCGGGGCCAACGCCTGCGTGCACGGCCACCTGGAGGCGTATCTGCTGGACGGCCGGGTCCCGGGGCGGCGCGCCTCCTGCGCACCGCACCCCGAACCCGAGCCGAAGCCGGCGAGCGACCGGGCCGGGAAGGACCGGCCCGCCGTCTGATCAGGCCAGGCCCGCGACCAGTTCCGCGACGTCCTTGCGGCGGCCCGTGAAGAACGGGACCTCCTCGCGGACGTGCATCCGGGCCTCCGAGCCGCGCAGGTGGCGCATGAGGTCGACGATCCGGTCCAGTTCGTCGGCCTCGAAGGCGAGGATCCACTCGTAGTCGCCCAGGGAGAACGAGGCGACCGTGTTGGCGCGCACGTCGGGGTAGCCGCGGGCCATCTTGCCGTGGTCGGCGAGCATGCGCCGGCGGTCCTCGTCGGGCAGCAGGTACCAGTCGTAGGAGCGCACGAAGGGGTAGACGCTCACGTAGTCGCGGGGCGTCTCGTCGGCGAGGAACGCCGGGATGTGCGACCGGTTGAACTCGGCGGGCCGGTGCAGCGCCATGTTCGACCAGACCGGCTCGAGGGCGCGGCCCAGCCTGGTGCGGCGGAACAGGTTGTACGCCTCCTGGAGCTGGTCGGCGGTCTCGGCGTGCCACCAGATCATGAGGTCGGCGTCCGCGCGCAGGCCCGACAGGTCGTAGGTGCCGCGGATCGTGACGTCCTTGGCGGCGAGCTGGTCGAACAGCTCCTGGACCTCGTCGGCGTACCCGGCGCGGTCCTCCGGCAGGACGTCCTTCAGCCTGAAGACGGACCAGAGGGTGTAGCGGATGACCTCGTTGAGGTCCTTGGCCAGCTTGCCCTTGTTCGGGATCCGGTCGGGGGCTGGGGTGGTGGCGTCGTCACTCATGTCCTTCATTCTCCCGCTCCTCCGTGGAGGCTCTGCACCGGGTTGGCGGTGAGTTCCTGCACAGCGTGCAGGTCACCGTGGAGCTGGTCGGCGGCGGCGTACGCGCTCGCGATGCACGCGGGGACGCCGACGCCGTCGTAGGCCGCGCCGCACACGGCGAGACCGGCGAGCCCGGCGAGGTGCTCGCGGACGCGGGCCACGCGCGCGTGGTGGCCGACGGGGTACTGGGGCAGGCCGTCCTGCCAGCGGGTGACGCGGGTGGCGACCGGGGCGGCGTCCAGGCCGACGGCGGCCTTCAGGTCGTGCCGGGAGACCTCCACCAGGTCGGCGTCGTCGCGGCGCAGGATCTCCGTCTCGCCGTGGCGGCCCACGGAGGTGCGCAGGACGACCAGGTCCGGGTTCTCCTCGGCGATCCAGCCCCATTTGGCGGAGGCGAAGGTGGACGCCTTGATGGTGCGGCCGTCGACCGGCGGCACCAGGAATCCGCTGCCCTCGGGCAGCTGGGTCTCCGCGCGGCGGTAGGCGAGGGTGATCAGCGCCATGGAGGCGTACTCGACGCCGGCGAGTTCGGCGGCGGCGCCGGGCGCCTCGGCGCGCAGCAGGCCGGCGGCGGCCGGGGCGGGGACGGCGACGACGACCCCGTCGGCGTGCAGGGTACGGTCCCCGGCGACGACCCGCCAGCCGTCCTCCGGTTCACGGCGCAGCTCCGTGACCGGCGTGCCGGTGAGGATCTCGACGCCGTCCGCCCGCAGCGCGCCGGCGACCGCGAGCGGGAGGGTGCCCACTCCGCCCGCGATGCCCATGAAGACGGGACCGGTCCGCGCCGAGGCGGCGGACTTCGCCTGGATCCCGCGGACCGCCTCGGTGAGGGAGGTGTGGGTCCGGGCCGCCTCGAAGAGCTGCGGGACCGCCGAGCGCATCGAGATGCGGTACGCGTCACCCGCGTACACCCCTCCGAGCAGGGGCTCCACCAGGCGGTCGACGACCTCGCGGCCGACGCGCGCCGCCACGTACTCACCGACGGCCACGTCGTCGCCGACCTCGGTGCGGGGCAGGTCGGCGTCGCGTCCGATCCGGGCCAGTCCCTCGTCGGACAGGACGCCGGCGAGGGCTTCGGCGGTGCCGGGCACGCCCATGACGTGGCCCTTGGGCATGGGGCGCAGGGCGCCCCGGGTCCACAGCGAGGCGGTGGCGGTGGCCGGCGGCCGGAGCCGGTCGGCGAGGCCCACCGCGCGGGCGAGACCCACCGCCTCGGGGCGGCGGGCCAGCAGCGACTCGGCGCCGAGGTCGACGCGCGCGCCCGCGATCTCCCCCGGCAGCAGTTTGCCGCCGACCCGGTCCGAGGCCTCCAGCACGGTGACCCGCGCCCCGCGCTCCCGCAGCCGGTGGGCGGCGGCCAGCCCGGCGATTCCGGCTCCGACGACGACGATGTGCTGTCCGGAGCCCGCATGTGATCCGCTCATGGCTCCACCCTCTCAAACGCCACCGGCACTCCCGCCAGGGCCATGTGGCCCTGCCGAGTCCCTACCGTGACCGCATCGGGACCGTCCGGCGCCAACGTTCCGCGCCCCTCCGGCGTCGAAGGAGCGTCAGTCACCACGACACCGGGGGAGCCCCAGATGCGCACACGACGATCCCTACGACCCGCCCACGCCCTGGCCGGGGTCCTGCTGGCGGCGGCCCTCGCCGTCAGCGGGTGCAGCGGCGCGGGCGACGACTCCGGCGCGTCCGGGGTCGCCGACAAGGCCGCCGCGCCGGCGGAGGGGCAGGCCGCGCAGGAGGACGCGAAGCAGGGCGCCGCCGGCGGCTCGGCGGACGGCGCGAAGGCGACCGCGCCGCCGGCGGCCACCGCGAACCACATCATCCGCACCGCCTCCCTCACCGTGCAGGTCGAGGACGTCCCGAAGGCGCTGGACGAGGCCCGGACGACGACCGGGACCGCGGGCGGCTACATCGGCGACGAGACCACCGACCGGGACGAGGAGGGCCACGAGCACACGCGCGTGGTGCTGCGCGTACCCGTCGGGGAGTACGACGAGGTCCTCGCCGATCTGGAGGGCACGGGCAAGCTCCTCGAACGCAGCGCGAAGGCGCAGGACGTCACCGACCAGGTCGTCGACGTGGAGAGCCGGATCACGACCCAGCGGGCCAGCGTGGCCCGCATCCGCGAACTGATGGACCGGGCCGACAAGCTCAGCGACGTGGTCACCCTGGAGGGCGAGCTGAGCAGCCGCCAGGCCGACCTGGAGGCCCTGCTCGCCCAGCAGGCGTCCCTGAAGGACCGTACGAGCCTGGCCACCATCACCCTGTCCCTGTCCGAGACGCCGGTGGACGAGGCGGCGAAGGACGACGATCCGGGGTTCGTGGACGCCCTCGCGGGCGGCTGGGACGCGTTCGTGACGATGCTGCGCTGGCTGGCGGTGGCGATCGGCGCGGTGCTGCCGTTCGCGGCGGTGGCGGTGCTGCTGGTCCTGCTGTGGCGGAAGGTCGTACGCCCCCGGCTGCCGCGGCGGCCGGAGCCGGCGCCCGTGCCGGGCGCCCTCGGCCCGCTGCCGACGGCCCGGCCGGTGCCGTCCCCGGCGCCCTCCCCGGCGCCCCGGCAGGCACCGGAGGGGAACGGGAAGGACTGACACCCCCTCGGCCGGGCCTGAAATCCCCTGCCCCCGTAGCGTGTTCACATGAACATGAGCGATGCGCGCGGTGCGAGGGAACGCCTGGTGGTGATCGGCGGTGACGCCGCGGGGATGTCCGCGGCGTCACAGGCCCGCCGGCTGAGGGGCCCGGACGAGCTGGAGATCGTGGCGTTCGAACGCGGCCACTTCACCTCCTTCTCGGCGTGCGGCATCCCCTACTGGGTGGGCGGCGACGTCCCCGACCGGGACCGGCTGATCGCGCGCACCGCCGAGGAGCACCGCGCGCGGGACATCGATCTGCGGCTGCGCACCGAGGTCACGGAACTCGACCTCGACCGGGGGCGGGTGCGCGCGCGGGACGTCGATTCCGGCGCCGAGTCCTGGACGTCGTACGACAAACTGGTGATCGCGACCGGTGCGCGGCCGATCCGTCCGGAGCTGCCCGGCATGGACGCCCCCGGGGTGCACGGCGTGCAGACCCTCGACGACGGACAGGCCCTCCTCGACACGCTGTCCCGCACGCGCGGGCGCCGCGCGGTGGTCGTCGGGGCGGGTTACATCGGCGTGGAGATGGCCGAGGCGATGATCAAACGCGGCTACGAGGTGACGGTCGTCAACCGCGGCGAGGAGCCCATGGCGACCCTCGACCCCGACATGGGGCGCCTGGTGCACCGGGCCATGGAGGGCCTGGGCATCACCATGGTGAACGACGCCGAGGTCACCGAGCTGCTCACCGGGGACGACGGCAGGGTACGGGCGGTCGCCACCGAGGACGCCGAGTACCCGGCGGACGTCGTCGTGCTCGGCATCGGGGTACGCCCGGAAACCACCCTGGCACGGGCCGCCGGGCTTCCCCTGGGGGAACACGGCGGGCTGCTCACCGACCGGTCGATGCGGGTGCGCGGGTACGAGAACGTCTGGGCCGGCGGCGACTGCGTGGAGGTCCTCGACCTGGTCTCCGGGCAGCAGCGGCACATCCCGCTGGGCACGCACGCCAACAAGCACGGCCAGATCATCGGCGCGGGCGTCGGCGGCGGCTACGCCACCTTCCCCGGCGTGGTCGGTACGGCGGTCAGCAAGGTGTGCGACCTGGAGATCGCCCGCACCGGACTGCGGGAGAAGGACGCCCACCGCGTGGGCCTGCGCTTCGAGGCGGTCACCATCGAGTCGACCAGCCGCGCGGGCTACTACCCGAACGCCTCCCCCATGACGGTGAAGATGCTCGCCGAACTGCGCACGGGCCGCCTCCTGGGCGTCCAGATCGTCGGCCACGAGGGCGCGGGCAAACGCGTGGACATCGCGGCGGTGGCCCTGACGGCCGGCATGACGGTCGACCAGATGACATCCCTGGACCTGGGCTACGCGCCCCCGTTCTCCCCGGTCTGGGACCCGGTCCTGGTGGCGGCAAGGAAAGCGGCGACGAAAATCAGGGCGACCATGTGACGAGGGCCGGCGCAGCGCCCCTGGAAGGGGCGCGGGGCCGAGTTCGACATGCGGCTCCGCCGCGTGGGCGCGACAAGCCACGACGAACCGGCACTCCGCAACGCGACCACACCCCTACGGCGCCCCCGAAAAACCCTCACGCCGTCCCATTGATCCTCTCGATCGCCTGCCGCGCCTGTTCCGCCGGCGGGCGTGACGGCAAGGAGGCCACTGACGCGCCTGCGGCGCCTGCGGCCGGCGCGGCCGTCGGCTCCCCCGCCGGCCTCGCATGCGCAGCGGCCTTCACGGAACGCAACCGGTGGCTCACCGCCTCCTCCAGCGTGACCGGCCGACGCATCTGTGAGGCGAGCCGCCCCGCCTCCTGCCCCAGCCGGGCGACGTCCTCCCACGGAAGGCGCACCACGAGCGTGAGCTCGGCCTCGCCGTCGGGCAGCGCGTGCATCGCGGGAGTCACTCGGTCGTTCATCGCCAGTTTCCTCACGTCGGCCCCGCGGCCCCTTCCCCGGGCCGCAGACGGTCGACAAGTCATACGCACGACCGGACGGCGGCGTTCAGCGGCGCCGCGGATTCACCGACCGCCGCCCGGGCACAAGGGGGATGTGGTCATCCCCGTCCATGACGTGAACCCCGCGCGGCGCACCCCCTGGGTGACGTACGCGCTGCTCACCGCCGGCTTCGTCGTCTTCGTCGTCCTCACGCCCGGTGTCGCCGGCTCTCCGGCCGGCGGGGGCGACCTGGCCGACCTGTGCCACCTCCAGGCGTTCCTGGACCGGTACGCGGTGGTGCCGCAGGAGCTGATCCACCACCGGATGCCGCACCTGGTGCCCACGGGCGACACCGGGGTGGGCCCGCAGGGTCCGGGATGCGTGATCGGCCCGCCGGGTTACGGCAAGTCACCGGAGCTGAGCGTCCTGACGGCGATGTTCCTGCACGGCGGCTGGCTGCACCTGCTGGGCAACATGCTGTTCCTGTGGATCTTCGGCAACAACGTCGAGGACCGCATGGGCCACGTCCGCTTCCTGCTCTTCTACGTCGTCTGCGGTTACGCGGTCTCGTACGGCTTCGCCCTGCTGAACGCCGACTCGGGCGAGCCCCTGATCGGCGCCTCCGGGGCCATCGCCGGGGTGCTGGGCGCCTACCTGGTGCTGTATCCGAAGGCGCGCGTGTGGGTGCTCGTACCGTTCCTGATCTTCCTGCCGCTGCGACTGCCCGCCTGGATCGTGCTGGGCATGTGGTTCGTGCTCCAGGCGGTGTACTCGTCCGGCCAGGGCGTCACCGACGCCGGGACGGTGGCGTACGTGGCGCACGTCGTCGGCTTCGTGGCCGGCATGCTGCTCGCCTGGCCGCTGCGCCGGGGCACTCCCCCGCCCCCCGAGCCGCGCGGCGTCCTCTTCGGCCGGCGGGCGCGGTAGGGGCCCGCCGCACCCGGGGTCGCCGTTCCGCGGTGTGCCGGGGCGTCCCGGCTCGCCGGCTCGGGCGCCGATTGATAAAATTCCGTCGCCCTCCGCGGAAAGGCTTCGTAGAACAAGTCGCGCGGTTCCGGTTTCCCCGCGACCGGCGAGGGGAGTTCCCTGTCCCTCGCATTTAAACGGGCCTGCCCGTCTGGTCTTCCGTGGTCACACGGACGTAACATCGAACCGAAAGTGTTCGACCTGCGTTCTCACACGGACAGCCGGGACACGGGCGCCCCTCGCAGGACATACGCCCCACCGGAGCGGGAAATCCCGGCGGACACGGAAGACACGAGACACGCGAGTCAATCCGGGCGCGATCAACCGTACAGGTCGGTTCGCACGGGGAGAGCGGGGTGTGTTTCATGGACACACTGGTCATGACGGCTCCCACGGTCGAGAACGGGGCCGCGGCATGGCGCATCGCCCGCGATTCCGGGGTGCTCGACGTGAATTCCTCCTACAGTTATCTGCTGTGGTTCAGGGAATTCGCCCGCACGTCCGCGGTGGCTTTGCGAAGCGGTGGCACGCCGGTCGGATTCGTCACGGGGTTCCACCGCCCCGAGCAGCCCGGCACCCTCGCCGTCTGGCAGATCGCCGTGGATCGGGAGCAACGGGGACATGGCGTCGCCAGTGCCCTGCTGGACCACCTCACCGCCCGGTTGACGGCCGTCGGCGCCCTCCGGCACCTGGAGACGACCATCGGTGCGGACAACACCGCGTCGGACCGGCTGTTCAGGTCGTTCGCCGAGCGGCACGCGGCACCGCTCGAAAGGGGCGTGCTGTTCCCCGCGGAGCTTTTCCCCGACGCCCATGAGGCCGAGTTCCTGTACCGCATCGGCCCGCTGGGCCGCCGGTCGGCGTGATCGACCGAACCGGCATCCCCCTCCCTTTCCTTTTCCCCTCCGGAGGAGCGATCCCTCATGGCATTCGGAAATTCCGACCGGGACGTCTTCGAAACACTCGAGTCCGAAGTGCGAAGTTATCTCCGCAACTGGCCCGCGATATTCGACCGCGCCCGCGGAAGCCGACTGTACGACGAGAACGGCCGACCGTACCTGGACTTCTTCGCCGGTGCGGGCGCACTGAACTACGGGCACAACAACCCGGTCCTCAAGCGGGCACTTCTCGACTATCTCGAAAAGGACGGCGTCACTCACGCCCTCGACATGTCGACGGTCGCCAAGCGGACTTTCCTCGAGACCTTCCGGGAGATCGTGCTGGAGCCGCGCGGGCTGCCGTACAAGGTGATGTTCCCGGGTCCCGCCGGAACCAATGCCGTCGAAGCGGCCCTGAAACTGGCCCGCAAGGTGAAGGGCCGGGAATCCGTCGTCTTCTTCACCAACGCCTTCCACGGCATGTCGTTGGGCTCCCTCGCCGTCACCGGCAACGCCTTCAAGCGGGCGGGCGCGGGTGTTCCGCTGGTGCACGCCACCCCCATGCCCTTCGACGACCCCCTGGACGACCGGGCGTCCGGTTTCTCGTGGCTCGAGCGGTTGCTGGAGGGCGGGGGTTCCGGCCTGGACACCCCCGCGGCCGTGATCGTGGAGGCGGTGCAGGGCGAGGGCGGCATCAACGTGGCGCGGGCCGAGTGGCTGCGTGATCTCGCCGAGCTGTGCCGGCGCAGCGACATGCTGCTGATCGTCGACGACATCCAGATGGGCTGCGGCCGCACCGGGGCGTTCTTCTCCTTCGAGGAGTCCGGAGTCACGCCCGACATCGTCACCCTGTCGAAGTCCATCAGCGGCTACGGGCTGCCGATGGCACTGACCCTGTTCCGGCCCGAACTGGACGTCTGGGAGCCCGGGGAGCACAACGGCACCTTCCGCGGCTTCAATCCGGCCTTCGTGACGGCCACCGCCGCGCTGGAGGAGTACTGGCACGACAGCGGGCTGGAGAAGTAGACCCTGGCCCGCGGCGAGGAGATCGGGCAGGACCTGGAGACCGTCGCCGCCGAGGGGCCGGGCCGCGCCCCCGGCGTACGCGGCCGGGGCCTGGCGTGGGGTGTGGAGTTCGCCGACACCTCGCGCGCCTCCCGCGTCTGCGCCCGCGCCTTCGAACTGGGTCTGCTTGTGGAGACGTCGGGTCCCGACGACGAAGTCGCGAAACTCCTCCCCCCGTTGACCATCAGCGACGAGGAACTGGAGGAGGGGATCGCGCTGTTCGCCCGCGCGGTGCGGGAGACCGAGCCTCCGCTGCGGACTCCTCGCCGCTGAGCGCGCGGCACCACGGGGCGCACGGGCGATCGGTCCCGTCCGCGGAAGAAAGGTGACACCACCGTGATCGTCCGTTCGTTCAAGGAGCTCGAAGGCACCGACCGGCACGTGAAGTCGGCGTCCGGCACCTGGGAGAGCAAGCGCATCGTCC
>NZ_JBHWHX010000063.1:0-9179 GCF_042732315.1 Streptomyces sp. NPDC059787
GGGGGGCCCCCGCGCGGGTGGGCCGGCCCCCGCGCCCCCGGCGTTCCGGGGGGGCCCGCCCCAACGCGGGCGGGGGCCCCCCGTCTCCCGCGCGCCGCCACCGGGTGGTCGTTCGGCGGGAGCCGAGGATCTCAGGAGGTGTGCGGGCAGTTGCCCCGGGACTCCTCGACCGTCAGGCTCGGCCGGGGCAGCGGGCACAGGAACTGCTCGTAGCGGGTGTCGTTGTCGATGAACCGCTTCAGCCAGGAGACGCTGTACTTCGCGATCGTCGTGTTCGACGAGTTGGGCGTGAAGTGGGTGGCGCCGTTCAGCTCGATGTAGGCCCGGTCCAGGGAGGACGGCAGGCCGCTGTACAGGGGCTCGGCGTGACTGGAGACGGGGGCGACGGTGTCGCCGTCGGCCCCGAAGAGGAGGGTGGGGGTCCTGACCTCGGGCCAGGTCTTGTCGAGGTTCCAGGGGGTCAGCGGGATCGCCGCCTGGAGCGAGGGCCGGTCCTTGGCGGCTTCGAGGGTTCCGCCGCCGCCCATCGAGTGGCCCATGACGCCGAGCCGGCTGCTGTCGATACGGCCGCGGACCGCGCTGCGCTGGGTGAGGTAGTCCAGCGCGGCGAGCAACTGGTCACCGCGGGAGGCGGGCTGGTCCAGGGTGGTGTTGGTGTCGATGGTGAACACCACGAAGCCCTGGGAGGCCAGGCGCGGGCCCAGCCAGGCGATGGAGGACTGGTAGGCGGTGAAGCCGGGCGAGATGGCGATCGCCCCGAAGGTGCCGTCGGCGGTGCTGGTCGGGTAGTAGATGGTGCCTCCGCCGAAGCCGGTGACGGAGAGTGAGGAGACGGAGGTCTCCGACACGGCGTAGGGGCCGCGCAGTGCCTCGATGCTCGATTCGGTCGGTGCCGGGCCGCGCTCGTAGGGGTTGTCGGCCGCCTGGGCACCGGGGCCGTTGAGGGTGGTGAGGCCGACGACGGCGGCGACCGCCGCGGTCAGTGCGGCGAACCTGCCGGTCCCGCGCCTGCTGCTGTGGGGGTGCTGCTGCACGACGAGTGGTCCTCTCTGTCGCGGCGGGCCGCCCGGCCGGCCGGTGCACGGGGATCACGGCGTGGTGGGGGCCGTGCCCCGGCCGGGGGCGTCGCCGATTGACTGGCGGTGCCACTGTCGGAGAGGAGGGGGTCGGTGCGGACCGGCAATCTCACCGGTCTCGTGCGCCGCGCCGGGCGTCCCGGGTGCCGGGTCGCGGGGCTTCGCGACGGGCTCGGGCGTCCGTAGGCAGCCGTGTCCGCGCGCACGGCATGACGGTGTGAAGCGGGGGTACACGGGCAGGCGCGGTCACCGTCGGAGTCGGCGCCGACGGTGACCGCGGTGCGTGGAGAGCACCCCCGTGGCGGTCGCGCGGAGTCCCTTGCGCCGCGTCGTGCACGTGGGCCCGGCCGCCGTCCCACTCGCACCGGGCGGGATCGGCCGGCAGCCGTTCGCCCCCGGCGGTCCCGCGCGCCGCAGGAACCCCACCACGTCCCGGTCGGGGTTCACGAGGCCGGCGACCTCACCGCGCACGGTGACCCGCCGTCCGCCCGACCCGCACGACGGATGCGCCACGACCGGCGCCTTCGTCGCCCTTCCAGGATCCGGCCGGCACCGCCGGTATGCGTTCCGGCCCCGCACATCACCCGACTGGCCCGCCGGACGAGCCGTCCGGGCCCGGGGCGTGCTCGTATGGAAGCGGCCTCCATGCCTACCCGGAGGGAGCTGGGAATGCACGAGATGTGGTGCGGTGCAGACACTTCGGGAGAGCTGGTGTGGCATGTCCTCACGTCGGACAAGTCATCCACGCTCTGCGGAGTGGAGAAGCAGGACGAGTCGACTCGTCGGCACATGACGGACCGGCACTGCTTCTCCTGCATGAAGACGTTCCAGGACGTCGTCGAGGCGAGCTGAGGCCGGACGGCGTCCGGCTCACCGAACCGGCCCGGGCATGCGCCCGGGCCGGTTCAGTGGCAGGGGTGGTGGGTCTCCAGCCGGCAGAAGCAGGACGACTCGACGGGTACGTCCGCCAGCGCGGCCGCCCGCTTGAGCTGCTGGGCGACGATCGCCGCCTCCCCGGTCCTGCCGGTGCGCAGCAGGCACTCGTGGAACCCGTGCAGCGCCCAGACGTTGCCCGGGTGCTGCAGGGGCCGGGGGAGGGTGTCGTCGAGGCCGAGGTCGGCCCGGTACACGGCTTCGGCCTCCTCGACGCGGCCCCGCTCCAGCAGCAGCGCCCCGTAGGCGTGCCGGGTGGGCTGCATCCAGCCCCAGGGCTCGTCGTAGGGCAGGTTGTCGTCCAGCTCGACCGAGCGTTCCAGCGCGGCGAAGGCGGTGTCGTACTCGCCCTTGCGGTAGGCGAGTTCGCCGTCCAGCATCGCCGACGCGACGGCGAGGATGTCGTGGCAGGTGTTGTTGAACAGCATCCGGGTCCCGGGGACGCGGCGCACGGCCGCGCGGAAGGCGGCCCGCTCCGCCTCGGCCCCGTCGGTGGCGCCGGTCGCGGAGAGGGCGACGCCCCGTGCGTAGTGAAGCATGGCGGTGGTCACGCGGTACAGCTCCGGGTCGGCGGGGAACGGCAGCGCCAGGATGTCGTCCCAGCGGCCGAAGCGGATCAGGACGTGGACGCGCATCGCCAGGAACCCCTCCAGCCAGTCGGCCATGGGCGGGCTCTGCACCCGGAGGAGTTCCTCGGGGACGGCGGCCTCGAGCCGCGCGGCGGCGTCCAGGGCCACCTCCGACTGGCCGGCGAACATGGCGCCGTAGATCCGGAAGTGGTGGTTGTGGGCGCGGTAGAGCGTGTAGAAGTTCATGGCGCCGGCCCGTTCGAGGTACTTCTCGTCGGCGGCGACGGCGGCGGTGTTGTCCGAGACGACCCGGCGGTAGTCGCCGCACAGCACTTCCAGGTGCGAGGGCATGTGGAGCAGGTGCCCGGCGTCGGGCACGGCGCCGCGCAGCCGGTCGGCGACGGTGAGCGCCGCCTCCGGCGTGGGGGACATCTCCATCAGGTGGACGTACAGGTGGAGGACGCCGGGGTGCCGGGCGCCCGCGGCGGTGGCGAGGGCGCCGTCGAGGACGGCCTTGGCCTCCAGGGTGCGGGCTCCGTCGGCCGGACGGCCGGCCTTGAGGTCCCACAGTCGCCAGGGGGTGAGGTTCATCAGGGCGTCGGCGCAGAGCGTGGCCACGTCCGGGTCGCCGGGGGCGTTCTCGTACACGGCGAGCATCCGGTCCGCGTAGGGCTCGTTCCACACCGAGCAGTCCTCGGCGGCCTCCGCCTGCGGGTAGCGGGCGCGCAGGGCCTCGATGAGGGCCCGCTCGACGGGGGTGGCGTGCGCGGCCTTCTCGTGCGCCCGCTCCACCGCCCGGTGGGTGCGCGCGACGGTGCCGGCGAGTTCGTCGCCGTCGAAGGCCTCCCAGGGTTTGTTGTAGTTGGGGCCGAGGGCGTAGGCGATGCCCCAGTGGGCCATGGCGCAGTCCGGGTCGGCCTCGGCCGCCTTCTCGAAACAGGCGACCGCCTCCTCGTGGTTGAACGCGTACGTCCACACCAGCCCGCGGTCGAACCAGAGTTGGGCGTCGGCGGAGGAGGTCGTCACGGGCCGGCGGTGGTCGCCGAGGTCGTAGTAGTCGTCCATGCGTGCCTCCCGGGGCAGCGGGCGTCCGGTAGGGACGAAACCGACGATAGCGGGGCACACACGCCGGCGCAGGCTTCCCCGGGGACCGCCACCCGTGCCGGTTACGCGCTGACGAGGAGCTGCGGCGACAGCACCTTGATCATCGTGTTGGTCCAGCGCATCTGGCGGAGGGTCTGCGGATGGCAGGAGGAGACCAGCTCCAGCAGCTCCCGGTCCCGGGTGGCCTGTGCCGCCTGGGCGAGCATCTCCCAGTGGAGCGAGCTGCGCGAGGCGGCCAGATGCAGGTCGCGCAGGTCGTGCAGGAGCAGCAGGCCCGTCTCCGGGCGGCGTCCGAGGGCCTCCGAGGCCTTCTCCCGCAAGGTGGCGAGCGGCCCGGGTGAGGGATGGGCGCGGGGGCCGGAGAGACGGACGCCGCGGTCGGGGCCGAGGGCGGCGAGCCGTGCGGCGTGTTCCCGGGACCAGCGGGCGACGTCGGTGGCGACGTGGTGGAACTCGTGCTCGGTGCGATGGCGTTCGGCGGCGGCCAGCAGGTCCTGTTCCAGGTCCCGTTCGTCGTCGTGCAGGAGGCGGAGTGTGATGCCGATGCCGCTCATGAGCCGCTCCCCGCCGTCCCGGTGCCCGTGCCCTGCCGTGCGTCCCGCCGGGCGACCAGCGTGACGCGGGCCGCGGCCGTCTTGAACAGGGGTTGTTTGGAGAGCGGGTCCCAGTCGGTGACGGTGGTCTCGTTGGCGGCCCGGCCGGGCCGGTCGTCGGGCGGCCGGTGGCCCTGTGGGGTGTCCCAGTAGCCGTAGTGGAAGGGCACGAACACCACGCCGTCGCGGATCGCGGTGGTCCGCAGCCGGGCCCGCATCGCCCCGCGCGGGGTGGTGACCTGGACCAGGTCGCCGTCGGCCAGGCCCTGCGCGGCGGCCTCCGCGGGTGAGATCTCCGCCCACACGTCCGGCGCGGCGGCGTTCAGCTCGGGCGCGCGGCCGGTCTTGGTGCGGGTGTGGAAGTGGTACACGGTGCGGCCGGTGATGAGCCGGAGGGGGTACTCGGGTGAGGCGTCCTCGTGCGGCGGGAGGTATTCCGCGGCCTTGATCACCGCCTTGCCGTCCGGGTTGAGGGAGCGGTACTCGACCGGGGTGACGGTCGCGCCGGTGACCATGTCCTTGCCGTAGCTCTCGCAGCGGTCGGGGTGGGCGTGGTCGAAGCCGTCGGTGTAGAGGCGGGCGGTGCCGTCGGGGGCGTCCTCGGTGCAGGGCCACTGGATGCCGCTGCCGTGCCGCAGCTTGTCGTAGCTGAGTCCGGTGTAGTCGCAGGGGCGTCCGGCGCTGCACCGCTGCCAGGCGGCGAACGCGCCCTGCGGGTCCCGCCAGCCGATCAGCGGCCCGCCGTCCTTGTCGCGGAAGTCCATGCGGGCGGCGAAGTCGAGGAGGATGTCGAGGTCGGGCCGGGCCTCGCCGGGTGGTTCGACGGCCTTCTCCGACAGGTGCACGGTGCGGTCGGTGTTGGTGAAGGTGCCGGTCTTCTCGCCCCAGGTCGCGGCCGGCAGGACGACGTCGGCGAGCTGGGCGGTCTCGGTGAGGAACAGGTCCTGCACCACCGTGAACAGCCGTTCCTGGGCGAGGATCGAGCGGATCCTGGCGAGTTCGGGCAGGGAGACGGCCGGGTTGGTGCCGGTGATCCACAGCATGCCCAGCGAGCCCTGCTCGGCGTAGCGGAAGATCTGCATCGCGTGGGTGGGCGGGCCGTAGTGCGGGATGGCGTCCGGCTCGACGTTCCAGATCTCGGCGAGCTCCGCCACGTGCGCGTCGTTCTGCCAGTTGCGGAAGCCGGGGAGGTCGCCGTTCGCGCCGCATTCGCGGGTGTTCTCGGCGGTGGGCTGGCCGTTCATCTGGAGGAGCCCGCAGCCGGGGCGGCCCAGCATGCCCCGGATCAGGTGCAGGTTGTTGACCTGAATGGCGGCGGCGGAGGCCTGGTGGGACTGGTAGACGCCCTGCAGCACGGTGGACAGCAGCCGTCGCGCGCCGCCGAGGAGTTCCGCCGCCCGTTCGATCTGCGCGGCGGGGACGTCGCAGATCTCCGCGGCCCACTTCGGGGTGCACTCCTCGACGCGGGCGGCGAGTTCGTCGAAGCCGACGGTGTGCGCGTCGATGTAGGCGCGGTCGGTCCGGCCGGTGCGGATGATCTCGTGCAGCAGGGCGTTGAGCAGCGCGACGTTGGTGCCGGGGCGCGGCGCCAGGTGGACGTCGGCGCGCTGGGCGACGGGGGTGTACCGGGGGTCGACGCACAGCAGCCGGGGCGGGTCGGAGCCCTCCAGCCGGTCCAGGATCCGCATCCACAGCACGGTCTGGGTCTCCGCCACGTTGTGTCCGAACAGGGCGATGGTGTCGGCGTGGTCGACGTCCTCGTACGAGCCGGGCTGGCCGTCGGAGCCGAAGGTCTCCTTGAGTGCCTCGGCGGCCGTCGCCGTGCACAGGCGGGTGTTGCCGTCGAGGTGGTTGGTGCGGATGCCGACGTGGGCGATGAGGGCGAGGGTGTAGTACTCCTCCAGGAAGAGCTGTCCGGTGGTGTAGAAGCCGACGGCGCCCGGACCACGTTCGTCCAGCAGGTTCCTCGTGCGGGCCGTGATCCGGTCCATGGCGGTGTCCCAGTCCGACTCCACCAGCCGCCCGTTCTCCCGCACGAGGGGCCTGGTCAGCCGGTCCGGTGAGTGGTTGGCCTGCCAGCCGTAGAGGTCCTTGGGCCCGAGCCGGCCGCGGTTCACCCGGTCGACCGCACGGCCCCGTACGCCCACGATGCGCCCGTCGCGCACCGCGATGTCCAGCGCGTCGCCGTTGGAGTGCAGGATGGAGGCGGACCGCACCCAGCGCTCCACGTCCTCCTCCGCGACCCCTTCCGCCAGGTGCGTGTCGGTGCGGGCCGGCCAGGGGGTGCCGGGCGCGTAAGGGGTGCGCGGGCCCCAGGGGTCGGCGATCCGGTCCGTCGAGCTGTCCAAGGTCCGACCTCCCACGGGGAAACGGCGACGCCCCGCGAGTACCCCCTCTCCGGAGCGCAAGCACTCACCCTAAGCATCCTGTAAGACACTATGGGTTATCTGGAGCGACCGGCGCGTCATTCCTTCCAGGCGACGTTCGCCGACGGGCTGGCACGCCCCCTTCGCGGCTCCCTAGGATGTACTCCCTGTCCAGCCAGTCCAGTTGGCGCGGCCCGCAGGGGGAACGATGCACACCGGTAAGCAGCTGTCCACCGAGATCGACGCGACCGTGCCGACGGCGGCGCGCATGTACGACTACTACCTGGGCGGCAAGGACAACTACGCGGCGGACCGTGCCGCGACCGAGGAGCTCGACAAGGTGGTGCCCAGCACCCGCCGTCTGGCGCTGAACAACCGGCGCTTCCTCCAGCGGGTGGTCCGCACCCTCACACAGGAGTACGGGATACGGCAGTACCTCGACCACGGTTCCGGCCTGCCCACCCAGGACAACGTCCACCAGGTCGCGCAGCGCATCGACCCGACCACCCACGTGGTCTACGCCGACAACGACCCGATGGTGCTGGTGCACGGCCGCGCCCTGCTGGAGCAGGACGAGCGCACCGTGGTCATCCAGGCCGACATGCGCGACACCGACGGGATATTCGGCCACCCGGAGACCCGTCGGCTGATCGACTTCTCGGAGCCGGTCTGCGTGCTGTTCAACTCGGTCTTCCACTGCATCCCGGACGACGACACCGACGGTCCGCTCGCCCTGGCCCGCCGGGTGCGCGAGCGGCTGGCACCGGGCAGCTTCATGGTGATGTGCCAGCTCGTCAGCGAGGACGCCGAAGTCCGTGAGTTCGTCACCGACTTCATGAACCAGGCGACCCAGGGGCACTGGGGCCGGGTGCGCGAGCCGAAGGACGTCGAGTCGTACTTCGAGGGCCTGGAGATCCTGGAGCCGGGCCTGGTGGAGGTGTCCACCTGGCGCCCGGACACCGAGGTGGCGCCCCGTCAGCTCACCCAGGAGTGGATCGAGTTCGGCGGTGTGGGCCGGCTCCCGCTGTAGCCCCTGACGCCGCGACGCCCCCGCGGGACCGTTCGGGTCCCATGGGGGCGTCGGCGTGTTCGCGCCCGCCGCTACGCCGTGGTGTAGCGCTCCTCGATCGCCCTGCGGAGCAGTTCCACCGAGTCGCGCGGTTTGAGCGCCTCGTCGGCGAGGCGGTCCAGCGCGATCCGGTACTCCTCCGTCTCGTCGCGGTCCTCGATGAAGTTGGCGCTCCTGATGTGCTCCAGGTAGACCACGTCGGGCAGGTCGAGCCCGCCGAAGCGCAGATAGGTCACCGGGATGGCGGGCGCCGACGCGTTCGTCACGTCCAGCGGCACGATCTGCACCGTCACGTTGGGCCGCTCGGCCATCGCCACCAGGTGCTCGAGCTGCTCGCGCATCACCGCGGGGCTGCCCAGGACGCGCAGCAGGACCGACTCGTCGATGACGGCCCAGATCTGCGGCGCGGCCTCGCGCGTCAGCAGTTCGGCGCGGCGCATGCGCAGTTCGACCCGGCGCTGCACCTCGCCGGCCGGGGCGTTCGGCAGCCCCCGCTCGACCACCGCGCGGGTGTAGGCGGCGGTCTGCAGCAGTCCGGGGACGTACTGGATCTCGAAGGTACGGATGGTGGCGGCGGCCTCCTGGAGCCCGACCAGACGGTCGAACCACTCGGGCATCAGCCGCTTGTCGTACCGCTGCCACCAGCCCGGCTCCCCGGCCCGCAGAAGCAGCTTGAGCAGCACCGAGGCCTCGTACTCGTCGGTGCCGTACAGCGTCAGCAGTGCCCGGACATCGCCCTCGGTCGGCGGGCGGCGGCCCTTGCCGGACTCGATGCGGGACAGCTTCGCCGGGCTGAAGCCGACGGAGCGCGCCGCCTGGTCCTGGGACAGTCCGGCGTCGTCGCGGAAGCCCGCCAGTTGCACGCCGACCAGCATCTTCAACAGGGTCGGAGCGGGCTCGGGCCTGTCCAGATAGGGTTCCAGACGGGAGATTCGATGCGACGCGGCGGACATCCTGACTCCCAGCAGACCGGCACAAGGGCGCTTTACACTATCGCATCCGACTCTCCCTCACCGCATCCACGTGCGAAAGCCCCGAGGAAGTGGCGAGTCGAGCTCCGCTTCACCGACACCGGTCCGGGCGGCCGGTGCCGGTTCGGCGAGGGCGTTCAGACCAGGTGGTCGAACTCGCCGTCCTTCGCGCCGGCCAGGAACGCGGCCAGCTCCGCGGCCGTGTAGACGAGGGCGGGACCGTCGGGGTCGCGGGAGTTGCGCATCGCGATCCCCCCGTCGGCCAGCAGGGCCACCTCGACGCAGTTGCCCTCGGCGTTGCTGTGCCGGCTTTTGATCCAGCGGGCGTCCAACTGGCTGGCCCGCACTCCGTTGCGCACTCCTGGCACCGCTGTCTCCTTGCTGTTCCCGTGTCTCCCGGTGCGGGGGGCGGGGGGCCGAGCCCCCCCCCCCGCGAAAAAAAAGCCCCAAAAAAACGGAAAATTTAACCCCGCACAATCAACCAGGAAAAAAAACAGA
>NZ_JBHWHX010000063.1:9189-36931 GCF_042732315.1 Streptomyces sp. NPDC059787
CCTGGGGTGGCCAACGCGGGGCCCGGTTGAGCGTTGGGTGTCCCGGGGGCGGCGGGGGGGGGGCGGGGGTCCCCCCCCCCCGCACCGGGAAAAAATCTCGCGCAATTTCTCGTGCAATTGCACGCGAGCGCTGTCAGCGTGGATAATAGCTGCGGCGTCAACCCCTGTGCTGGCGCCCCGTCCTGACGTCGCATCGGGGAGATGCCGTGTCATCACCTGCGCATCCGTTACTCCGGCCGCTCGGCCGCCACCGCGACGACGCCACCCTCGTGATCACCGGGCCAGGGGGTGCCGCCCGGACCACGTCGCGGACACGGGGCCCGGCACGCACTCCCCCGGCCGCGCCGCCCCCGGTCGCCGGCTCCCCCACGCCCGACCGCGCTCGCGCGGGAGGGACCCCCCTCGCGTCGGCGCCCTCCTCCGCCTCACGGCCGCACGCGCCGGACCCCGCCCACCGGCGCCCACAGGGCGCCGCGGACTCCCCGCGACCCGATCCGGACAGCGCTCCCGGCCGCCATCGCCGTGACGCACGTGGCACCGCGGTGTGCGGGTGCGCCGGACATCCGGCGCGGGTTCCGCCCGGAGCCCGCGCACCCGCCGCTCACCGTCTCCGCCCCCGACGACCGCCCGTCCGTCCGCACGCCCGGTGCCGCCCCACCCCTCCGGCGGGCAGGACGGTACGGACCCGGTCGTCGACCCGACCCCCCATCTGACACGACTGCCGCGGAAAGGCACCCACGCCATGCGCAGCGCTTCTACGGAACAGCCGAGCAGCGAGCGCCCTGTGCGCCACACGTCCCCCACCGGAGTGGCACGGACCACGCCCCTCACGGCACTGTCCCGCGTGCCGTGGGCCGACATGCAGGACTCCACCGGTTCGGCGGCGGCCATCCCCCTGCTGCTGAACGGCATCGCCTGGGGGGACACCTGCACCGCCCGCGCCGCCCTGGAGGATCTGCGGAAACGGATCTGCCAGTACGGCTTCGTCACGGAACAGGCGACCGCCGCCACGGTCCCCTTCCTCTGGGAACTGGCCCAGCTTCCGCAGGTCACCTGCCGGGCCGGGATCATCCAGCTGCTCAAGGCCATCGCCGACGCCCGGCAGTGGGAGAGCACCGCCGCCGCGTACCCCAAGCTGCTCAGCCGCAGGGAGAACCCGGTGGTGTGGGAGCGGGCCGCCCGGCAGGCGGTGCGCGCCCGGCGCGGCGACCTGAACCGGCTGCTGGCCGAGCCGGACACCGAGATCGCCCGCGCCACCACGGAGCTGGCCCGCGCCCTGGCCGACTGAGCCGGCGGGGCCGGGTTTCCTGAAACAGACACAGCCCGGGGTGGCCCGGTCGAGGAACGCGCGCGACCTTCGGGGGACGAGTCGCGCGCCGGGGGGAGGGTCGCGCGCGGTCAACGGGGGACGGCCGCGCGCGACCCGGGGGAACCCGTGACGTGACGACCCGCCGGTCGGGCGGGTGCCGTCCCTCGCCTCGCGTGGCGCGGCAGTGTAGACATGGCACATGGTCCGACTCATGGGTCGATCCCGGCCCCGGTCGTCCCTGCGGCCCGGTGCCGCGGCGTCCGTCCGGCGCCGGCGGGACGCGGACGGCCGCTCCCGGTGGCATCCGGCGGCGGGGCCGCGGTCGGTGCTGAGCGGACGCAGCGTCGCCGGACAGGTGTTCGTGCTGCACCTGGTGATCGTGCTGCTGCTGGTCGTGGCCGCCGTCGTGGCGCTGGTGCTCCAGGTACGGCGGGACAGCACGCAGGAGGCCCGCAACCGCTCGCTCGCCGTCGCGGAGACCTTCGCGAACGCGCCGGGCATCGTCGAGGCGCTGGAGTCCCCCGACCCCACGGCCGCGCTCCAGCCGCATGCCACGGCGGCCCGCGAGCAGGCGGACGTCGACTTCATCGTCGTCATGAACACCGACGGCATCCGCTACACGCACCCCAGTCCGGACCGCATCGGCAAGAAGTTCGTCGGCACCATCGGGCCCGCGCTGGCCGGTGAGCCGGTGGTGGAGGAGGTCGAGGGCACCATCGGACAGCTGGTGCAGGCGGTGGTGCCGGTGAAGGACGCCGGCGGCGAGGTGGTGGGCCTGGTGTCGGCCGGCATCACGACCGAGCACGTCGGCGGGGCGGCGGAGGACCAGCTGCCCCTCGTCCTGAGCGCGGCGCTCGCCGCGCTCGCCCTGGCGACCGGCGGCGCGGCCCTGGTGAGCAGACGGCTGCTGCGCCAGACCCATGGCCTGGGCCCGCGCGAGATGACCCGGATGTACGAACACCACGACGCGGTGCTGCACGCGGTGCGCGAAGGAGTGATCATCGTCGACGGGGACGGGACGCTCATGCTCGCCAACGACGAGGCGCGCCGGCTGCTCGGCCTGCCCGAGGACGCCGAGGGCCGGCCCGTGCCGGACATCGGTCTGGACCCCGGCACCGCCGAGCTGCTGTCCTCGGGCCGCGTCGTCACGGACGAGGTGCATCTGGTGGCCGACCGGCTGCTGGCGGTCAACCAGCGGCCCACCGACCGGGCCGGCGGCCCGCCCGGCAGCGTGGCCACGGTCCGCGACTCCACCGAACTGCGCGCCCTGTCCGGCCGGGCGGAGGCGTCACGCGAGCGGCTCGACATGCTGTACGACGCGGGGGTGGGCATCGGGACGAGCCTGGACGTCACCCGTACGGCCGAGGAACTCGCCGAGCTGGCCGTGCCGCGGTTCGCCGACTTCGTCACGGTGGACCTGTTCGAGTCGGTGCTGGCCGGCGGCCACCCCGACGCGGCCGGCGTACTGCGCCGCGCGGCGTCGGCGGGCATCGGCGCGGACGCCCCGCTCTACCCCAAGGACGAGCAGATCCGCTTCGTCGCGTCGTCCCCGCAGGGCGTCAGCCTCGCGACCGGCCGGCCGGTCCTGGAGCCCCGGCTCGGCGAGGCGCCCGGCTGGCACGCACAGGACGTGGAGCGCTCCGGGCAGGTCATGGAGTACGGCATCCATTCGCTGATCACCGTGCCGCTGCGGGCCGGGGCCCTGGTGCTCGGGGTGGTCAGCTTCTGGCGTTCGCGGAAGGCGGAGCCGTTCGACACCGAGGAGCTGGCCCTCGCGGAGGAGCTGGTCGCCCGGGCCGCGGTCTCCATCGACAACGCCCGCCGTTACACGCGCGAGCACAGCATGGCGGTGACGCTCCAGCGGAGCCTGCTGCCGCGCACCCTGCCCGAGCAGAGCGCCCTGGAGATCGCCTACCGCTACCTTCCCGCGCAGGCCGGGGTGGGCGGGGACTGGTTCGACGTGCTGCCGCTGTCCGGTGCCCGGGTCGCGCTCGTGGTCGGCGACGTCGTCGGCCACGGCCTGCACGCGGCGGCCACGATGGGGCGGCTGCGCACGGCGGTGCACAACTTCTCCGCCCTCGACCTCCCGCCCGACGAGCTCCTGACCCTGCTCGACGAACTGGTCGGACGCATCGACCAGGACGAGGCGCAGGACGAGCAGAGCGCACCGGTGACGGGGGCGACCTGTCTGTACGCGGTCTACGACCCGGTCTCCCGGCGCTGCACCGTGGCCCGGGCGGGCCATCCGCCGCCGGCCGTGGTCCGCCCGGACGGCGGTGCGGAGTTCTGGGACGTGCCCGTCGGCCCCCCGCTGGGGCTCGGCGGTCTGCCGTTCGAGTCGGCCGAGCTGGAACTGCCGGAGGGCAGCCGGCTCGTCCTCTACACCGACGGGCTGGTCGAGGACCGCGGGCACGACATCGACGTCGGCCTGGAGCGGCTGCGCGAGGCTCTGTCCCGGTCCGGCGGCTCCCCCGAGGACACCTGCAGGGTCGTACTGGAGTCCCGGCGCCCGGCGCGGGCCGGTGACGACATCGCGCTGCTCGTGGCGCGGACGCGAGCGCTGCCCGCCGGCCGGACCGCCCAGTGGCCGGTGCCGCCGGACCCGGCGGCCGTCGGCGAGGTGCGGGCGGCGGTCACCCGGAAGCTGGCCGAGTGGGGGCTGGAGGAGCTGGCGTTCAGCACGGAGCTGATCCTGAGCGAGCTGGTCACCAACGCGCTCCGCTACGGCGGCACCCCCATCCAGGTGCGGATGCTGTACGACCGCAACCTGATCTGCGAGGTGTACGACAGCAGCAGCACCTCGCCCCATCTGCGGTACGCGGCCATGACGGACGAGGGCGGGCGCGGCCTGTTCCTGGTGGCCCAGCTCGCCGAACGCTGGGGCACCCGCTATCTGCCCGCCGGCAAGGTCATCTGGACGGAACAGCCGGTCCCCTGAGGCGTGGGGTGAGCCATAAGGTCCGACAGGGAGACCTCATAAGAGAGGCTTATGAGCCCATAGACCGGACCCGCGTACCAGGTAAGGCATGCCTCAGTCTAGGCTTCCAACCGAGTCGCCTGTCATCGCTCGAAGGGAACCTGACCATGCCCCGCCCCCTGCGGGTAGCCATCGTCGGATCCGGCCCCGCCGGGATCTACGCCGCCGACGCCCTGCTCAAGTCCGACGTGGCCGCCGAACCGGGCGTGTCCATCGACATCTTCGAGCGGATGCCTGCGCCGTTCGGACTGATCCGGTACGGCGTCGCCCCCGACCACCCGCGGATCAAGGGCATCATCACCGCCCTGCACCAGGTGCTCGACAAGCCGCAGATCCGTCTGTTCGGCAACGTCGACTACGGCACCGACCTCCACCTCGACGATCTGCGCGCGTTCTACGACGGTGTGATCTTCGCCACCGGCGCCACGGCCGACCGCGCGCTGGACGTGCCGGGCATCGACCTCGACGGCTCCTACGGCGCCGCGGACTTCGTCTCCTGGTACGACGGCCACCCGGACGTGCCGCGCACCTGGCCGCTGCAGGCCGAGAAGGTCGCCGTGCTCGGCGTCGGCAACGTCGCCCTCGACGTGGCCCGCATCCTGGCCAAGACGGCCGACGAACTGCTGCCCACCGAGATCCCGGCGAACGTGTACGAGGGCCTGAAGGCCAACAAGGCGCTGGAGGTCCACGTCTTCGGCCGTCGTGGCCCGGCGCAGGCGAAGTTCAGCCCGATGGAGCTGCGGGAGCTGGACCACTCCCCCAACATCGAGGTGATCGTCGACCCCGAGGACATCGACTACGACGAGGGCTCGATCGCGACCCGGCGCGGCAACAAGCAGGCCGACATGGTCGCCAAGACCCTGGAGAACTGGGCGATCCGCGATACCGGCGACCGTCCGCACAAGCTGTTCCTGCACTTCTTCGAGTCGCCCACCGAGATCCTCGGCGAGGACGGCAAGGTCGTCGGCCTGCGCACCGAGCGCACCGAACTCGACGGGACCGGCAACGTCAAGGGGACCGGCGAGTTCAAGGACTGGGACGTCAGCGCGGTCTACCGGGCCGTGGGCTACCTCTCCGACAAGCTCCCCAAGCTGCCGTGGGACATCGGCTCCGGCACGGTCCCGGACGAGGGCGGGCGCGTCATCCAGGAGACCGGCGAGCACCTGGAGTCCACGTACGTCACCGGCTGGATCCGGCGCGGTCCGGTGGGCCTGATCGGCCACACCAAGGGCGACGCCAACGAGACGGTGGGGAACCTGCTGGCGGACTACGCGGCCGGCCGGCTCCAGACCCCCGGCTCGCCCGACCCGGAGGCCGTGGACGCGTTCCTCGCCGAGCGCGGCGTCCGCTTCACCACCTGGGACGGCTGGTACCGCCTGGACGCCGCGGAGAAGGCGCTGGGCGAGCCGCAGGGCCGTGAACGCGTGAAGATCGTGGAGCGCGAGGACATGCTCCGCGAGAGCGGCGCCTGACCCCCTGCCCCGCGAGGGCTCACCACCGCGCGCCCGTCCCGTCCGCTCCCCGGACCGGACGGGCGCGCGCGTGTGTCAGTCCGGGAGGGCCAGGCGGTCCGTCTCGCCGGGCTGGAGGCGGACCGTGCGGTCCGGGAGGTGGACCTCGATCGGGGAGCGGCCGGAGGAGGGCACGGCGATCTCCAGCAGGCCGTGTTCCAGCCGCAGCCGGACACCCCAGTGGCCGTGGTAGCGCAGGGTGAAGCCGTAGGAGGAGAGTTCGGGCAGGGGCACCGGGTCGAGCCACAGGGCTCCGCCGCGGGTCTCCAGACCGGTCAGTCCGCGCTGGACGAGGTCGAGGGTGCCGGCCATGGCACCGAGGTGGATGCCCTCCCCGGTGGTGCCGCCCTGGATGTCGGCGATGTCCGCCTGGAGGGCCTCCTGGCAGAACTTCCAGGCGTCCGCGCGCCGGGCGCGGGCCAGCACCCGGCCGTGGACCAGGCCGCTGAGGGTGGAGCCGTGGCTGGTGCGGTGCAGGTAGTGGTCGACCGTGCGCCGCCAGGTCCGTTCGTCCAGGCTCATTCCCAGTCTGCGGAAGATCCCCTGGAGTTCGGCGGGCGAGAAGAGGTAGCCCAGCATCAGGACGTCCGCCTGCTTGGAGGCCTGGTACCGGTTGACGGTGTCGCCCTCGGCCTCCAGCAGCCGGTCCAGGCGCCGGATGTCGCCGTAGCGGTGCCGGTAGCCCCTCCAGTCGAGTTCGGCGAGTTCGCCGTAGCCCTCGAACTGGCTGATGACACCGTGGTGGAGGGGGACGTGGAGGGTGCGGGAGATCTCCTCCCACTTCTCCAGTTCCTTCACGTCCAGTCCGGTCCGCTCGGCGAGTTCACGGCGGCGCGGCTCGGGCAGGCCGCGCAGCACGTCCAGGGTGCGGGCGAGCACCCAGGCGGCCGTGACATTGGTGTACGCGTTGTCGTCGAGGCCCGGTTCGGTGGCGTCCGGGTAGGCGTCGTGGTATTCGTCGGGACCGACCACGCCCTTGATGCGGTAGCGGCCCAGACGGTCGTCGAAGGTGGCGGAGTCCGCCCAGAAGCGGGAGACGTTCAGCAGCATCTCGGCGCCCTTGGTGTGCAGGAACTCCTGGTCGCCGCTGGCCTCGCAGTACTGCCAGACGTTGTACGCGATCGCCGATCCGACGTGGTGCTGGAGGTGGGAGTGGTCGGGCAGCCAGCGGCCGGAGCGGGGGTTGAGGTGCAGCTGCTGGGCCTCCTCCCGGCCGTCGCTGCCGCTCTGCCAGGGGTACATCGCGCCGTGGCGCCCGGCGTCCCGGGCGGCGGTGCGGGCGCGCTCCAGCCGCCGGTGGCGGTGGTGCAGCAGCGCGCGGGAGATCTCGGGGAAGTGCAGGTTGAGGTACGGCAGGACGAACAGCTCGTCCCAGAAGACGTGCCCCCGGTAGGCCTCGCCGTGCAGTCCCCGGGCGGGGACCCCCACGTCCAGGTCCGCGGTGTGCGGGGAGAGGGTCTGCAGGACGTGGAAGAGGTGCAGCCGCAGGATGCGGCCCGCCTCCCCCGGTACGTCCAGTTCGGCCCGGCGCCACAGCTGGTCCCAGGCCGTCAGGTGCGGCGGGAGCAGTTCGTCGAAGCCGCCCGCCCGGACCACCCGGTCGACGGCGGCGTGCAGCGGGTCGCTGATCGCGGGGTCGCGGGAGGTGTGCAGGGTGACGATCTTGTCGACGGTGACGGTGTCTCCGGCGGCCAGGTCCAGAAGGGTGCTCTGCAGGGCGCGCGGGCGGTCGTGCCGGTTCGTGACGGGCGCGGGTGCCGTCAGCCGGGCGGCGAGCGCGATCCGGACGTCCGAGGTGCGGGTGCGGCAGCGCAGCCACACCGTGTCCGCGGCGGTCGTGCCGGTGAGCACATGGGTGAGATGACGGCCGTCCAGGTCCCGGTAGCGCGGCACCCCGGCGTTGGTGACGTCGCCGTCGAGCGCCGCCTCGGTCTCCAGGGGGCCGGAGAAGCCCTCGGCGGTGAACTCGGTGCGCAGACCCGCCAGATGGGGGTCCGCCATGTGCACGAAGCGGTGCTGGCGCACCAGGAGCGTCCGTCCGGCGCCGAGGCCGTAGCGCGTCCTGCGCTCCAGGAGTCCGGAGGACAGGTGCAGGGTCTCACTGTGGTCGAGCACGGGGGCGGTGTCGGGGGTGAGCCAGGGCTCGCCCGGGAGCCGGAAGCGCAGCGGCAGCCAGTTGGGCAGGTTGACCATGTCCTCGTTCTCGACGTGCCGTCCGGCGACCTCGGAGACGAGCCGGTTGTAGACGCCGGCCGCGTACGTGCCCGGGTAGTGCACCTCGTCCGCGGAACACTCCGGCAGCGCGCCCCGGGTGGCAAAGTATCCGTTGCCCAGGGTGCACAGCGACTCCCGCAGACGCGCGTCGGCGGGGTCGTACCCCTCGTACTCCCAGGTCCAGCCCGCCACTGCGACGCTCCTCCCGCCGACGGCTGCCGCGCGGCGCCGCGACGGCCCGTCAGTCGTCACCGACGGTGAGACCCGCACCGCTCGTGGACGGACGGCCACCACGGCCGACGACCGACCACCGGAGTACCCGCGGCGGACGCCCGGCACACCCGGACAGCCGTCAGGGCCTGCCTCCCGGCCCCCGCCGGGGCCACGACGCCCTGCACACACATCCACCGCGCCGCCGCCCTCCCCCGCCTCACGGCCACACGCACCGGCCCCCGCCCGGACCGGCCGAAAGACACCACCCCCGGAACCGGCCCGGTCCGGAGGACAGGCCCGAGCCGCCTACCGCTCCCCCACCGGCACGCGCCACAGCAGTGTGGTGCCCCCGTCGGCGGAGCCGGTGATGTCGAACGTGCCGCCCAGTTGTTCCGCGCGTTCCGCCATGTTGCGCAGACCGCTGCGGCGGCCTCCGGCCGGAACGCCCACGCCGTTGTCCGCGACCGTCAGCCGTACCTCGCGGCCGTCGGTCTCCAGCACCACCTCGGCGCGGTCGGCGCGGGCGTGCCGGGCGATGTTGGTCAGTGCCTCGGAGAGCACGGCCACCAGGTGGTCGGCGGCCTCCTTGGAGACGTGGGTGTCGATCAGGCCCTCCATCCGCACGCTCGGGGGGAAGCCCAGCACGGGTGCGGCCTCGCCGACCACCCGTACGGCGCGGGCCCGCAGGCCGGTTCCGCCGCCGCCCGCGTCGGTGGGCGAACGCAGGCCGAAGATGGTCGACCGGATGATCTTGATGGTCTCGTCCAGGTCGTCCACGGCCCGCAGCACCCGCTCCGAGGCCTCCTTGTGCTCGATGAACCGGCCGGCGCTCTGCAGCGTCATACCGGTGGCGAACAGCCGCTGGATCGCCAGGTCGTGCAGGTCGCGGGCGATCCGGTCGCGGTCCTCGAGCACGGCGATCTGCTCGGCGTCCCGGCGGCGTTCCGCCAGCTCCATCGCCACGGCCGCCTGGGCGGCGAACCCCTGCAGCGGTTCGATCTCCTTGTCCGTGAACGCGTTGCGGTCCGCGGCCCGCACCAGCAGGACGATGCCCCGCACCCCCTCGCCCGACCCGATGGGCACGGCGACCGCCGGGCCGAGGTCCGTGTACCGCTGAGGGCCCGGGAAGGCCCGGTCGTCGTGCGCGATGTCCGCGCTGGTGACGGGAGCGGCACTGGTGAAGGCGCGGCCGAGCAGGCTGTCGTCGACGGGCAGGACGAGCCCGCGGTGGGTGTCCGCGCCCTGCCCGATGGCCAGTTCCACGGTCAGCGAGTCGGTGTCGGCCATGGGCACCGCGACCACGGCGAGGGCGGCCCCGGTGATCTCCAGGGCGCGTTCCGCGATGAGCGCGAGAGCCGAGCCGCGTTCGCTGCCGGACATCAGTCCGTGGGTGATCTCGGCGTTGGCCCGCAGCCAGCGTTCGCGCAGCCGGGACTCCTCGTACAGGCGGGCGTTGTCGATGGCGACGCCGGCGGCGACCGCGAGGGTGGACAGGACCGACTCGTCCTCCTCGTCGAAGTGCGCCCCGCCCCGCTTCTCGGTCAGGTACAGGTTGCCGAAGACCTGGTCACGGACCCGGATGGGGACCCCGAGGAAGGTGTCCATCGGCGGGTGGTGGGCCGGGAACCCGTACGAGGCGGGGTGGTCGGAGAGTTTCACCACCCGCAGCGGCTCCGGACGGCGGATCAGCTCGCCGAGGATGCCGTGGCCCTCGGGGTAGGGGCCGATGCGGGCGATCTCCTCCTCGCTGACCCCGACGGTGTGGAAGGCGGACAGCCGCTTGCCGTCCGGGCCGATCACGCCCAGCGCGGCGTACTGCGCGTCCACCAGCGCCGCCGCGGCCTCCACGATGCTGTGCAGCACCTGCTCCAGGTCGAGTTCCCGGCCGACCGAGAGGACGGCCTCCAGCAGGCTGCGCACCCGGTCGCGGGTGCCGCGGGCCGCGTCGATCCGCGCCTGGAGCTCCTCCAGCAGCTCGTCCAGCCTCAGCTGCGGTAGCCGTACGCGGGCGTCCTCGTCCCGCTCGGAGCCTGCCACCCGTGTGCCTCCCGTCCCTTCGACCGACGCCGTCGCCCGCCGGCCACCCGGCCGGCGCCCCGGTAACGGTCCAGTAAAGGTGACGGTACGGCATGGGCCGGGCGGCCGGACCGGCGGGGACCACGGCCGGCCCGCCGCGCCGGACGGGCCGGTCGGCCCTGTCCCTCGGCCGGCTCCGGGGCCGGAGGTCCCCTTCCGGTGGGACGACGGTCCCGCGTTGCCCCCGGCGGCCCCGTCACCCCCGGAAACAGGCATGTCGGGTTGCTATACAGGTGCTGCCGCCGGGTCCGGATCCGCGGTCCAACCCGCTTTCCCCGTCCCGCCTTTGGGAGGCTTCATGCTGTCCGAAGAGTCCGCCGCAGTACTGCGGGCCACCCTGCCCGCCGTGGCCGGGGCCCTCGACGAGATCACCACGCGTTTCTACGGCTCGATGTTCCGTGACCGGCCCGAGCTGCTGGACGGCCTGTTCAACCGGGGCAACCAGGCCAGTGGCGCCCAGCGCCGGGCGCTCGCCGGGTCCATAGCCGGTTTCGCCCAGGCGCTGCTCGCCGACCCGGGCACCCGTCCGGACGCCCTGCTGTCCCGGATCGCCCACAAGCACGTGGCGGTCGGGATCACCGACGACCAGTACACGATCGTGCACAAGTACCTGTTCGGCGCGATCGCCGAGGTGCTGGGCGACGCGGTGACGCCCGAGGTCGCCGCCGCCTGGGACGAGGTGTACTGGCTGATGGCCGGCGCCCTCATCGCGCAGGAGGCGCGCCTGTACCACGAGGCCGGTGTCGAGGCGGGCGACATCTGGCGCCCGTGGACGGTGGTGGAGCGCCACGAGGAGACGGACGACGTGGTGTCGTTCCTGCTGCGCCCCGCCGACGGCGAGCCCGCCCCGCCGGCCCGGGCGGGCCAGTACGTCAGCGTGAAGCTGCTCATGCCCGACGGGGTGCACCAGCTCCGCCAGTACAGCCTGTCCTCGGACCCCGGGGACGATCTGCGCCGTATCACCGTCAAGCGGGTCGCCGGAGCGGACGGCGCACCGGACGGTGAGGTGTCCGACCTGCTGCACGAGCGGACCGGTACCGGGGACGAGCTCATGCTGTCCGTGCCCGCCGGCGACGTGGCGCTCGACGAGGCCGACACCCCGCTGGTCCTGGTCTCGGCCGGCATCGGCTGCACCCCGATGCTGGGCATGCTCGCCCGGCTGGCCGCCACCGGCTCCACCCGCCGGGTGCTCGTCCTGCACGCCGACGGCTCGCCCGCCGAGCACGCGCTGCGCGCCGAGACCCGCGAGATCGTGAACGCACTGCCCGACGCGGAGGCGGTCTTCTGGTACGAGCGTCCCGGCCCGGAGGAGCTCGACGCCCGCGACGGCCTGATGGACCTCGCGGGGATCGACGTTCCGGCGGACGCGACGGTGTACCTGTGCGGCCCGCTGCCGTTCATGCGTGCCGTGCGCGGCGGGCTGCTCGACGCCGGGGTGCCCGCCCGCTCCATCCACTACGAGGTCTTCGGCCCCGACCTGTGGCTGCCTGAGGCGGCCTGACCGGCTCGGGCCCTTCGTGCCGCCGGCGGCGCGAAGGGCCCCGGTGCCGGGTCAGACCTCGAGCTCGGCCTCGATCCGGCGCAACTGGTGCCGCGCCATGGCCAGGTTGGCCCGGCTGCCGTCGAGCACCAGGTACAGGAAGAGGCCGTTCCCGCCGCGTCCCTTGAGCAGGCGGATGAGGTGGTACTGGCTGTTCAGGGTGATCAGGATGTCCTCGATCTCCTCGTTCAGCCCCAGGTGTTCCATGGTGCGCAGCTTGGACCGTACGACGTCGGTGTTGCCGGCGGCGGCGACCTCCAGGTTGAAGTCCTTGCTGCCGCCCAGCGTGCCGAGGGCCATGCCGCTGGTGTAGTCGACGAGTGCGGCGGCCGTCGCGCCGTCGATGGAGCTGAGGCATTCCTTGAGCGAGGTCTCGGTGTTGGCCATGGGATGTGTCCTTTCGGTCGTGACAGGTGGTTCGGGCCGGCCGCCGGGTCGTACGGAGGCGTCCGGCCGGGGAGGAAAGCCGGGAGGAAGGCCCGGGGGAAAGCCGGGAGGTCAGCCGCCGGGCTGGGGCCGGGGCCGGTGTGCGGGCCGCTGCGGGGTCCGCACCGGGAGGGTGCCGATGGGCCGGGCCGGTCCCTGGGCCGGCCCGGGGGTGTCCCGGGTGGTGAGCCGGTCGGCGTGCCGCCCTCCGCCCGGGCCGCTGTGGGTGTCCACCAGCTCCGCGATCCGGGCTCCGCTGCGCCGGCCCTCCAGGTGCAGCCGGCCCACGTTGACCCGGTCGTCGGCGAGGAGGGTGAGGACGGCGGTGGTGCCGGCCGCGTAGGTGGCGATGTAGCCCTGGCTGCCGCGCACCAGGAGCTCCCGGAACTCGCCGCGGGCGGCGGCGTCCGCCATCCGGTGGGCGACGCCGAGCGCGGCGGCGGTGAGCGCGGCCAGCCCTTCCGGTTCGGTGTCGGGGACGTCGTGGGCGAGGACGAGTCCGTCGACGGTGGCCGCGAGGGAGCCCGCCAGCTTGGGTATACGGGTGCGGAGCCGACGCAGTTCGTCCAGCACGTCGGTCTCGACGGCCATGAGCAGTCTCCTTTCGGCACGCTGTCGGCGCGCGCGGATCACAGTGCCTCCAAGGCGTCCAGGAGCCGTCTCAGCAGCGCTGTGTCGGGCTCGTCCCACGCCGCGCCGCCCGCGTCGGGGACGGCGTGGACGGGCGTGGCGGGCGGGGGTGGCGCGGGGGTGACCAGTCCGCCGGCGGCCAGGCGGCGCAGTTCGACGAGGGTGTGGAAGGTGCGGTGGGCGAGGGCCGCGGCGATCTGTGCGGCGGTGCGGGCGCCGTCGACCTGGGCGAGGGTGCGGGCGCGGCGGGGCGGCAGTTCGGCGGGGCCGGTGCCGGGCACGCGGGTGAGCGGGGCGGTGTCGACGGCCGGGTCGGGCCAGATGCGGTGCAGCAGGTCGCGGCGGCGCCGCGACTCGCCGAGCACGGTCGCCACGGGTACGGGGCGGACCGAGCCGAGCCAGTGCGCGACTCCGGGGCGGAAGCGGAGCGTGGCGCCGTCGTGGGCGAGCGCGAAGTACGCCGCGTCGAACAGGGCGCCCAGATGGCACAGTTCCAGCGCGCCGGTGGTGAGGCGCCCGCTGTCGACCAGTTGGCGGCCGACGCGGTGCCGGGACCCGGCCCGTTCGACGGCGTCCCACCAGCCGGCCGGGGCGACGGCGCCGCTGCGGGTGAGCAGGTCGCCGAGGTCGGGGCTGTACGCGGACTCGACGTGGACGACGTGTCCGGCCGAGAGGTAGAAGATCCCGGACTCCGTGGAGAGCGCCCCGGTGGCGTGGTCGGCCGCGAGGGTTCCGAGCAGTTCCGGCGCGGTTTCGCCGGTGCACGCCGCGGTCATCCGAGCACCAGCCGGTCCGCCATCTCGGCCAGCCGGATCCTGGCCAGGGCGAGGTTGCCCTCGGCGCGGTCGAGCCAGAGGTACAGGAACACCGTGCTGTCGAAGGTCGTGACGACGAAGCGCAGGAGGTGGTACGCGTCGGCGGTGGTGAGGATCAGGTCGTCGACGGGTGGTTCCTTGCCCGTCCCGGCCCCGCCGCCGTCGGCGGGCGCGAGGGTGCCGCTCTCCATGGCCAGGCGGGCGAGTTCGGCGGTCTCCGCGGCCGTGGCCTCCGCGTCCTCGCCGGGTGCCTCGCCCACCGCCCCCAGGGCGAGCCCGCTGATCCAGTCGACCACCAGGGCACCGCGCGCCCCCGGCAGTCGCATGGCTTCCAGCAGGCTCTCGTCGATTCCGGGCACGCCGGATCCCCCTATCTCGCACGGCTGTACCGCGAACGTGACGTCGACGCTACGGTGTGTGCTCGACCGAGGTGAGGGCTTTGGCGTTTTCCGGGGGAATATGCGACAGAGGCGGTGCGCCGCTGGTAGGGTCCGGGCTTTTGCCGCCGGACCACCGGGACAGGGTACGGGCGGGGCCGGCCCCGGTGCGGATGGTGGGCCGGCCCCGCCCGCGGCACCCATTGTGGTGACGGCCCGCCGCCGGGACCACGGGTGAACCGCTGTCACCACGTGTGCGCCGCGCACACCCCGCGCGACACGCCGACCGGCGGAACCCCGGCTCAACCCTCCGGCCGGCCACGGCGATACTGGCAGGAGCACGTGCCCCCGCTCACGACTGGACCCATGCCGACCTCCTCCTCAGCCCGCCCCGCCGTCCCTCCCACAGTCTGGCTGGCCCGCGGCCGCCACGCCGGTGCCGCACCCGATACGACGATCCGGCACACCCTGCGCTGGCTCAAGGCCGGCCGGGACATCGACGACTTCCTGGAACTCCCCGCACCGGACACCGCTCCCGACCTGGTGTTCGAAGCCCGGACGCGTGTCGCGGGCGAGGTCACCGTGCGCGCCCGGCTGCGCCTCGCGCCCGGCACGGACGCGGGCCGGGACTGGATCCTGGTCGCCGAGGCCGAGCAGCCCTGGGACCCCTCCTGGCCGTCCCCGGCCGCCATGTTCTGGCCCTCGGAGCCGGACGCCGAGTGGAACGCCGACCCGGTGACGGGAGTGCGGCCGGGCGTGATCAACCCGCTGCCCGAGGACGACAAGGACGTACGACGGCTGCTGCGCGCCTGTGTGCGCGACCCGTGGCACGTCCATGTCGTCGTCCATGAGGCGATGACCCCGGACGAGCGCGGCCGGGTGCCGCTCGCGCGCTGGCTGCCGCCGGGGCTGCGGGACCGGGTGGTGGAGCACCGGGCCATGCCCCAGCAGTCGCGGGTGGCGAACTGGGCGCTGCGGGAGTTCGGTGTGGAGGTTCCGCGCGGGGGCGCGGTGGTGCTGCCCGACAGCCCGGCGCCCGAGGGGTACGACGCCGACGCCTTCGCCGTACGCGCGGTGTTCCTGGACGGCACGGAACCGGTCGACCTCGTGGCGGCGGTGGCCCGGTACGACGCGTTGCCGCGCGCGCTGCCGGAGGGGGCGGAGGACGCGCTGACGGCGCTGCGGGAGGAGTGGCGCCTGCTGACGACGGCGGAGGAACTCGTCCGGGAGCGGGCGCTGGTGGCGATGTACGCCGAGGCTCTGGAGGCGATGACGAAGTCACGGGATCTGTACCGGGAGGCGGCGGAGCGTGCGCATGAGGCGTTGGCCGTGTACCGGGAATCCGCCGGGGTCCTGGGCGCGGGGGAGGCTCCCGCGCCTCGGGGGGTGTCTCCTCTGACTCGTACTCTGGAGCGGTTCAAGGTCGGTGGTAAGGCACGACAGCCGGGCCCCGCCGCCGGGGAGCCCGCATCGGACAACTAGGCGCTTTCGGTACGGCGTTCGTGGGGTGCGCCGCGTTGGGGTGGGCCGGGGGTGTCTGCGCAGCCCGGCGTTTGCGGGGTGCCGTCGCGCCCACCCGTGCCGCCCCGGCGGCACGACTGCCCGCGGTCGCGGGAGGGTTACTCGGTCGTGCTGCGGGGCTTCAGGGGGCGGCGGAGGGTGGGGAGGAGGGATGTCATGTGTGTGACCAGGGAGGCCAGGGCCAGTAGGGCGGCTGCTGTGGCGGTCGGGGTGGCCAGCCATGGGGGTGCGAGGGCCAGGTTCACGGATCGGGGCAGGGTGGCGGACGGGAGGGAATCGCCGTAGGCGTGGGCCGTGGCCAGGAGCGCCGGGACCACGACCGCTCCCGCCAGGGCCGTCGCACCGGGGCGTACCACCAGGACCAGCGCCAGCGCCGTGCAGAACACCGACAGACCGACGGCGAAGGCGTGCAGGGACAGGGGGGCACCGTCGTGCCGCAGCGGGAAGTGGGTCACCGCGCAGACGGCGAGGGCCACGGCGGCGAGCCGGGTCGACCAGATCACCGACCTGGCGTCCGGCTCGGGCGTGCGGTGGCCGGTCTCGTCCCCGAGGTGGAGCTCGAGCGTCACCGGCCGCTGGGCGGCCAGGCGGTCGATCAGTTCGACCAGTTCGTCGACGGAGCGGCCGGTCGCCGCCGCCCGCAGCGCCTCCTCTCGGCAGTGGGGCGCCAGCGGCTCGCTGTGCAGCAGCGCGACGAGGAGGGTGACGTCCTCGACGGAGCGGTGGGCCGCCGCAGCGCGGATCGTCTCGTCCGCGCTGCCCGCGTCACGCGGCGGCCGGGTCAGCAGGGCCACGAGACGGGTGACGTCCTCCACCGACCGGTCGACCCCGGCGGCGCGCAGCGCCTCGACCACGGCCCGCGTGTGTTCGGGCGAGCGCTCCAGCGCGGTGACGAGGGCGGCGACATCCTCCAGTGACCGGTCCGACACGGCGGTGCGCACCAGGTCGCCGACCGGATCGCCGTACGGCTTCCCGGGCACGGAACACCCCGGTTCCGGTGTGACCACGACAGGGCGGGCGGGTGCCCGGCCCGGCCGGTGGGCGCCGGCCGTCGTGGCGGAGGGCGGGGCCGCGGCCGCTTCGGCGGGTATGACCGGTTCGTTCGAGGAAGGTGACGAGGAGAATGTGGTCATGATCCTCTCCAGGGGAAGGCTGATGACCATTTCTAGGCGCCCCCACCTCTCACTGCCACTTGGTTGAGCCACCGGGATGACCTGCGACGATCCGGTGTTTCACGCGGATTCCGCGGGGCATCGGACGCGTGCGCGCATGGCTGGTCCCGGCCGTCATACCGGCGTCGCGAGCGGGAATCCGCTCAGTGCGGGCCGTGTCGTGGCGAGACCGCGGCACGGATCACGGGTCACGGGAGGAGGGCGGTCCGTTGGAGAAGACCACCGTGGTGCTCGTCGTCGCCGCGGTCCTCGCGGCCGCGGTGCTGGCCGGCGCCGTCGCCGTCCTGGTCCGACTGGTGCGCACGCGGCGTGAGTTGCGTCACGCGGGTCTGCCCACAGGGCCCCGCTGGGTGTTCTGGGGCGCGGTCCTCTACCTGGTGCTGCCGGCCGATCTGCTGCCCGATCCGGTCTACCTGGACGACATGGGCGTTCTCCTGCTTGCCCTGCGCACCATGCGGGGTTCCTCCGGCACCCGGGCTCCCGGAGCGTCTCTCCGGCGGGGCCGCGGGCGACCCGCCGACGATTACGCTCCGTAAGGAAACCAACCACCCGTTCGATTCGTATAAGTCTCTGGAAGCCAAAAGAAGTCGGCGGACCAAGCGACGGCGCACAGTGGGCCGTTGCCTGCTCGGCGCAGCACCGACGAGGGAGAGACGATGCAACCGTTCGCGCTCAACTACGCACGTCCGGCGGTGGAGTTGGCTGTTGCCACTCCGTACGCGTATGACTCCGGACTGCAGTTGAACGTACTCGGCGACGGGCGGATCGCGGCCTGCGATCACGCGCTGTTGCGCGAGGTGGGGACGACGACGTCCACCGCGGGCTCCAAGACCCACTTCGACGACTGAACGCGGACCGTAAACCATGACCGTGCTGATCCTCACCTGTGAGGAGGATGTGACCGCCGACATGGTGGTCGTCCATCTGAACGGCTCCGGTGTGCCGGTGGTGCGCCTCGATCCCGCCGATCTGACGGGCGGCGTCTCACTGTCCGGCGAGTACGTCCACGGCCGTTTCCGCGGCCATCTGTCCGTCGGCGGGAGGCTGGTGAGCATCGGCGGGCTGCGGTCCGTGTGGGTGCGCCGGCCCGGCACGCCGGCCGGGCGTGCGCCGCAGCCGTCCGCGTGGCTGACCGAGGAGGCCTCGCAGGCGCTCTACGGCATGCTGCGCGGCTGTGACGCGCGCTGGATGAACCATCCGGACGCGGCCCGGCGGGCCCGCCACAAGCCGTGGCAGCTGCGGCTGGCCCAGCGCTGCGGCCTGCCCGTGCCGGCCACGGTGATCACCACGTTCCCGCGCGCGGCGCGGGAGTTCGCGGAGCGCTTCCCGGACCTGGTGGTCAAGCCGGTGTCGGGGGCACATCCGCAGGACCCGCCGCGGGCGGTGCCGACCAGCAGGGTGGCGCCGGACACGGACTTCTCCGCGGTCGCGTTCGGGCCGACGCTGCTGCAGCGCCGGATCGCCAAGCGGGCCGACATCCGGCTCACCGCGGTGGGTGAGCGGCTGCTGGCGGCCCGCAAGGCGGCACGGCCGGACGCGGATCCGGAGGAGGTGGACGTGCGCTTCGCCGCCCCCGGGTCGCCCTGGGAGCCGGTCGAGGTCCCGGCGCGCACCGCCGACGCCGTACGCGCGTATCTGCGCCGGTCCGAACTGGCGTACGGCGCTTTCGACTTCGCCGAGGACGCCGACGGGACCTGGTGGTTCCTGGAGTGCAACCAGTCGGGGCAGTTCGGGTTCGTGGAGGTGGAGACGGGGCAGCCGATCGCCCGGACCGTCGCCGAGTGGCTGTCCCGTCCCGTTCCCGACGAACCCGCCGAGCTCGACGAGGCGGGCAGCACGGTGCGGTGAGGGGTCCGTCACCGCGCGGGGCTCAGTGCGACCGCGGTCCCGGCAGCAGGGCGGTGCGCTGCCAGCCGTTGCCCGGGGACTGCGGCCGGTCGAGGCCGGGGGCGTAGCCGGGGGACTGCAGGGGCCGCATGACCAGCTCCAGCTCCCTGCTCACGCGTTCGGCCTCGCGGCGTACCTGTGCGGGCACGTCGCCGCACTCCGCGATGAGTCGGTCGTAGATGGGGGAATCCTGGAACACCCGTCAACGTGCCTTTCTGCTCGTCGGCCCCGATGCGGGACGCGACTGCAGAGTCTAGGCGGCCGACCATCCCGAAGGGGGAATTCCCCGGTACGACGGACCACGGAACGGGCATTCAGGAAGTCCGTAACAGTTCGGGCATGTCGGGTGGTCAAGTGCCCGTCGTGGAGCCGGGGCGGACGATCATCAGGACGGTGACGGTCGCCCACAGCAGGTTGAACACCCCGGTGAACATGGCGAGTCGCACCGTGTCCTGCCGGTCGACGGGCCGGCCCCCGCCCAGCCGCTCGACGATTTCGTCCTGCCGGGGCAGCACGAAGGCGAGCAGGATTCCGGCGGCGGCCGCGGTGAGGCCGATCGAGGTGACGAGCCAGCCGTCGTCCAGGACGCCCATCGCCAGGGCGGTGGCGAGGCCGAGGACGGGCACCGCGATCCCCGCGCGGGCGTAGACCCGGCAGATGCGGTGGAGCAGTGTGACGGTGGTCACGGCCGTCGCGACGGGTCCGTCGGCCTCCGCCGGGGCGGCGCGGCGCGCGGCCGGCGGGAACATGCCGGCCGCGACGGTGACGGGGCCGACGGCGATGACGGCGGCCAGGACGTGGAGGGACAGCAGGAGCTTGGTCACCGGGACTCTTTCCATGGTGCGAACGGCGGTGCCGGGCTCACGCTAGGAGCCCGGCGGATGATCACCCAGGGGCTGAAACGACAGGTTCCAACGGGTTCCCGCCAACACCGTCCACCTGGGGTCGCGCCCCGTCACCTCCCCGTCGCCCCGGCTCCGGCGGGTGGCGGGAATCCGCCTATCGTGGCGGTCATGCACTCCGTGGCGATTCTGGTTCTCGATGGGGTGGTGCCGTTCGACATGGCGGCGCCCATGCAGGTCTTCGACTGGACGCGGCTGCCCGACGGCCGGCATCCCTACCGGGTCCGGCTGTGCGCCGAGCGGCCGGAGGTGCTCGCGGACGGCGGTTTCGGCCTGCGGGTCGACCGTGGGCTCCAGGCGCTGGCGGACGCCGACACGATCATCGTCCCGGGCCGCGCCGAGGGCGCGCCCCCGCTCTCCCCTGCCGTGCTCGCGGCGCTGCGCGAGGCGGCGGGGGCGGGCACCCGGATCGCATCGGTGTGCGTGGGCGCGTTCGTGCTGGCGGAGGCCGGGCTGCTGGACGGGCTGCGCGCCACCACGCACTGGGTGGCCGCCGGACAGCTGGCGCGCGCCTTCCCGGACGTCGACGTGCAGCCGGACGTGCTCTACGTCGACAATGGGCAGATCCTCACCTCGGCCGGCGCCGCCGCCGCGCTGGACATGTGCCTGCACATGATCCGCCGGGACCTGGGCTCGGCCGTGGCCGCGAACGCCGCCCGGATGTCGGTGATGCCGCTGGAGCGGGAGGGCGGGCAGGCCCAGTTCATCGTGCACGAGCACCCGCCCGTGCCCCGCGGGTCGGATCTGGAGCCGCTGCTGGACTGGGTCGAGGACAACCTGGCGCACGAGGTCACCCTCGGGGCGATGGCGGCGCGCGCCGGGATGAGCGAGCGCACCTTCAGCCGCCGGTTCCGTGAGCAGACGGGCACCACGCCGTTGCAGTGGCTGCTGCGGGCGCGGGTGCGGCGCGCCCAGTATCTGCTGGAGAACAGCGACCACACGGTCGAGCGGATCGCCCGGCAGGCCGGGTTCGGTTCGCCCACGGCGTTCCGCGAGCGGTTCCGCAAGGTCGTGGGCACGACGCCGTACGCGTATCGCTCGACGTTCAACGGGCGGCGCGCCACCACCGCGGGTGAACGGGTGAGCGGGTGAGCGGCCCGGTGGCTCAGACGGCCAGGGACAGGCCGCTCTCCCCGTCCGCCTCCGGGGTCCGGCCGGCCGCGGACCGTGCCCGGTCGAGGAGGTCGTCCGCCAGGGCGATGGCGTCGTGGACGCCGGACGTCCCCATCGTCACGCAGAGTGTGTGACTGACGTCCTCCAGTTCGCGCGCCGCCGCCGGCGAATACCGTTCCGCCTGGGCTATCCGCAGCGTCGCGTACCGCGTCAGCAGCCGTCTGACGACCTTCGGGTCCGGTACGAGCACGAGGCGCCCCTCTCTGGTTTTCGCTGCGTATGCCCGAACCAGGCGGAAGCACTCATCCCATGTGCCCATGTGGCCACAATTGACCGAAACCACTCGTATCTTGACCGCGACGGCACGAAGTCGAGAATGTTCCGCCCCCGGGGACTACGCCCCGAACCCCCTCTCGGCCCTGGAGGGGCCTGACCCCGTCGGCCGGACGGCCCGGACGCGGCGGAACGTCCGCCCCCGGGCTGCGCCCCGGTCCTCCTTTCGACCCCGGCCGGATCTCCCCCTCACCGCCGGACGGGCCTGGACGCGGCGGAACGCCTGCCCTCGAGGGCTGCACGCCGGGCCCTCTTCCGGCCCTGGACGGGTCTGCCCCCGTCGGCCGGACGGCCCGGACACGGCGGAGCCCGTCTCGTCGGTGGGTTCGGGGTGGTCAGGCCGCCTGGCCGCTGTGCAGTGCCGCGTATGCCCCTCCCCGGCGCAGCAGGTCCTCGTGGGTGCCGATCTCCTGGATGCGGCCGTCCGCCATCACCACGATCCGGTCGGCGCCGCGCACGGTGGAGAGGCGGTGTGCCACGACGAACGTGGTGCGTCCGTCCAGCAGCCGGGCGAGTGCCTCCTGCACCAGCGCCTCCGAGCGGGTGTCGAGCGCCGAGGTCGCCTCGTCCAGGACCAGCACCTTCGGGTCCCGGATCAGCGCGCGGGCGATGGCGAGCCGCTGGCGCTGCCCGCCGGACAGCCGGGCGCCGCGCTCCCCGACGAGGGTGTCGAGGCCCTGGGGCAGCCGGTCGACGAACTCCAGCGCGTTGGCGTCGCGCAGCGCGGCCCGTACCGTCTCCTCGTCGGCGTCGTCCATGCCGTAGGCGACGTTCTCCCGGACGGTGCCGTCGAACAGG
Organism: Streptomyces sp. NPDC059787; assembly: GCF_042732315.1. Classification (NCBI taxonomy): domain Bacteria; kingdom Bacillati; phylum Actinomycetota; class Actinomycetes; order Kitasatosporales; family Streptomycetaceae; genus Streptomyces; species Streptomyces sp. NPDC059787. The sequence continues at coordinate 31,004 of NZ_JBHWHX010000063.1, forward strand.
ATCGACTCCTGGGGCACCACGGACAGGAAGCGCCGGTAGGTGCGCAGGTCGAGGCCGTTCATGTCGGTGCCGTCGAGCAGCAGCCGGCCGGAGGTCGGGCGGATGAAGCCGATGACCAGGTTGAGCACGGTGGACTTGCCCGCCCCGGAGGCGCCGACGAGCGCGATGGTCTCGCCCGGGGCGACGTCGAGGGTGAAGTCGCGCACGGCGGGGCGCCCGTCGGTCTCGTACGCGTGGCCGACGCCCTCGAAGGTGATCGCGCCGCGCACTCCGTCGACCTCCGCCTTGCCCTCGTTGTCCTCCAGTTCGGGGGCCTGGAGGACCTCGCCGACCGAACGGACGGACTCCAGCCCCTTGGTGATGACCGGGGCCAGTCCCGCGAGCGTGGTGGTGGAGTTGGTGAGCGTGGTCAGGAAGGCGCTGAGCATCACGACGTCGCCGGCGGTAACGTTCCAGACGTCGTAGTACGAGATGAGCGCCGCGCCGGCCAGCACGCTCACGCCGATGACGTTGAGGACGACCCAGGCCAGCGAGCCGAACCGGCCGTTGACCAGGTCCAGGCGCATCCCGGAGGTGAGCAGCCGGTTCAGGGTGCCGTCCATCCGGCGCAGCGCCTTGCCCTCCAGGCCGTGGGCGCGGGTGACGGGGATGAGCCGGGTCATCTCCGTGACCCGGGAGGACAGCGTCTCCACCTCGTGGCGGAAGTGCTCGTTGTGCGTGCGCAGCCGGGCCCGCAGCCTGGCGACGAGCAGGGCGGCGGCCGGCACGACGATCAGGAAGACGGGGAGGAACTCGGGGGTGCGGATCGCGATGATGACGAGCCCGCCGGTGAGGACGGTGAGCGCGCCGAGCCCGTTCTCCGCGGTCTGCTGCACCATCTGCTCGACGGTCTCCACGTCCCGGACGACCTTGGCCTGGAGCACGCCGGCGCTGACGCGGGAGTGGTAGCCGATGGAGAGCTGCTGCATGCGGGTGCACAGCGCGGAGCGCAGGGCGGTGCCCATGCGGCGGACGCTGCCGTACAGCAGCCGGACGTACAGCACGTGCAGCGGGTAGTTGACCAGCAGGATGAACATGATGACGCCGGTGCTGGTCCACAGCCGGGATATCGGCTGGTGCTGCACGACGGTGTCGATGATGGACGCGGTGATCAGCGGCAGCAGCCAGATCGGGCTGTGCTTGACCGTGAAGACGCCGACGGCGGCGGCGAGCCGGCCGCGGTCGGCACGGAACAGGTAGGCGAGGGTGCGGATCGGGTGCTCGCCGCGGTAGCGGTGGTCGAGCGGTCTTTCCAGCGACGCCATGGGCGGGGGTCCTCCACTGTGAGCCTTGTTCAGCAAGCGCTTTCTCCGCTTGCGTGCCAGGAGTACACCAGGCACATGGGGTGCCCGCCCCCGGCGTCCGGCGCCTGAGACGGGCGGGGTGCGCTCAGCCCGCGTCCAGCTCCGCGAGGTCCTCGGCCGTCAGGACGAGGCCGGCGGCGCCCGCCGAGTCACGGACCGACTCCGGCCGGCTCGCGCCCGGAATGGGCACGACGACCGGCGACCTGGCGAGCATCCACGCCAGGCACACCTGGTACGCGCTCACCCCGTGCGCCCGGGCGATCCGCGCGAACGGGGCGTGGGCCGAGGCGAGTTCACCAGCCCGGGCGATGCCGCCGAAGGGACTGTAGGGCAGGAACGCGATGCCGAGCTCGTCGCACAGGCGCAGCTCCGGCTCACTGGAGCGGAAGGCCGGGGAGAACTTGTTCTGCACGGAGACCAGCCGGCCGCCGAGGATCCCGGCGGCCTGCCGGATCTGCTCCGGGTCGGCGTTGGAGACACCGGCCATGCGGATCTTCCCCTCGTCCAGCAGCTCGCGCAGCGCGCCGACGGACTCGGCGTACGGGACGCGGGGGTCGGGCCGGTGGAACTGGTAGAGCCCGATGGCCTCCACGCCGAGCCGGCGCAGGGACGCCTCGCACGCCCGCTTCAGGTGCCCGGGGCTGCCGTCCTGGGTCCAGCTGCCGTCACCGGGGCGCAGATGACCGCCCTTGGTGGCGACCAGGACGTCGCCGCCCCGGTCGTGGGAGGCGAGGGCCTTGGCGATCAGGGTCTCGTTGTGGCCGACCTCGTCGGCGTGCAGGTGGTAGGAGTCCGCGGTGTCGATCAGGGTGACACCGGCGTCCAGCGCGGCGTGCAGGGTGGCCAGGGAGCGGGTCTCGTCCGGGCGCCCCTCGATCGACATGGGCATGGCGCCCAGTCCGACGGCGCCGACCTCGACATCACCGATACGGCGGGTGTGCATGTGCGCGTGACCTCTTCCGGCTGTCGTCTCACGGTCTCGGAAAGCGCGTACCAGCCTGGTCCCCGCACGGCCCGAAATCCAATAGAAGAAAGCGAACGCATTCAGCAGACGGGGCACTGAATCGGGCCCCCGCCCGGGCACCGCCGCCGCGCGGGCGCCGGTGCCCGGGGTTACGCTGCGCGCAGCCGGTCCTTCGCGGCCGTTCCGGGAGGTAATCATGGCCTCGCTCCTCAATCCGTATCTCAGCTTCGACGGGAGCGCACGGCAGGCGCTGGAGTTCTACAAGGAGGTCTTCGGCGGCCGGCTGCGGCTCAACACGTACGGCGACTTCGGCCGGCCCGGAACCGACAACGCCGACAAGATCATGCACGGCATGCTGGCGAGCGCGGCCGGCTTCACCCTCATGGGCGCCGACATGCCGCCGGGCATGACGTACGTCCCGGGGAACAACTTCGCCGTGAGCGTCAGCGGCGAGGACGAGCCCGAACTGCGCGGTTACTGGGAGAAGTTGTCCGGCGGCGGCTCGGTTGCCGTACCGCTGGAGAAGCAGATGTGGGGGGACGTGTTCGGGATGTGCACGGACCGCTTCGGCATCCCCTGGATGATCAACATCAACCAGCCCGCGGGCTGAGCCCCGCGCCTCCCGGCGAGCGGCCGTTGACACGACGTTCCGGCAGGGATCACCGTACTGACCGGAGCGCGTCGGCGGAGCGCGCCAGGACACCGGCCCGGCGGCGGTCGCCGCACCGGGAGAGGCGGCGGCATGCGGATCGGACTGCTCGGCACCGGACCCTGGGCGCGGGCGGCCCACGCCCCCGCGCTGAGCGGGCACCCGGACCTCGACCTCGCCGGGGTGTGGGGCCGCCGGCCCGACGCCGCCGAGGAGCTGGCCGGTCTGCACGGCACCCGGGCGTACGACGACGTCGACGCGCTCTTCGCCGACGTGGACGCCGTCGCCGTCGCGCTGCCGCCCGCGGTGCAGGCGGAGCTGGCGGTGCGCGCGGCGCGGGCCGGGTGCCACCTGCTGCTCGACAAGCCGCTCGCGCCGACCGTCGCGCAGGGCCGCGCGGTGGTCGGGGCGGCCGAGGAGGCGGGGGTCGCGTCCGTGGTCTTCTTCACCACCCGCTTCCAGCCGGGGCCGGAGGCGTGGATCACCGAACAGGCACGCGTGGGCGGCTGGTTCACCGGGCGCGCGCAGTGGCTCGGGGCGGTGTTCACCTCCGACGGCAACCCCTTCGCCGCCTCCCCGTGGCGGCGGGAGAAGGGCGCCCTGTGGGACGTCGGCCCGCACGCCCTGTCCGTCCTGCTTCCGGTGCTCGGCGAACCGCGGCGGGTGACGGCGGCGGCGTACGGCCCCGGCGACACCGTCCATCTCGTCCTCGACCACGCGGGCGGCGCGTCGAGCAGCCTCACCCTGAGCCTGACCGCTCCCCCGGCGGCGGCCGGCGCCGTGGTGGAGCTCCGCGGCACGGCGGGCGTCACCTCCCTCCCGGAGGCCTCCGAGGGCGCCGTCCCGGCGCTCACCCGCGCCGCGGACGCCCTCCTCACCGCGGCCGGTACCGGCACCCCCCACCCCTGTGACGCGGCGTTCGCGCTCCGGGTGACGGAGATCCTGGCCGCGGCGGAGGCACAGCTGAACGGCGGAACGCGCTGACGGCCTCACCGGGCGGCTGCGGAACGGAGCGCTCCCGAAGCGCTCCGTGGCCATCGGGCCCGACCGGCTTAAGCGGCCCTTAAAGCCCGGTTAAGCGATCACCGGATCTTTGCCGTTTTTTCAAATAACCGCAGCTCAGAGCGGCGTTGCGGACAAGTCGGACCGTTGGCGGGGGCCGCGGCCGTACCTAACATCGATGTCGCGCGCCGGTCCCGACGTACCGCTTTGAGAGCGCTCTCTGGCGCTCTCCTCCCCCTGTCGGCCGACCGGCGCGGTCAGGAATCCGCACGAGTACTCCTGGAGATCCCCCACATGACTCCCCGTCATCAGCGCAACCTCGGCCGCCGCAAGGTCCTCTTCGCCCTCGGCGGAGCCGCCGTGGCCATCCCCGCGGCGGCGGCGATCGCCCCGCACGCCCTCGCGGACCAGTCCGGCGGACAGAAGGCCGGCACGGCGGCGGCAGGGGCCCTGCCGCTGACGATCGTCAACAACAGCGGTTCCTTCGGCAACGCGAACGTGCACCTCTACATCGTGGGCAACGTGGACGGCCGTCAGGTCCGGGTCACCCCGGAGGGCACCGTCGCCCCGGTCGCCGCCTCCGACAACGGCCCCGACGGCTTCACCGACTACGCGATCGGCCTGGCCGGCAGCGGCGAGACCAGGCTGTCCCTGCCGTACATGTCCGGCCGGATCTACGTGTCCCTCGGCGCGAAGCTCAAGTTCAAGGTCGTCACGGACGGCAACGGCAACGCGGCGCTGCAGTACCCGGCCGGCTGGGTCACCTCCGACCCCAACTACGGCGTGCTGCACGACTGCGCCGAGTTCACGTACAACTCCTCGGGCATGTTCTGCAACACGACCATGGTCGACATGTTCAGCGTGCCGATGGGCATCCGGCTCACCGGCGCCAAGGACCAGACGACGGGCACCGTGCGCGAGGGCGGGCGCGCGGCGGCGTTCGCCGCCGTCAAGCGGGTGGAGGCGTTCTCCCGGCTCGTCGTGGACGACACCCGGATCATCGCCCCCGGCCACGGTCTGGACGCCGGGCTGTTCGCCAAGGACTACTTCGCCCCGTACATCGACGAGGTGTGGAGCACCTACACCGGACGGGACCTCAAGGTCACCACCAACGCCGGCACCTTCACCGGCCGGGTGCGCGGCGAGCGGTTCACCTTCGACGGGCCCGCCCAGGTCTCCTTCGGCAAGCCCTCCACGCGGGACGTCCTCTTCTGCGACGGCGCCCTCGCCGCCCCCAACGACGGCACGACCGGCCCGGTCGCCGCCGTGCTGGGCGCCGGCTTCAACCGTTCGACGCTGCTCAGCCACCCGGACCAGCCGACGGCCGACGCCTCGGTCTTCTACCGGACCGAGCTCACCAACCACTACTCCAAGGCGGTCCACACGGCCACCGAGGACGGCAGGGCGTACGGCTTCGCCTTCGACGACGTGGCCGACTTCGCCTCGTACATCCAGGACACGGCGCCCACGGGCCTGCGGCTGACGCTCTCGCCCTTCTGAGCGGCTCGCGGAGCAGGTTTCCCGCGGGCCGGGGAAGGTACCCCGGCAGCCAGGAGGAGCGGCCCTTCACCGCGGTGCCGCGAGCGTTCCGGATGCACGGCGGGCTCCCGCGTTGAATGGTGGGGCATAGGACCCGATGACAGCACCGGGGCCGCTCCAGCGATCCGGACCCGAGGAGCCAGAAGATGTCGACGTCCCAGCCCGACGCGTCCCAGCCCGAAGCGTCCCGGCGGTCCGCGGACCGCGCCACCCCGGACAGCCTGCTCCATGCCCGCACCGGCACCGATGTGTCGCCGGAGGACATCGTCCTTGCCTCGGGCAAGGACCTCACCCCGCACAACCTCGAGTGGGCCAGGCGGAAGCTGGACGAGGAGGGGCCCGCCGCCCTGGACAAGATGCTGCCCTGAGCCCGCGTACACCCGTTCGCGGACAGCACGGCGCCGCCGGCCCGGTGCGATCGCACCGGGCCC
>NZ_JBHWHX010000064.1:0-36436 GCF_042732315.1 Streptomyces sp. NPDC059787
GGCCCCCGGCCCGCAGATTTCCGGCGGGCCGGGGGCCTGCGGGAAGCCAGCCGCCCGGTCGTCGGGGAACGCGGCCACTCGGTTCCCGAGGTGCCGCCGGACCTGCCGTTTCGCCCGCGGCGCACGCCCGTGGTCCGATGGAACCGGGGGCGGAAAGGAGAGCGGTCATGTCCGCAGCGAAGCGAACGGGTGCCGCCGCCCCGGTGTCGGTCCGCCCGATGGTCGAGCCGGACCTGGACCGGGCCGACGAGATCTTCAGGGTCGCCTTCGGGACCTTCCTCGGGGCCCCTGAGCCGGAGACGTTCTTCGGGACCGCCGACTACGTCCGCACCCGCTGGGCGGCGGACCCGCACGCGGCCTTCGCGGCGACCGTCGAGGGCGAGGTCGTCGGATCGAACTTCGCCGCCGACTGGGGCAGCGTCGGGTACTTCGGCCCGCTGACCGTACGTCCGGACCTGTGGGACCAGGGCATCGGCAGGCGCCTCATGGAACCGGTCATGGACTGCTTCGACACCTGGGAGAACCGCCACCTCGGCCTGTTCACCTTCTCGCACAGCCCCAAGCACCTCGAGTTCTACCGCCGGTACGGTTTCTGGCCCCGGTTCCTCACCGCCGTCATGAGGAAACAGGTCGCCGTCAGCACCGCGGTCCCCGGCCGGGTGCTGTACGGCGGGCTGACCGCCGCCGAGCGGCCCGACGCACGGGGCCTCGGCCGCGCACTGACGGGAGCCGTGCACGAGGGCCTGAGCCTGGAGCGCGAGATCACGGCCGCACAGGCGCAGGGGCTCGGTGACACCGTCCTCCTCGAAGGCGCCGGCTCCGAACTCGACGGTCTGGCCGTCTGCCACTGCGGAGCGGGGTCGGAGGCCGGTGAGGACGTGTGCTTCGTCAAATTCGGCGCCGTACGCCCCGGCCCGGACGCCGCGGACCGGTTCGAACGACTGCTGGACGCGTGCGAGCAGCTGGCCACCGAGAGGGGGCTGGGGCGACTGGACGCCGGAATGAACCTGGCCCGCCAGGACGCCTACCGGCGCATGGCCGACCGCGGTTTCCGTACCTGGCTGCAAGGCGTGACCATGCACAAGCCCAACGAACCCGGCTACAGCCACCCGGACGCCTACGTGATCGACGACTGGCGCTGAGTCCACCGCCGTACCCGGCTTCGGGGAAGACCCGGTGCCGTCAGGTGGCTTCGTTCACGAGGGGAGACTCCGTAAAAACCCGTTGGGCGGACGAGGCGACCACTGCTACGTTTCCGTCGGCCGTGCGAGAGACCGAGGAGGTGGTACCCGTGAACGCAGTATCGACATGGGTGCTCCCCTCCGGGGTCGCGGTCGGGCGATAGGTCGTCCGGGAGCGCCGTTCCAGTGCACTCCCGAAAGGCACGACCATGCGATTCACTTCCGAACAACGCTTCGACGACGGCGTCCTCGAACGCGAGTTCACCCTCGGTGGGATCCCCGGCATCCTGTGGACGCCCGGATCCGCGTCCGCGTCCGCACCGGTGCCGCTGATCCTGCTCGGCCACCCTCCCCTCGGACTGCGCAGGATGTACCCCCGGCTGGTGGACCGGGCCCGGCACTCCGCGGCGGAGGGCTTCGCCACGGCCACCATCGAGCTCCCCGGAAGCGGCGACCGGCCCCGTTGGCCCGCCGTCGAGCAGGCCCGCGCCGACATGCGCCGGGCGCTGGAGGCCGGCGAGCCGGTCGGTGACGAGATCGTCGACGCCCTCGTCCTCCCGCTCGTCGACAAGGCGGTCCCGGAATGGCAGGCCGCCCTGGACGTCCTCCTGTCGCTGCCCGGGATCGGCGGCCCGGTCGGGTACTCGGGGGGACTGATCTCCATCGGCATCCGACTGGCGGTGGTCGAGCCGCGCATCGCGGCCGCCGGTCTCTTCGCCGGGAGTCTCGTGCCTCGCGTCATGTTCGAGGAGGCCCGCAGGGTCACCGTTCCGCTGCACGTCCTGCTGCAGTGGGACGACGAGGGGAACGACCGGCAGACGGCCCTGGACCTGTTCGACGCCTTCGGCTCCAGGGAGAAGTCCCTGCACGCCAACATGGGCGGGCACAGCGGCGTCCCGCGGTTCGCGGGAGACACCGCGGTCCGGTTCTTCACCCGACATCTGATGTGAGACCGGGCCGTCGGACCGGCAGCGGACGGTGAGCGGCGTCGGCCGGCGTCGCTCACCGCCGGGCGTACCGGGCCACCGTGCACGCGGTCGGGCATGTCCGGGACGGCGGGCGGGCCCCTTCAGGTGGCGGTGGGCCAGCCGCGCAGCAGGGCGGCGATCCTCCCGGCGGTACAGGCCGGGTCCAGGAGGAGGTCCTTGAGGGCGAGGGCGTCCTCGCGGGCGGGTTTGACGGTGATCCCGGCTGCCTCGAGGTACATCACGCCGGTGGCGGCGGCGACGGCCAGGTTGGAGCGCTCCAGCCAGCGGCAGCGGCCCAGCGTGTGCACCAGGGCGGCGGCCTTGGCGTAGGGGCCGTCGTAGACGGGCTGCTCGAACAGTTCGGCCCGGTGGCGGGCGACCGCCGAGACGGGGACGCCGTAGTCGTCGGGGGCCGGGTCGTTCACCCCGGCGGCCTCGGCGACCTGCAGGATCCAGGGGACGTCGATGTGCGGGTTCATCAGGCGGCGCGTGCTCCCCGGGCCGTTTCCGTCCGCTGGGCGTCCTCGGCTTCGTCGAAGAGCGCCTGGTGTTCGGCCAGGAAGCGGGTGGCGGCGTCCACCGCGCGGGCGCGCAGGCCACTGGTGTCGTCCTCCACCAGTCGGGAGAGGTAGTCCCCGATGCTCAGTCCCAGGTCGGCGGCGCGCTTCCTCGCGAGTTCCGCGACATCCTCGTCCACGCGCGCGCCCAGTTGTGTTTTTGCCATACCCGAATGGTAACGGATGTTACCGCTGTATGCGGATGGCGGCCCCGAACGCCGCTCCGCGCGAACGTGCACCGCCTCACCCCGTCGCGCGGCAGCCGACGGCAGCGAACCCTCGCGTATTCGGGACACCACAGAGGCCGTGGACCGTCGGCCCTCCGGCACCACGCTCTGAAAGCCGGTGACGACTACCGGTGGAACTCGACATCGCGCGGCCTCGGAATGTTCCACGTCAACGCCTCGGACGCAGGCCATCCACATGACCGGTCGAATAAATCCTCGGGCCTGTGCAGGCCCTGCCTTGCGATGCTTGTCGCCGGGTCCGGCGGGTGGCCGCCGAATGATGCCCACGAAGACATCGGGGGCATCGCTGCTGTCCCCAGACGTGTGTGACTCAATGACGAGGGAGAACGGTATGGAGCCATTGGAACTCCACCGCGCGGTTGAGGCAGGGCGGGCGACTGCTTCCGAGCTGGGTCTTCAGGTCGACGATGCGATCGTCATCCACAACTCGGACCGCGTCGCGCTGCGTCTGGTCCCTTGTGATGTTCTGGCTCGGGTCGCGCCGTTGGGGCATCTGGCTGATTCCGAGTTCGAAGTAGAGGTTGCCCGCCGTCTCGCTGACGTCGACGCGCCGGTGGCTGAGCTCGAGCCCCGGGTCGAGCCCCGGGTCCATGTGCGTGATGCCTTCGCCGTCTCGCTATGGACCTACTACGAACCGGTGGGGTCGGAGATCGCGCCGGCCGACTACGCGGACGTGTTCCTGCGGCACCACGCCGCCCTGCGGCAGATCGATCTGGACGCACCGCATTTCACCGACCGAGTCGCCGTGGCACTGAGAGAGGTGAACGACCGGCAGCGGTCTCCCGAGCTGCCCGATTTCGACCGGGTGCTCCTCAGCGACACGCTCAGTGGACTGAGCGCCGCGATCAGCAGCGACAAAGCCGGCGACCAGCTGTTGCACGGCGAGCCTCACCCGGGCAACCTCCTGAACACGAGGAGAGGGCCGCTTTTCGTGGACCTCGCCACCTGCTGCCGTGGGCCGATCGAGTTCGACCTGGCCCATGCGCCCGAAGACGTGGGAAAGCACTATGCGGGGGCCGACCACGACCTGGTCCACCGGTGCCGCGCCCTGAACTGGGCGATGTTCTCCGCCTGGCGCTGGCGCCGGGACGACCAGATGCCCGACCGGGACCACTGGAGAGTGGAGGGCCTCCAGCAGGTTCGTGCTGCACTCGATCGCTGCGCACTGGACTGAACCTGACACGGAGGGGCGGCCGGACTCGGCCGGCTCGAGAGGACACCTCATTCCCTCGCCCCGGGCCCACGTCACTACCCCGGACACGGGCCAGTCACATGATCCGCCAAACAGGTCCTGGTGGCCCTGGTGGTCGTCGTTGGGCGGTAACAGGGTGGCGCCGTGAGGGGGCGCAGCATCTGTGAGGGCCGGACGAAAGCCGGCTCCGCGCGGCTCTCCGCGCCTACGGGTCGGTGCGTCGTCGGCCCCTGGGGCCTCCGGCGCACCGACGGGGCCCGCGGGTGCCTGGGCGGCTGCGGCTTGTCGAGGGTGTCGACGAAAGCGTGGCCGAGGTCGGCGCGGGCTGATGGAGGCATACGTGACGGGTGGTTCGTCGGCTGCGGCGACGTCGTGGCGTGCTTTCGTCGGCTGAGGACGGGGGAGGGGAGGCGGGTTCTTCGTCGACGGGCTGGAAGTGGGCGCCGCTGTGAACGCTCCACGGGAAGGCGCTGAGCGGTCCTCGCGCGACCGCTTGCGGGAGCACGGGGTGTGGACGGGAGCCGCGGTGGGAACGGCCTGTGTTGCTGTAAGAGAGGGCGCGCAGCGAAAGAACGCTCTGACCTGCAGAGATGCCCTTCTGCATACGGTTCTGGCGATCTGGCAGCCGGTTCTGAGGATCGTGCACCCGGTTCTCAGGAGCAGGACAGGCAGTTCCGGGGACCGCTGTGCCCGTGTTCCAGGAACCGTGACCACGTCTGCAGGATCCGACCAGATTGACGTCAGGTTCATGAGCAGGCGCTGTTTCTCCTGGGACGACTTCGGCCGCAGATCGATTCCCGGTGAAGCGACACGCCTTGGAAGCGGACTACATGAACTCCACGCTCATGTACGTTAAGTTCATCTGGTCGGCCTGAGGGCCGTCGCTCATCGACGTCGAGGCAATGTCCGACCACGGGAGGGTCTGTTGGGGGCAGTACGCAGACTGGTCGACGCCGACACCGGCGAGGCCATCCCCTATGCGCCCTACGCCTTCTCCGGCGAGCACATCCAGGTGGACAAGGCCAGAGTCGAAGCGATCACCGAAAGCAAGGAATTCACCCCGAGCCAGAAGTACATGGTGCTGTGGTGGATCGGAGTCTCCCCTCAGGGCATGGCACCGCTGAGGGCGACCGGCGCGGACATCGCCAAGAAGGTCGGGATGACCGCCGATGCCGTCGGCAGGATCAACCGGAAGCTGCTCAAGCAGCGCATCCTGATCGAGCGCGGACGCATCGGCAACTACAGGCTCTACCGGATCAGCCCGTACATCGCTTTCCACGGGACCGGCATCGAGCAACGGGAAGCGATCAGGACATGCAACCCGCCGGACATCCCCGGCTTCAACAACACGACTCCTTCACTGTGGGAGGTCCAGTGAACAACGACGACAAGCACAAGCTCCTGGACGTCCTGCACCGTACGGCCGGCATGACCGCCAACCAGCGCCTGGTCGTCATGCTCTACGCGATGCACCCCACCGACCGTGCGGGTGCCGTCGTCGAAACCGGCGCCAAGCTCGCCGAGCTCGTCGGCATGTCCCCGACCGTCTTCTCCCGCACCCGGCGCCAGGTCGTCGAGGCCGGATGGCTCGAGGAATCCGAGCGGCTCGCACACATCAGCTATTACAGACTCAGCGCGAAGAGCACCGGCGAGGACGTCGTCGTCCCGCTGCGTCGCGCGACCTGAACAGCTCCGGGACCGGAACTCATGTACGTGAGGTCAATGAGCACCGATCTCAGGACCGGTGCTCATTGACCTCACGTACATGTCAGCTCGATGTCTCCGGACACGGACGAGCAAGCAGACGTCTCCCGGTCACCCCTTCTCCGACGGCACCGATCGTTCGGCCTGACGCAGGTGGCTCTGGTCACGAGTTTCGACAGCACCTGTTCAGCGTCTTGGGAGGCGCTCGAACCGTGCCGCGTTCGATGTTCGTGAGAAGGGGCAGCACCGGTTGTCAGCCATCGCCGTGACGCTCGGTGGCAACCGCACGACGTCACCCAGGTCCTCTACCGCACGTGGTGGTACCAGCGTCGGTGTACCGCGGGTTCGACGCACAGCACAGCGGCGCCCGCGGTCGCGCCGACCAGCAGGGCGGACCCGCCGCCGTCGAGGACCGCGCCGAGGCAGGCGGCGGCAATGACGAGCGGGCGCAGCAGAGTCAGAGGGCCGAGGCCGATGACCATCGCGAGGGTGCCGGCGCGGAACGGCAGGGTGAAGTAGGTGGCGAGCAAAAGCAGTACGGCGCCGGCGTAGACGGTGAGCGGGAGCAGGTAGCCGAGGCCGCCGGCGGTCAGAGTGTCGTAGGTCCGTGCCGGCTCGCGTGCGGTCAGCAGCAGGAGGGCGGCGGTCAGCGTGGGGGCGAGCAGCAGGAGGGCCCCGACGGCCAGCCCGCGCAGGGCGGCTCGGACGGTGGCGTGTCGTCTGCGGATGCGGGCGTCGCTGCCGGCATAGGCGCGGAAGCCGCTGAACGCCGCGTCGACCAGACCGAGGAGTACAAGCGGTATGGCGGGCGTCATCGGATGGTCTCGGCAAGGTGCTCCGGGCCGACTATGCGGAGTGCGTCCCGCCCGAGGGCTCGGCGAAGCGGCGCCTCCAGTTGCGGGCGTACCCCGATGATCGGACGCAGTGTGGTGCAGAACGGGTTCGCGGTGCCGCGCGGCTCGTACAGCAGTGCGCGGATGCCGGGTACCGCGGCGGCGCGCAGCAGTGTCTCGTCGCTGTGCGCGCGCCGTGCGGAGACGACGCCGTCGTGGCGGCCGAGCGGGTTGCGCATTCGGGCACGATGGAAGATCCAGGCGCCGATGGGCGCGAGAGGGGTTGCGGCGATGTCGAAGTGGCAGAAGGCATACGCCGGTGAGGCGGCCTGGGCCTGGAAGAACTCGGCCAGGGCGGGTCCACGGAAATGGTGCAGCACGCCGGTGGAGACGTAGACGGTCGCGGCCTCAGGCAGGTCGAAGGCGTTTCCTCGGACGAAACGGCATGTGAGCCCCTCCGCCCGGGCAAGGCGGTCTGCCTCGCCGACCAGCGCGGTGTCGAGGTCGACCCCGACCAGTTCGACGTCCGTACCGAGGGCGTTGGTGGCCGCCAGCCAGCGGACCAGGTAGCCCAGACCGCAACCGACGTCGACCAGGCGGTACGGACCGGGCTGCCCGCTGGTCGACCGAATCGCGGTGAAGAGCGGGCCGAGCAGGTGGACCAGCCGCTCGCCGATCCGCAGCTCCTCGCTCAGGCGCTGGAGCTCGGTGTGCACGCTGATGAGCAGGCGGTCCACGGAGTACGGGTCGAGTACGCCGTCCCGGTCCGTGGGCAGCTCGGCAACGATCCGGGCCGCGCGCTCGTCTCCGCTCTTACGGAGTTGCTGGATCACCTCGGCGAGCCGGACCGGGAGCCGGTGACCACTGTGCGGATCCACCGCTGTGATCAGGTCGGAAATCTCAAGCTGGTGCACGGGGCAGAACCCTACGGCCTCCCCTGCCAGGCCCGGCGGGCCGGCTGTCCCTGCCGTGGAGTGTCCACAACCTCCCGCTCGGCACCGGTGCTGTCGATACCCGTGCACCTTTCGATTCGCTCGCAGGTGCCGACTGTCTCCCAGACCGGTGCACGAGTGCTGTCCGTTCTCGTGAACATGATGGGAGCGTTTCTCCCAGCGAAACACCGCGTAAGCAGCGTCGGGCTGGGAGAAACGCTCCCATCACCGAACGGTGACGGGATGCGCCAACGGCATCCGCGAGGATGCCGGGCCTCTTTGTCTTCCCTTTCGCTCTACGACACGGACGGAGGACAAAGAACAGGTTCAGGACGGGACGGGAGCGGGTCAGGCGGGCAGCGGCTGGGCCTGTTCGAAGCCCTGGGCGACGCGTTCCTGCATCTCCGGGGTCATCAGGGCGGTGGGCGGGTCGACCAGGCCGGCCACGCGCATGAAGGTGGCCGTCACCTGGCCGTCCACCGCGGCGGCGGTGTGCAGCCTGGCCATGTACATTCCGGACTGCTCCCACTCGGGGGTCCGTACGCCCTCCACCTCCGGGTAGCCCAGGTCGGCGCCCGCGGAGAACTGCCACGGCACCTCGATGACGCCGGCGATGTCCTGGAAGAAGGCGAGCGGGTCCACCTCGCCCCGGGACAGGTGGTCGCGCAGGACCAGGGCCTCCAGTGCGGAGACCGTCATGCCCTGGCCGTAGACCGGGTTGAAGCTGCAGGCGGCGTCGCCGAGCACCAGGTAGTGGCCCGGGAAGCGGGACAGCTGCTCGAACCGGCGCCGCACACTGGCCGGGTACCGGAAGACCGTGCCGTCGCCGACCGGTTCGGCGTCGTGGATCGCGTCGTGGATGTCCGTCACCGGCAGGGTCCGGGTCCACTGGAGGAAGCCGTCGAGGTCGGCGGGTGCGCTGTCGCCCAGTACGCCGGTCAGTGACACCACGACCAGACCGTCCTCGATGCGGGACAGGAACGCCCCGCGCCGGTGGGTCGGCGAGGTGACCGGGTTGATCGACAGGTCGCCGTCCAGGACCGACTCGTCGCGCAGCCGGAACAGGCGGGTCGTGTAGCTGAGGTCGATCCGGATCCGGTCCTCCTCGGGGCGCCCGTAGCCCAGTTCCTCCAGCCACACCGGGGTGCGGGAGGCGCGGCCGGTGGTGTCGACGACGAGGTCCGCGGTGAGCGTGCGCTCCGTCGAGTCCGCGTCGTGGCCCTGCACCCGTACGCCGGTCACGTTCGCGCCGGCCTCGTCGGTGACGAGGCCGGTGATGTCGTGGCGCTCCAGGAAGGTGACGTTCCCGAGTGCGGCGACGCGTGCGCGCACCCGGCTCTCCAGCAGCGGGCGGGTGGCCGAGACGCAGACCAGCCCGGTGGCGCGGGGGCTGAGCCGCCGGCCGCCGAAGAACCAGCGCAGTTCGCCGAGGTCACCGGTCGGGATGCCCGCGGCGACGGCTTCGTCGGTGAAGTCGGGGAAGAGCTCGTCGAGGATCTGCTGTCCGCGGGCGAGCAGCCCGTGGACGTGCCGGCCCTGCGGCACGCCCTTGCGTGCCGTGGTGGACCCGCCGATGTCGTCGCGCTCGACGACCAGGACCTCGCCGTAGGAATCGGCGAGCACCCGTGCGGCCAGGAGCCCCGCCATGCTGCCGCCGAGCACCACCGCGCGGTCACCCCGTGCGCCGGCCATCGCTGTCACCTCTCTCTTCCGTGAAGGGGGCTGTCGCGCTCACGCGGCGTGCCGCGGGCTGTTCTGGTAGGCGCCGAGGAACCACCGGCCGTCCCGCTTGACGACGACCCAGGACGCGTGGACGGCACGCTCGGGCGCCGGCTCGGTCTCGCCCGGCGCGAGGATGCCGCCGCGCGTGATCAGCACGCCGGCGCCCTCGTTGGCGAAGCGGATGTCGATCGGGGTGCCGGTGACGCGGGTGCCCTTGTAGGGGCCCGCGAAGGCGGCGGCGGCGAAGGCGCGGATGGCGTCGCGGCCCTTCTCGTACACGCCCGGCAGGATCAGGGTCCCGTCCGGGGTGAACACCTCGGCGAAGGCGTCGGCGTCGTAGGCGGCCCACGCCTCGACGATGCGCTGGGGGATGGAGGCGACGGCGGCCTTGTCCTCGTCGGAGATCTCGACGGCGGGGGCGGTCTGCGTGGTCATGGGTGTGTTCTCTGCTCTCTGTCGCGGGCTGGCGTCGGGCGGGAGTCGCTCGGATCGGGAGTCGCTCAGATGTAGAGGGTGTTGGGCTGCTGGCCGCACAGGATGCGGCCGTACAGCTCGGCGTTGGTGTTCGGGTTCATCAGGGCGTGCAGGCTCATGGCCTGGATGTCGCGGGTGATCCGCTGGATCGGCACGTCCCGGTAGACGGACGAGCCGCCGGATGCGGAGGCGAAGATGTCGACGGCCTCCTTGGCCAGGCGGACCGCGGCGCCCATGTCGGCGCGGGCGCGGGCCCGCTCCAGCACCGTCCACTCCTCGCCCGAGACGCCCTTGGAGTCGACGAGGTCGGCCAGGCGGTGCGCGTGGAACTCCGCCTGGTCGGCCTTGAGCACCGCCTCGGACACCTGGAGGTGCGTCAGGGGGGCTTCGGCCTGCTTGGCGTACCAGGTGTAGGTCAGGGTGCGGTCCGGGAGCCGCTCGAAGAAGACGTCCTGGGCGGCGCGGGCCAGGCCCACCGCGGTGCCGACCGAGGAGGCGGCGGCGACCGGCAGCAGCGGGGCCCGGTAGATGGGGGTGTCCGCGTTGAGCTGTGAGGCGTACTTGCCGGTCAGGACGGCCGGCAGCGGCAGCACGCGCTCCTGGGGGATGAACACGTCCTTGGCGACGGTGGAGACGCTGCCGGTGCCGCGCAGTCCGGAGGTGTCCCAGTCGTCGACGATCTCGAGCTGGTCCATGGGCACGAGCGCCATCAGCGGCAGGTGCTGGCCGTGCGCCATCTCCTGCGCGGCGATGACCTCCTGCCAGTGGGCGTGCCGGGCGCCGCTGACGAAGCTCCACCTGCCGTTGACGACGATGCCGCCCTCCACGGGGACGGCCTGCGCGGACGGGCTGAGCGTGCCGCAGACGCGCACGTCGGGGGTGGCGAAGACCTCGTCCTGGACGCTGTCGGGGAACAGGCACGTCATGAAGGTGGGGATCCAGTACACCGACGCCGTCCAGGCGGCGGCCCCGTCGCCGCGGGCCAGTTCGGTGGCCACGTCGACCAGGGTGCGGGTGTCGGCCTCGTAGCCGCCGTACCGCTTGGGCACCCGCAGCCTGAAGACGCCGGTCCCGGCCAGCGCCTCGATCGTCTCGTCCTGGAGCCGTCCGTCGTCCTCGGCCTTCTGGGCGTTCTCGCGCAGCAGCGGCGCGACGTCGGCCGCGCGCCGGACAAGCTGCGCACGCGTGGGGATGTCGGCGGTGAGCATCGTGAAGTCCTCCCGGGACGTGACAGGTCGTACCACCAGGCGGTGCTGACCCGACCTCACACCGTGGCGGGCCGCCGGGGCACCTTCCGGATTGCGCTACCGCGCCCTGGCCGCGACTTCGGCACGTCGCCCGCGGACCGGTCCCAGTGCCGCACGGAGGAAGAAGTCCGGGGGCGTCGCGGCTGCCACGATGAGACGCATGACCGATCAGCAGGATGCCGCCGCTCACCCGGCGGACGGACCCCGGACGCGGCCGCTGACGGGCGAGGAGTACCTCGAGAGCCTGCGCGACGACCGCGAGGTCTTCCTCTACGGCGACCGGGTCAAGGACGTCACCGCGCACCCGGCGTTCGCCAACCCGGCGCGGATGACGGCCCGCCTCTACGACGCCCTGCACGACCCCGCCCACCGGGACGTGTTGACCACGCGCACGGACGGCGGGGCGGCGGCGGGCTACACGCACCGCTTCTTCACCACCCCGCGCTCCGCCGAGGACCTGGTCGCCGACCAGCGGGCCATCGCGGCCTGGTCCCGGATGAGCTACGGCTGGATGGGCCGCAGCCCGGACTACAAGGCGGCGTTCCTCGGCACCCTGGGCGCCAACGCCGACTTCTACGCGCCCTTCGACGACAACGCGCGCCGCTGGTACCGCGAGTCGCAGGAGAAGGTCCTGTACTGGAACCACGCGATCGTGCACCCGCCCGTGGACCGCAACCTGCCGCCCGACAAGGTCTCCGACGTGTTCGTGCACGTGGAGAAGGAGACCGACGCGGGCCTGGTGGTCAGCGGGGCCAAGGTGGTCGCCACCGGTTCGGCGCTGACCCACGCGAACTTCATCGCCCACCACGGACTGCCGGTGAAGGAGAAGAGGTTCGCCCTCATCGCCACCGTGCCCACCGGCGACAAGGGCGTGAAACTGATCTGCCGGCCCTCCTACACCGCGACGTCCGCGGTGATGGGCAGCCCCTTCGACTACCCGCTCTCCTCCCGGCTCGACGAGAACGACACCATCCTCGTCCTGGACAAGGTCCTCATCCCCTGGGAGAACGTGTTCGTCTACGGCGACACGGCCAAGGTCCAGATGTTCTCCGGGCAGTCCGGCTTCATGGAGCGCTTCACCTTCCACGGCTGCGTCCGCCTCGCGGTGAAGCTGGAGTTCATCGCCGGACTCCTCGCCAAGGCCCTGGAGATCACCGGCACCCAGGACTTCCGCGGCGTCCAGACCCGGCTGGGCGAGGTGCTCGCCTGGCGCAACCTGTTCTGGGGGCTGTCCGACGCGGCCGCCCGCAACCCGGTGAAGTGGCGCAACGGCG
Organism: Streptomyces sp. NPDC059787; assembly: GCF_042732315.1. Lineage (NCBI taxonomy): Bacteria > Bacillati > Actinomycetota > Actinomycetes > Kitasatosporales > Streptomycetaceae > Streptomyces > Streptomyces sp. NPDC059787. The sequence goes on from NZ_JBHWHX010000064.1 coordinate 12,333, forward strand.
CGGTGCTGCCCAATCCGCAGTACGGCATGGCGTACCGGTGGTTCATGCAGGTCGGCTACCCGCGCGTCAAGGAGATCGTCCAGCAGGACGTGGCCAGCGGGCTGATCTACCTCAACTCCAGCGCCGAGGACTTCAAGAACCCGGAGATCCGCCCCTACCTCGACACCTACCTGCGCGGCTCCGGGGGCATCGGGGCCGAGGAGCGGGTCAAGGTGCTGAAACTGCTGTGGGACGCGGTGGGCACCGAGTTCGGCGGCCGGCACGAGCTGTACGAGCGCAACTACGCCGGCAACCACGAGGCGACCCGGGCCGAGCTGCTGTTCGCCCAGACCGCCTCCGGGCAGCTCGACGACTACAAGGCGTTCGCCGACCAGTGCCTGTCCGAGTACGACCTGGACGGCTGGACCGCGCCCGACCTCGTCTCCTTCGACCACCTGCGCGGCTCCCTCCCCGGACTGCTCGGCGGCTGACATCCCCCGCGGCGCCGAGCGGGCGGCCGGGACCCCGGGGAGGGGTCCCGGCCGCTCCTTCGTGGTCGGATGCCGTCAGCGGCCGAGCGGGTCGGACAGCGAGAGCAGCGGGAAGCCGGCTGCCACCGAAGCGGGGCGTCCGAGTCGGCACCTCGATACCATTCATTGGTTAAAATTGATATCGCTGGTGTGTTGTCGGGCTGTGGAGGGATGGCTGATGGCCAGGACCGTGATTGATCTGGACGACGAGATCGTCGAGCAGGCGATGCGGGTGTACGGCGTGAAGACCAAGGCCGCCGCGGTACGGGCGGCCATGGAGGAGGGGGTGAAGCTGAGGCTGCGCCGGGAGCTGTTCGACGCCATCGACGAGGGGGAGTTCGAGGAGGCGTTCGCGGAGATCCGCTCGCAGACCGGGCCGCGTAACCCGGACGGCACGCTCAAGCGTGAGGGCGGGGCCTCGGCGGCGTGAAGGGGCGTTATCTCATCGACAAGTCGGCGCTGGCCCGTCGGGGCAAGGCGGCGGTGCGGGCGCGGCTGGATGCGCTGGACCGCGACGGGCTCCTGGCGGTGTGCGCCCCGACGGAGTACGAGGTCCTGTACTCGGCTCGTGGCAAGCCCGAAGCGCTGCGACTGCGTACCCTGCTCCGCGGCTTCGACCACCTGCCCTGCAACGACCAGGAGTTCGAGCGGGCGCTCGAGATCCAGGGCCTGGCGCTGAACGCCGGCTTCCACCGCGCGCTGTCGCTGGCCGACGCCCTCATCGCGGCAACCGCCGAACGGCACCGGGCCACGGTCCTGCACTACGACGGCGACTTCGACATGATCGCCTCGGTGAGCGGGCTGAAGGCCGAGTGGGTCGTGGAGCCCGGCACGGCCGACTGAACCGACGTGTGCCGGTGCGGTCGGTGTTCTCACGCAGGGAAAACCTGCCGCCGTGGCGGGCCCCGGCCAGTCCTTCACGGAAGGCGATGGCCGCAGTCTTGGTGCGCGTCGCCGCGCCCGGTTTCGCCTGGACGGGGGAGACGTGCACGCCGCCGTACTCGGCGAGACGTGCGGTCGGGAGGCGATCTGCCGGATGCCCAGCCCTTCGGCGACCAACCGGACCGGCCCGCAGGTGATCACCACCACGCGCGACGAACGGAACACCAGCCTCAGACGTCCTTGATCTGTACGCGGTCACCGCACGGTTTCGACCAGTCGTCGCGATCCGAGGCCGACATCAGCACGGGTGCCGGAACGCGAAGCGCCATCGCGACCACGAGAGCATCGATCGCCCTCCTTCATGGTCAGCGGCCGAGCAGGTCGGACAGGAACGGGGCCAGTACGGTCCGGGAGATCTTGCAGTCCAGCAGCAGCGTGCCCTGTGCTCCCCGGGCGGTCCACTCCGGTACGGCGTCCAGGGCGGCGGTGTCGCGGACGGTGACGGCCCGTGCCCCGAACGCCCGGGCCACCGCGGCGAAGTCGGTGTCGCCGAAGCGCAGGGTGGCCGGGTCCGCGCCCCGGGGCACGTACATGTGCTCCTCGAAGCCGTAGGACGCGTCGTCGTAGACCACCACCAGCGCCGACCGGCCCGAGCGCACCAGGGTTTCCAGCTCGGGCAGGCCCATCAGCGCCCCGCCGTCGCCGACGGCGGCCACCGTGGTGCGGTCGGGCCGGCCGACGGCCGCGCCGACCGCGCCCGCCAGGCCCAGCCCGATGCTCTGGAAGGCGGCGCCGGTGAACACCAGCCCCGCCGGGTCCGGCACCGGCCAGTACATGGCCGGCCAGCCGATGAAGTGGCCGCCGTCCAGGACGACCGTGCGTTCGGCGGGCAGCAGCGGGGCCAGCGCCCGGGTCAGGGTGCGCGGGTCGATCCGGCCGCCGCCGGAGGCGTCGGGGTGGGGCAGGGCGGCCCAGCCGTCGGCGGCGGCCTGGAGCGCACCGGAGGCGGCGGCCCGCTCGCGCCACGGGGAACGGGCGATGCCGTGCGCGTCGGCCGCGTCCAGCAGCCGGGTGGCCACGGCCGCCGCGTCACCGCGTACGGCGAGGTCCGCGCGGGGTGCGCGGGCCCCTTCCAGGGTGATCTGGACGACGCGGGCGGCCGGGTCGAGGATCCGTCCGCCGTGCAGCGTGAAGTCGCCCAGGCTGGTGCCGAACGCCAGCACCAGGTCCGCCTCGCCCATCAGGGCGGCCGCAGGCGGGGAGGCGAACCCCCCGCACAGGCCGAGCGTGGCGGGGTGCGCGGCGAACATGCCGTTCGCCATGACCGTGGTGGCCAGCAGTGCGCCGAGCCGGTCGCCGAGGTCGGTGAGGATCTTCGCCGCGCCCGAACGCCAGGCGCCCAGTCCGGCCAGGAGCAGCGGGCGGCGGGCGGCGGACAGGAGGGTGAGGATCTCGTCGAGCTCGGCGGACTCCTCGGTGCGGGCCCGCGGTGGTGACGCCGCGGGCACGGGTACGGGGGGCCGTTCGCGGTCGGTCAGGGCACCGGGTGGCAGGGTGAGGATCTCGTCGGTCCTGTCGGCCTGCGGCGACGCCACGGGTACGGCGGACAGCTCGCGGTCGGTCAGGTCGCCGGGCAGGAACAGCGCCACGGGGCACTGGTCGGCGGTCGCGGTGCGCACGGCCCGTACGGTGTCCGCCACCGCCGTGTCCGGGTCCGTCGGACGGACGACGGGCACCCCCAGGGAGGCGGCCAGGGCGCTCTGGTCGATGTCGTGGGCGCGCGGGCCCGCCACCGGGGCGTCGCCGCAGAGCAGGACGACGGCGCTGCGGTTCTTGGCGGCCTCGGCCAGCGCGGTCGCCGTGTTGGCCAGCCCCGGCCCGTGCGTGGTCGTGCACACGGTCACCCGCCCGGTGGCCCGGAAGCAGGCGTCGGCCATGGCCATCGCGCCGCCCTCGTGCCGGGCCGCCGTGTAGTGCACACCGGCCCGCGTCAGCGCGGCGGTGGCCAGGATGTTGCCGCCGCCGACCAGGCCGAAGGCGTGGTCGATGCCGCAGCCGGCCAGGGTCCGGGCGACCGCGGTCGCGAATGTCGTCATCACGGGGCCCTTCAGGCCAGTTCGAAGATGACCTCTCCCACGGTCATCTCGATGCGGTTGGTGCGCACCAGCTCCCAGCCGCCCTCGGCGAAGACGGACTCCCAGTCGGCGACGGTGGGCAGGAACGTGCCCATCAGGTCGTGGCCGAGCTCGAAACCGAGGGTGAAGACGGGCAGTTCGGTGTCGGGCAGGTCGGTGCGGGTGGCGTCGCCGATCAGCAGCCGGCGGGCGGACGGGAAGGCCTCGCGCAGCCGTCGCAGGGTGGCGATCGCGTTCTCGCGCCGGCCGTCCCGCCAGAAGTCGTGGCCCATCATGAAGCACGTCAGCAGCTCCACGTCGGCGTACTCGGGCCGCGGTTCGAGGCTCAGGACGTCGCCGTGCAGGAACGCGGTGCGGTCGGCCAGGCCCGCCGCGTCCGCCTCCGCGCGCGCCACCTCCAGCGCGGGCCGGGCGATGTCGATGCCCGTCCCGGTGGTGCCGGGGTGGCGGTCGAGGATCTGCATCAGCCGGGCCCCGCTGCCGCAGCCGAGGTCGGCGACCCGGGTGAAGGGGAACTCCACCCGTCCCATCGCCGCCCAGAACGCGGGGGCGTAGGTGACCTGGTCGATCTCGCGGCAGGCGAAGGCGATGGCGGCGGAGTCGCGCCGGTAGAAGGAGCCGGTGCGGTTCTCGTTGCGCAGCACGGCCGGGATCTGCTGGAAGAGTTCCGCGCTGCCCCGGGCCAGCCAGTGGAAGAAGGACTTGTTGCGGTACATCTCGTCGAAGCCGTCCAGCGCGGTGACGACCGTGCCCTCGCGCCGCACCAGGCCCACCGCGGACAGTGCGCGGAACAGGCCCGTGGTCGACGCGGGGTCCAGGCCGCCGCGGTCCGCGAAGTCCGCGGTGTCCAGGGTGCGGGCGCGGTGCAGTTCGTCGAGTGCGCCGATCTCCCATGCCGCGGCGATGGCCCAGGCGGCCACGGCCGAGTTGAAGAGCGAGGCAATGCCGCGCGTGTTGCTCTGTGCGATGTCCACCGTCACTGCTCAGCACCTCATCCGGGGGAACGTACGGGCGCCTTGCCCGCGGCGTCCATGCTCTGGGGCGGGGGTGGGTGGGGGCATCTCTGAGGCTGCTCAGCCACTGGCGTGGGGTGGGGGTGGTCGTGCCGACCGGTGCTTTGCGGGTGCCCGGCGTTGGTGCGGGCCGGGGGTGGGTTGCGCAGCCCGGCGCTTGCGGGGTGCCTCCCCCAGAGGGGGTACCCCCAGCCCACCCGTGCCGCCCTGCGGCACGACTGCCCGCGGAGGGTGGGAGCGTGTCAGGCGGCCTGTACGGGTGTCTGTTCCTGTTCGAGGGAGCGGCGGTCCTCGCGTACCCGGAGCAGGGAGCGGTACAGGAGGATCGCGGCCAGGCCGGCCGTGCCGTACAGCAGGCTCATGGCCAGGGACGGGACGAAGGCGCCCAGGGTGACGCACAGGGAGGCCACGAGCAGGCCGACCCGGGCGTTGAGGGCGTAGGCGGCCATGTACTTGGTGCGGGCCTCGGGGTCGACGAGGTCGGCCAGCAGCGCCTGGCGCACCGGGACCGCGGCGATCTCGCCCACGGTGAGCAGCACGGCCGCGGCGACGAGCACCCAGCCGGTGTTGCTGACCGCCCAGACCATGTAGCCGACGGCGAAGACGGTGATGCCGGCGTACAGCCGCGCCCGGTCGCTCAGCCGGGTCAGCAGGCTCTTGGCGAACAGCACCAGCACCACCACCAGGGCGGCGTTGACCGCCCGCAGGATGCCGAGCATCGCCGTGCCGTCCACGGCGGGCGCCCAGGAGCCGATCCGGGCGAGGACCTGGGTGGGGAACTCGTCGGAGAGCCGGACGGCGATGTAGTAGCCGATCTGCATCTCGACGGACGAGATCAGCGCGGCCGCGACCAGCACCCGCAGGAACACCGTGTCGCGGGCGACGGCCAGGTAGCCGCGCAGCATGGCACCGACACCGCGGGCGACGTCCTTGCCGGTGCGCGGCGCGGTCTCGCTGAGCCAGCGTGCGATCACGGCCGTGGTCAGCGCGCTCAGCACGGCCGCGCCCGTCAGCAGCCGGGCGAAGTGGCCCTCGTAGAAGAAACCGCCGATGAGCGCGCCGACGGTGAAGGCGAGGTTGATCGACCAGTAGTTGATCGTGTAGACGAGCGGCCGGCTCTCGGGCGTGGAGACGTCGACCATCATCGCCTCGGCGGCGGGGGTGGCGAGCTGCGCGCAGCAGGTGTTGAGCAGGAACAGCGCGAACGTCGCCCAGCCGGAGGACCACCAGGGCGAGTTGGCCAGTGCCAGCAGGGCGAAGGTCAGGGTCGCGCCGAGTTCGCCGGCCACCAGCACCGGGCGCCGCCCGTACACGTCGGCGAGGTGGCCGCCGAGGAAGTTCGCGGCGATGCCCGCCCCGGCGACCGCCAGGGTCAGCGCACCGGCCGCGGCGGGCCCGTACAGCTCCGAGAGCCGGATCACCAGCAGCGGCATCAGCATGACGGCCAGCAGGCGCTGGACGAATCCGACGCCTATGCGCAGCCGGATGTTGGGGTGCAGCTCGCCGAGTTTCATGGGGGCCCTTTCGCGCGGGTGAATCCGCCTGCTGAGGGGGAATTCGGCAGCGGCGCAAGGTGATTCGGGATTCCCCGAGCCCACCACGCCGGCCGGCGCGGCGGCAAGGAGGAGAGCCGGGCTGCCGACGACTTGAACAGGTCGGGTCCGCCGGCCCCTCCGGGCGGCCCGGCGGGCGAGTTGGCCAAGTCGTCGCACTCGTGCGGGAAGACATGGCCGGAAGCGAGCGCTCCGTGGTTGGCTCGGTGCCGTCCAGTCCGGCCGCCCCTGCCCTGTGCTGCCGGCAACCGCTCCCGTGGCCGGTCCGCGCCCCCTTTCTCCTCTCCGGGCGGCAGACCGTGAGACCCATCCCGGGAGACGCGGACTTCTGAACGAGTTCGGAAGGAAAACCGGTGTCCCCTTTTGACATACGCAGAATCGGCGGCCGTATCGGCGCGGAGGTGACGGGCGTCGACCTCTCCACGGAATTGCCGGATTCGGTCTTCGGCCAGGTCCACGAGGCGTTCCTGGAGCACAAGGTGCTCTTCTTCCGCGACCAGGAGATCACCGACGCGCAGCAGCTGGCCTTCGCCGGCCGGTTCGGGCCGCTGACGCAGAAGCACCCCATGATGCGGACCGTCGACGCCGCCGCGCAGGTGATCCCGGTCGACGGCGAGGACCAGCGCGCCGACCACTGGCACACCGACATCAGCTTCACCACCGCCCCCTCCCTGGGCACCACGCTGCGCAGCGTGGTCCTCCCGCCGTACGGGGGCGACACCCTCGTGGCCAACGCGGTCGCGGGGTACAAGGACCTGCCCGCCGAGCTGCGGGAGATCGCCGACCGGCTGTGGGCCGTGCACACCAACCACGCCGAACAGCCGCGCCTGGGCACCGAGCGCGGCGAGGAGGTCCGCAAGGCCTTCCTGGCCCGCCGGTTCGAGACCGCCCACCCCGTGGTCCGGGTCCACCCCGAGTCCGGCGAGCCGGTCCTCTTCCTCGGCGGCTTCGCCCAGTGGCTGGTCGGCCTGACGCCGCGCGAGTCGCGCCCCCTCCTCGACGTGCTGCAGTCCTACGTACGGCGCCCGGAGAACACCGCGCGCTGGACCTGGCGCCCCGGTGACGTCCTCATCTTCGACAACCGCGCCACCCAGCACTACGCCGTCAACGACTACGACCGCCACCGGCGCGTGCTGCACCGGGTCTCCATCAACGGCGACGTGCCGGTGGGCCTGGACGGGAAGCGGAGCTACGCCATCGAGGAGGGCGCATGAGCGGCCCCCGCGACCGGGAGCCGGGGTCCTTCGCCCAGCGCCTGCGGGACCGCGAACGGCTCGTCGGCTACTGGATCGCCCTGAACGACCCGGCCGCCACCGAGCGCATCGCCGGCCTGGGCTACGACTACCTCGGCGTCGACGGCCAGCACGGCGTCATGCACCAGCCGGGCTGGCAGGCCGCGATGCTCGCCGTCGACGCCCGGGGCCGTTCCGCCGGGATCATCCGGGTCCCCTCGCCGGACCCGGTGGCCATCGGTGTCGCCCTCGACACCGGTGCCCGCGGCGTGGTCGTGCCCATGGTCGAGACGCCCGAGCAGGCGCTCACCGTCGTACGCGCCTGCCGCCACCACCCGGCGGGGACCCGCAGCCTGGCCGGGCCGGTGCGCGCGGGGCTGCGCCTGGGCGACGTGCCCGCCGAGATCGACGACCAGGTCGCCTGCATCGTCATGATCGAGACCGCCGCCGCGCTGGAGAACCTGGACGCCATCTGCGCCACCGAGGGACTCGACGCCGTCTACGTCGGCCCCGCGGACCTCTCCGCGGCCCTGGGCGCCCGCTGGTTCGGCGATCCCGCGACCGCCGACGCGCTCGAGGCCGCGCTGGTCCGCGTCACCGACGCCGCCGACCGGGCCGGCATCGCCTGCGGCATCCACGTCCTGGACGGCGAGAGCGCCGCCAAACGGCTCGCCGAGGGGTTCACCTTCGCCACCGTCTCCAGCGACATCACCCACCTGCAGCAGGCCGCGGCCCGTCACCTGACGGCCGCCGGAGGGCACCTCGCCGCCTGAACCGGCCGCCGCACCGAACGACTTGGGGGAACAGTGACGACAGACACGGACCTGCGGCCCGGCCGGGCCGCCTCCATCGCCCGGTCGCTGGAGGACCTGGTCGGCGGCACCCCGCTGCTGCGGGTCGACCTGCCGGGCCTCACCGACGGCGTGACCCTGCTCGCCAAACTGGAGATGCTCAACCCGCTCTCCAGCGTCAAGGACCGGGCCGCGCTCGCCATGATGCGCGCCGCCGAGGAGTCCGGGCGGCTGCCCGCCACCGGCGGCACCGTCATCGAGTGCTCCTCGGGCAGCACCGGCATCTCGCTGGCCGCCCTGTGCGCCCGGCGCGGCCACCGCTGCGTCATCGTCATGCCCGACAACGCCACCGAGGAGCGCCGCCTGATCCTGCGCGAACTGGGCGCCGAGGTGGTCCTGGTCCCGCACGGGGACGGGCTCATGGCCGCCTGGGCGCACGCCGAGGAGCTCCAGCGCTCCCTGCCCGGCTCGTGGGTGCCGCACCAGGACACCAACCCGGCCAACGTCCGCGCCCACTACGACACCACAGGACCGGAGATCTGGGAGGCCACCGGCGGCCGCGTCGACGTCCTGGTGTGCGGGGTGGGCACCGGCGGCACCCTCACCGGAACCGCCCGCTACCTCAAGGAACGCACCGACGTGCACGTCGTCGCCGTGGAGCCGGCCCGCTCCGCGGTGCTGTCGGGCGGCGAGCCGGGCCCGCACGGCATCCCCGGCATCGGCGCCGGCTACGTCTCCGAGATCACCGACCTCACCCTCGTCGACGAGGTCCTCGCCGTGCCCGACGAGGCGGCGGCCGCCACCGTACGCGACGTGGTGCGCGCCACCGGACTGCCCGTCGGGGTGTCCTCCGGGGCCGCCGCGTGGGCCTCCCGGACCGTGGCCGCGCACCCCCGCTGGGCGGGCGCCACGGTCGTCACCGTCTTCCCCGACAGCGGGGAGCGCTATCTGTCGACGACGCCCCGCTGACCCGTCGTCCCCGCACGGAAAGACAGGCAGACATGTGCCGGATCCACGGCTACTTCAACGCGGTGGCCACACCGCACGAGATGTGCACCGTCGCCGCCCTCCAGCGGCACGGCGGCCCGGACGCGACCGGCATGACCCGGGCCCCCGGCTGGGGCCTGGGCTACGACCGGCTCGCCGTCGTCGACCCGCACGGCGGACAGCAGCCGTACGGGCTCGGGGGCCCCGTCCAGGCCGTGTTCAACGGGGAGATCTACAACCACGACGAGCTGCGCCGCCGGCTGCGCGCCCGCGGCCACACCTTCGCCGACCGCTGCGACGGCAACGTCGTTCCCGCCCTGTACCTGGAGTACGGCGAGGACTTCACCGAACACCTCGACGGCATGTACGCCGTCGCGCTGGTCGACCGGCGCGGCGAGGTGCCCCGGCTGCTGCTGGCCACCGACGAGATCGGCATGAAGCCGCTCTACCTCCGGTGGGACGAGGCCGCCCGCTCCCTGCACTTCGCCTCCGAGATCCCCGCACTGCTGGGCTTCGGCCCGGTCGGCGCCCGGATGCGGGACACCGCGCTGGACGCCTACCTGGCCACCCGTACGCCCTTCGGCGAGCAGACCATGTTCGAGGACATCGAGGTGCTGGCGCCGGGCACCACGCTCGTGTGCGACCTGGGCGGCACGCCCCGCCGCAGGCGGCGCGTGGCGGCAGCCGCCGAACTGCCCGAGCCCGGCCGGGCCCCCGAGCGGGTGCGCGAACGGCTGCGGGAGGAGGTCGGCCGGCTGCTCGTCGCCGACGTGCCCGTCGCCCTGATCACCTCCGGGGGCCTGGACTCCAGCCTGGTCACCGCCCTGGCCGCCGAGCACGGCCCCGTGCACTCCTTCAACATCGCCTACCGGGGCGACTGGCCGTTCGACGAGCGGCACTTCGCCCGCGCCGTCGCCGAGCACGCCGGCACGGAGCACCACCAGGTCGAGATCGACCCGGCCGGCTTCCCCGCCCTGCTGGAGGAGACCGTCCGCCACCTCGGCCAGCCCAACGCCGACCCGATCACCCTGAGCACGTACGCCCTGTTCCGGGCCGTACGGCAGGCCGGGTTCACCGTCGCGCTGACCGGGGACGCGGCCGACGAGGTGTTCGGCGGCTACGCGCGGATGCGCACCGCGGCCAAGGCGGCCGCGGCCGGCGGCGACTGGAGCACCGCCTACCTCGACGCGCTCTCCGCCGCCCCGGCCGCGACACGCGCCGGGCTCTACACCGACGCCTACCGCGACCACCTGCGGGACGTCCCCCCGCTGCCCGAGGCGGCCCGCCAGGACCTGCTGCACGGGCCCGGCAGCGTCCTGGAACGCATCACCCGCTTCGAACTCGGCCACCGCCTGCCCGCCTACCACCTGCGCCGCGTCGACCACCTGAGCATGGCCGGCTCCATCGAGGTGCGGCTGCCGTTCTGCCAGCGGTCCGTGGTGGCCCTGGGCCGGGCGCTGCCCGACGCGCTGCGCATCGACGGCGACCAGGTCAAGCGCACCCTGTACGCGGCCGCCCGGGGGCTGCTGCCCGCCAGTGTGCTCGACCGGCCCAAGCAGCCCTTCACCCTGCCGGTGACCGCGATGCTCACCCCCGGCACGGCCCTGTGGGAGCACGCGCGGGACCTGCTCACGCCCGCCCGGCTGGCCGCCGACGGACGGCTCGACGGCACGGCCGTCGACGCCCTGTTCGACACGCAGGCCCACCGCCCGGACGACACCACGTCGTCGACGCTGTGGGCGCTGCTCGTGCACGAGGTGTGGCGGGAGCGGTTCCAGGGTGCCGCCGGCGACCTCGCACCACCCGCCGCCATGGCGGTGGCGGCATGATCGGCCACCTCGCCCACGCCGCCGGCGCCCCCTGCCCGACGTTCGTGCTGGACGCCGCCCGGCTGCCGCGCGAGGAGACGGCGCTGCTGGGCCATCTGACCGAGGCCCGCCGCTACCTGACCTCCGCGGGCGGCGCCCACGTACTGAAGATCGCCCTGGTGGAACCGTCCGCGCACCCGATGTTCGACCTCGACTACCGGTTCGTGCAGGCCCTGCCCGGCGCACCCGACCGGTTCGACCTGCGCGGCTCCTGCGGCCACTCGGCGCTCGCGTCGGTGGTCGCCGCCGCCCGCTCCGGGATGCTGCCGCGGCTCGTGCCCGGCGCCCGGGTGCGGGTACGGGTGCGCAACAACGGCGACAGCGTGGTGTGCGAGGTCGACCGGACCGAACGCGACGAGGTCGGTTTCACCGTCACCTTCGTCCAGCCGCGCCCGGTGCCCTTCACCGAACTGCTGCCCACCGGGAGCACCCGGACGGTGCTGGAGGCCGACGGGCGGCGCGTGGAGGTGTCGATGGTGGCGAGCGCCAACACCTACGTCTTCGTCGACGCGCGCTCGCTCCAGGTGCCCGACGAGGCCGCCCTCTTCGCCGCCGGCGGCGACCTGCTCCGGCGTCTGGAGTCGCTGCGCGCCGCCGCGGCCGGACTGCTCGGCTGGCCGCCCGGCGGCGCCTTCCCCAAGATCGCGGCCGTGCTGCCCGGCGCCGACGGCGGCATCGCGGCACGCGCCCTGACCGTGCCCGGCTGGCACCCCGCCCTCGCCCTCACCGGAGCCGTGTGCCTGGGCACGGCCGCGCGCGTCCCCGGCACCGTGCCCTGGCGGATCACCCGTGAGGCGGACGCCGGCGACGGACCCCTGGCCATCACCACCCCGGGCGGCCGGACGGCCGTCACCGCGGTCGTCTCCCTGCCCGGCACCGACGACGACGGAGCCCTGCTGTGGTCCTCCGTCGCCGGCAAGCACGTCACCTTCCAGGGCTCGTTCGCCCTGGCACCCCTGAGTCACCTTCAATTCGAGGAGGTCGCCCAATGCCTGGCGTTGTCGGGAGCCCGATGAGCCCACGGCTCACGCCCGCGTTGCGCGCACTGCTGCGCGAGGGCGCCGAACGGGCCGAAGCGGCCGGCGAGGTGGACCGCGAGGCGCTGACGGCACTGCGCACCAGCGGCCTGCTCGCCACCGCCGTCCCCACCGGACACGGCGGCGCGGGCCGGGACGCCGCCGCGGTGAACGCGCTGGTCGAACAGATCGCCGCCGTCAGCCCCTCCCTGGCGATCATCGCGTTCCAGCACTTCGCCGTCAGCGCCCGCATCGCCGACTGGGGCACCGCGCGGCAGCAGGCCCGCTGGCTGCCGCGACTGGCCGACGGAACCTGGCTGGCCGCCTCCGCGTGGAGCGAGAGCGGCGCGGGCGCCGCCAAGCAGAACCTGTCCACCACCGCCGAACGCCGTACGGACGGCACCTGGGTGCTGAACGGCTCCAAGGCCTTCACCACCGGCGCGGGCGTCGCCGACCTCTACCTGGTCCTGGTCCGCACCGCCCGGCCCGACGCCGCACCGGCGGCCGGCTACGGAGCGCCGGGGCAGACCTTCTTCCTCGTCGGCGCCGACAACCCCGGGCTGGTCCCCGAACTCGGCCTGGACCTGGCCGGCATGCGGGGCTCCGCCACCGGGCTGGTCTCCCTCGACGGGGCCGTCGTCGCGGACGACGACCGGCTCGGCCCGGAAGGACAGGCCGCCACCGTCATCGCCTCGGTCCGCGAGAGCGGGGCCAGCCTCGGCGCGGTCTCCGTCGGCACCGCGCAGGCCGCCCTCGAGCTGGCCGTCGCACACGCCCACGACCGGGGACTGATGGACCTGCCCGCCGTACGGCACCGGCTGGTGGGCCTGGCCACCCGCCTTGAGGCGGCCCGCGCGGTGGTGGAACGGGCGGGCGCGCGCACCTCCGCCGACCCGGGCCTGACCACCCTGCACAGCAAGCTGCACGCGACCGAGGCCGCCGAGGAGATCTGTCTCGACGTCGCCCGCATGCTCGGCTCGGCCGGATACCGGGACGGCGCACGGATCGGCCGGCTGCTCGCGGACGCGCGCGGCGTCTCCCTCATGGGCCCGACCAACGACCTGTGCCGGGAACTGGTGGCGGTGTCGTGGACCGGCTGACCCCCACCCCCGAACTCGTCGTCAGCGGACGCCGGCTGGTCACCCCGCAGGGCGTGCGCCCCGGCCACGTCTGCGTCACCGGCGGACTCATCACCGCCGTCACGGACACCGACCCCGGGCCCGCCGCCGCCCGCCTCGACGCGGGCGAGCAGTACGTGCTGCCCGGACTCATCGACTCCCACGTCCACTTCCGCACCCCGGGCCTGACCCACAAGGAGGACTGGGAACACGGCAGCAGGGCCGCCGTGCGCGGCGGGGTCACGACCGTGATGGACATGCCGAACACGGTGCCGCCCACACTCACCCCCGGGACGGCGTCCGCCAAGGCGGCCCTCATAGGCGGGCACTCCCTGGTCGACTACCGGTTCCACCTGGGGCTCGACCCCGACCGCCCCGAACTGCTGGCCGACCTGGACGCGCGGGTCGCCACCAGTGTGAAGATCTTCATGGCCGGGCACCACACGGCACCCACCGTGGTGCGCGACCCGGACCAGTTGGAGAAGGCGTTCGCCGCGGCCGCCCAGGGCGGTGTCCAACTGGTTCTGCACGCCGAGGACGACGGACTGTTCGCCCTGCTGGACTCCTGGTGGGGCGAGCCCGGCAGCTACCTGGAGTACGAGGCGCGCCGCCCGCGCACCGGCGGCATCGTCGCCGTCGCCAAGGTCCTGGAGCTGGTACGCCGTCACGGCACCCGCGCCCACATCCTGCACCTGTCCAGCGCCGAGGAGGCCGACCTGGTGTGCGCGGCGCGGGCGGCGGGGCTCCCCGTCACCTTCGAGGTCACCGGCCACCACCTGTCGTTCACCGACAAGGACACCCGCCGCCTGGGCGCCCGCACCCGCCTCTCCCCGTCCATCCGCGGCACGGACGACCAGGACCGGCTGTGGCGGGCGCTGCGCGACGGCCAGGTGGCGACCCTGGGCAGCGACCACGCCCCGCACACCGTCGAGGAGAAGACCCGCGGCGTCGCCCAGTCGCCGCCCGGACTGCCCGGCGTCCAGGAACTGGCGGTCGCCGTCTGGACGGGCATGCGCAGACGCTGGCCCGAGGAACACCCCGACACGGCCGCCGTACGGCTGGCCCGTCACCTGTCCGCCCGGCCGGCCGAGCTGTTCCGGCTGCCCGGCAAGGGCCGGCTGGAGGCGGGCGCCGACGCCGACCTGGTGTTCCTCGCCCCCGACGTGCCCTGGATGCTGTCCGCGGGCGACGTGGAGAGCAAGTGCGGCTGGTCGGCGTACGAGGGATGGACCTTCACCGGCCGCATCGAACGGACCCTGCGCGCGGGCCGCACCGTGTGGGACGCGTCCACGGGCTCCTACGGCGCCCACGACGGCCGTCTGCTGGGCGCGGCGCCCGCCCCCACCCCCTCGGCCGGCACGGCCGGAACGGAGGCCCCGACGCCATGACGCAACGCCAGACCGTATTCATCGCCGGGGGCGGCGTCGGAGGCCTCGCCGCCGCCGCCGGCCTCGCCGCGCGCGGCTTCGACGTCACGGTGATCGAACGGGCCGCCACCCTCCGGGAGGGCGGCTCGGGACTCATGATCCAGCCCAACGGCCTGCGCGCCGCCGACGCGCTCGGCGCGGGCGTCGGCGCCCGCGTCCGGGCCACCGGGCACGCCACCGCCCCCGACGAGGTGCGCGTCCTGATGGACGCCCGGGGGACGGTGCTCGCCGAGGAGCCCGTCGGCGCCGCCGGCGGGCCGATGCCCGTCCTGCGGTCGGCGCTGCACCGGGCCCTGCTCGACGAGGCCGTCACCGCGGGCGCCGCCCTGCGGATGGCCACCACCGTCGAGGACTACACCGGCCACGACGACCACGTCACCGTCCGGTTCTCCGACGGCACCGCCGCCACCTGCCAGGCCCTGATCGGCTCCGACGGCATCCACTCCGCGGTGCGGCGCCGCATGCTCGGCGACGGACCCCCCGTCTACCGGGGCTACACCTCGGTGCGCGGACGCACCCGCGGCTCCGTGCTGGGACAGCGCGGCCACGTCGTCAACGGCCGCGGCATCCAGCTGTTCGTCGCCCCCGTCGGCGACGACACCCTCTACTGGACCGCCAAGATCACCGCCCCCGAGGGGGAGTGGCCGGCCAAGGGGCCCGAGGAGGCCCGGCGTGCCCTGCTCGCCGCGCTGGAGGGCTGGTACCCGCCCGTGGTCGACCTGGTGCGCGCCGCCGACCCCGGCGACGTCGTCGTCACCGACATCCACGACCGCGAACCCGCCGCCCGCTGGACCGACCACCGGGTCGCGCTGCTCGGCGACGCCGCCCACCCCATGGTCCCGGCCCTCGGACAGGGCGCCAACATGGCGCTCGAGGACGCCGCCGTGCTCGCCGACCGCCTCAGCGCCTGCGCCCACATCCCCACCGCGCTCGCCGCCTACGCCCGGGAACGCATGGACCGCACCGCCGCCGTCGTCCTGTCCTCACGCCGCCAGGGCGCCCTCGACCAGGGCGCCGACCGGGACGGCGAACAGCGGCGCAACGCCCGTATGCGGGCGGCCGGCCGCAAGGACCAGGACGCGCTCGACATCGCCGCGTGGCGGCCCGCACCCGTGGCCGCCGACCCGGCGCACGTCTCCGCCCCACGGAAGGGTGACGACATCGTGCACACCCCCCACATCGTCCTGCTCAGCGGCTCCCTGCGGGCCGGGTCGACCTCGGACCGGGTGGCGCAGTGGTGCGCCCAGCGCGTCACGGCCGAGGGCGCCACCGCCCGGGTCTTCACCGGCGCGGAACTGGACTTCCCCGCCTACCGGCCCGGACTGGCGGCCTGCCACGCGGGCGTCGCCGGGTTCCTCGACGAACTGCGCCGCGCCGACGGCGTGGTGCTCGTCTCCCCGACCTACCACGCCAGCATCTCCGGACTGCTGAAGAACGCCCTCGACGCGGTCAACGACATCGACGGGCCGCAGCCCCTCCTCGACGGGCGGGCCATCGGTACGGTCGCCGTCGGCGCGGGCCCCCAGGGCGCCGCCACCACCCTCACCACCCTGCGCACCGTCGCCCACGCGCTGCGCGGCTGGCCCGCCCCGCTGGGCGTGGCCGTCACCCGGGCACCCGCACCGGCGGCGGTGGACCGGCAGCAGGCACCGGACGAGGCACGCCTGGAGGAGATGGTCCGCCAGGTGCTGTGGCTGGCCGGCGTCCGCGCGGCGGCGTCCGACGGCACGAGGAGCGTCCCGACCGCGGCCTGACACCGGCCCGCCTTCGCTCGCCGGGGTCCGGCGGCACCGGCACGGTTCCGACCGCGGCCTGCCGCCGGCCCGCCCCCGCCCACCCGTCCGTCCCACCGAAAGGCACGCCCATGCCCACCACCACCTACCGCCCGGCCCCCAGCACCCCCGGCCCGATCTGGCGCGACGCCAACGTCCGCAGCGGGCCCTCGCTGGACAGCCCGGTCGTCGACCTGCTGCTGCCCGACGGCGTCACCGCCCACACCGCCGAGGGCTGGGCCCTCGGCGACGAGGTCGTCGAGGGGGAGAACCCGGTGGGCGAGATCGTCAGCTCCGTCTGGTTCAAGTTCACCGACGGCCGCTGGTGCAGCGCGGTCAACTTCGACCCCGCCCACCTGAGGTCCGTGCTCGGCGACGCCGCCCCGCTGGTACGGCCGCACTCGCCGGAGGCTCTTCCCGGTCACCGGGAGGCGGTGTGAGGTACCACCACCTGGCCGGCTCGTCGAGGGCGGACGCCCTTCGGCGGGACGAACGCGAGACGCCCGTGCCCGGCCCCCGCGAGGTCCTGGTACGGATGCGGGCTTGGTCGTCGAACCACCGGGATCTGCTCGTCGCCCGCGGCGGATACGGTCGCGGAACGTAGCCGGACGTGGTGCCGCCCTCCGACGTCGTCCGGCGCGGCCGAGTGCCGCGGGCGTCTCGCCCTCAGGCGGCCTGCGCCAGGTGTTCGACCAGCTGGTCGAAGCTGCTGTGCAGGCCGGCCACCGCCTCGGGGGCGCGGAGCATCGCGGGAACGTTGGTCTGGTGGACGGTCAGCTCCGTCTTGCCGTCGACGTCGGCGAAGGTCAGCGTCGAGGTCAGGCCCACCGCGTCCACTGTGAAACTGAGCTTCTCCGGCTCGACCACCTCGAGGTAGGTGGCACTCATCGGGTACTCGGTGCCGTCCTCGTCGGCCACCATGACCGTCTCGAAGGCCCCGCCGGGGCGGGCATCGATCGTGATCTTCTCGACGGGCAGGGACGTGCCGGCGGGGCTCCAGAAGCGGGAGAGCTGGCCGGGCTCGACGAACGCCCTGAAGACCTGCTCCCGGGGCGCGTCGAACACACGGGTGAGGGTGACCTCGCCGAGGTCGGAGTCGGCCGTGCTCGGAACGCTCATGTCTGTGCCTCTCTCTGCTGTCGTTGGATTTCCTGCAGGTGCTGGTCAAGACGGTCGAACCTCGACTGCCAGACCTGCGTCTGACGCTCGATCCACTCCGCCGCGTCGCCCAGCGGTGACACCTCGAGCCGACAGGGCCTCCACTGGGCGTCGCGGCCCCGGGAGATCAAACCGGCTCGCTCGAGCACTTTCAGGTGCCTGGAGACCGCCTGAAGGCTGATGGAGAAGGGCTCGGCCAGCTCATTCACAGTCGCCTCCCCGACGGCCAGGCGCGCGAGGATGGCTCGCCGGGTCGGATCGGCCAACGCTGAGAAGATGGTGCTGAGTTCGTCGCTTGACATCCGTATTCAACCTAGTGCTTGATTAACCAGATGGTTTAGTGTGTCTCCAGGGTCGGGCACCCGTCAAGGGCGTCCCCCGCAGGGAAACGCCGCTCCATCAGCGATATCGCGCGCAGAGCCCCCGGCCTGACGCTTCCAGAACGGCTCCAGACAACTGAGACAGCCGAGACCGAGAGGACGAGTTGATGCAATCGACGAACGTGAAGGACCTGGAGGTCCCGGGTGCGAAGCTGCATTACGAGGTCACCGGACAGGGCCCCGTGCTGCTGCTCATCTGCGGCGGGCCGACCGACGCCGCGATCTACGCGGGGCTGGCCGGCCCGCTCTCCGAGAACTACACCGTCGTGTCCTACGACCCGCGGGGCAACTCGCGCAGCAGCCTTGACGGGACGCCGCAGGAGCAGCAGATCGAGGCGCACAGTGACGACGCCCACCGGCTGCTGGCGGCGGTGACGGACGAGCCTGCCTACGTCTTCGGCAGCAGCGGCGGCGCCCTGGTCGGTCTCGACCTCGTCGCCCGCCACCCCGAGCAGGTGAAGTCCCTGGTGGTGCACGAACCGCCGGTGATGGAGCTGCTGCCGGACAGCGACCGCTGGCGCGAGCACTTCCAGGACGTCTACGACACCTACCAGGCCGCCGGTGTCGGCCCGGCGATGCAGAAGTTCATCGCCGGCGTGGAGGGGGAGGACGCCCCGCCGCCGGCTCCGCCGGAGATGGGTACGCCGAGCCCGGAGATGATGGAGATGATGGGCCGGATGGCGGCGAACGCCGAGTTCTTCGTCGGCAACGTCATGCTGCCGTTCAGCCGCTTCACTCCGGACGCCGAGGCGCTGAAGTCGGCCTCGACCCGTATCGTCTGCGCGGCGGGCGAGGCGTCCAAGGGACAGCCCGTCCAGCAGGCGGGTCTCGCCCTCGCCGACAGCGTCGGAGCGGAGGTCGTGGACTTCCCCGGAGACCACCAGGGATTCCTGACGCACAGCGCCCCGTTCGCCGAGCAGCTGCGCAAGGTGCTCGCCGCCGGTCAGTGACCGGGACCCGGGTGGCCCCCGGTCCGTTCGTGGAATTACCGCGGACGGGCCGGGGGCCACTTCTTGTGCCCACCCACCCCGATGAAACAGGCAGGTGCCCGCCGCCGTGTCATCGGCGACGGGAACGTGCTGCCCGCCGCCGGCGGGCGGGCGGGAGCCGGGCGTGGGCCGCGCTCCGCAGGAGATCCGGAAGCGTTGCGGCGGCCTCGTCGGACAGGCGAAAAGCCCCTGGTCCGGAACACGGATCGAGACGAACCGGTGTTCCGGACCAGGGGCTGACCCGGCCGGGTCAGACCGACGCCGACTGCTTCGCGGGCAGCGGTGTCCCGTCCGTACGGTCCGCGGGCGCGACGGCCTGCTCCCTACGGCGGATCCAGCGCTCGCCCAGACGCATCAGGGGACGCTCGAAGAAGTAGAAGCTCAAGGTCGCGATGGCGATCGAGCCGGCCACGACCACGGCCAGCAACTCCCAGAACCCGGCCCTGTCGATCAGGGCGTTGGCGAACTGCGGGGGAGCGCCGAAGACGCTGCCGTCCTGCCACCACAGGTACATCACCACGAAGTGCCAGAGGTAGACGCCGTAGGAGATGCGTCCGAGGAACCGTGTCGGGCGGTTGCTCAGCACGGTGTCCATCAGCGGGGAGCTGGCCTTCGGCGCGACCAGCGGGACCATGAGCAGGAACGCGAAGGCGACGAAGGCGACGTGCTGGACCATGGCGAACTGCGGGGTTCCGTAGTCCCACGTGCCCGGCTCACCCAGAGGCGCCGCGCAGACCACGAGGTAGGAGGCCAGAGCGCCGACCCAGAACAGGTTGGGCCGCTTGGCGGCCGCACGGTAGATCGCGGGCACCGCGTTCGGCCCGCTCTCGGCGCGCACCGACAGGATCGCCATCCCCATGCCGATGGCGAACAGGCCGAAACGGCTGAACGGCCACCAGTACTCGGGCGGCCAGGGCCCCAGGTGCTCCATGTGCATGTACCCGGCGAAGGCCCAGCCGGCCACCACCATGACGCCGAGCGGGATCATCATCCGGCGTACCTTCCGCGCCGGATCGCTGACCCGGCCGGCCAGCCGGTGCATCAGCAGCGCGAGCAGCGGCAGAACGAGGTACATCTGGGCCTCGGTCGGGATGGTCCACGTCGGATCCATGCCCGCGTACCACATGTAGTCGTAGTTCTGCAGGAGCACGATCGGACGCAGCACGTACCAGACCGAGTCGATGCTGCTGAAGTTGAGGAGGAGCAGACAGAAGGCCGTCAACAACCAGTAGCCCGGCAGGAGGCGCAGTCCGCGCCGCAGGAAGAACTTCCCCAGGGTCGGCCGCGGGGTGCCGACGAGGGTCATGCGGGCGAAAGGTTTGTAGAGCAGCATGCCGGAGAGGATGAAGAAGGGTCCCAGGCCCACCTCCAGACCCACCGCCAGTACGGACCAGATCCCCTTCTGAGGCGGTCCGGATTCGGAGCCGAGGACCACTCCGGTGCTGAATGCGACGTGGACGATGACAACCACCAACGCGCAGAGCCCGCGGACCCCGTCGAGGTTGGCGATGCGTTTCTTGTCGCGGGTCCCGGGAGTGTGCCCGGTTCCGAGTGCCGTCATAGCGGCTACCTCCTGTTCGTTCGGCCGCCCCAGCTTCGGTGCGGCGGCCGCCAGGACGCATCTCCTCGCGTGCGGTGTTTGACGGAGCGTCACCTTCCAGTGAGAGCTGTCCTACAGCCGCGGGACGGTCCGGCTCACCCGGTGGAACAGCGAGGCCCGGGTTCTTCCGTCACCGAGATCACTGAGGACCATGCTCACGTCGACTCCCGAGACATGATCCGCGTAGGTGAGCGTCTCCGGCTCCTCCACGGCGAGGAAGGTGCACCTCGTGGGATGTCCGACTCCCGTGTCCGTCACCGTGGTGTACTCCAGCCGCCCTCCGGCCCAGGGCTCGATGGTCACGCTGGACAGGGGGACCGCAGAGCCGGCGGGGGCCCAGAATCTGACGAACTGCTCGGGCTCGATGAATGCCCTGAAGACCAGTTCCCGCGGGGCGGCGAAGACGCGTGTGAGCGTGGGTTCGCCGAAGCCCTGTGAGTACGGGCCCTCGGTGAGGGCGGCCGCAAACGTGTCGGTGGTCGCGGACTGCGCCACTGAGTCTCCCTGAGTTTCTGTGGGGGTGGGCGTCCGGCCCAGCCTTCCAAGGCGCGACCACGTACGCATCTTCCATCGTGCGCAGTTCGGCCGCCCCCCGCACCGGGGTGACGCCCTGAAGGACGAGGAGGGCGTCCACGTCACCACCGGCCTGTACGGGCCAGAGGTCCTGGCTGAGACACCTGGGAGCAGTAACCCGCCGGTAGGTCCCAGGGCTTCGTGGCAGCGGTCTTCCTGGGCCGACGAGGCACTGTCCGGGTCCTGTCGAGACGCCCGTCCACCGTGGAGCGGGGCACGCCGGGCACGTCGGCGCTCCGCCGGACGGTCTTCTCCCGTTCGTCGTGGAGCCGTCGGGCGAGCGCGGCCCGGTCCACGGCGAGCTTCGGCCCGCGGCCGCCGACGTGGCCGCGTGCGGAAGCGGGTCCGTCGTCGGTGTTCGCCACGATCAGTTCGCGCCGCAGCTCGGCGAGCCCGTGCGGCGGGACGACGGCTGTCCCCCTCCGCCCCGGTCGCGGCAGGGGATGCGTACGCCGTCGCGCACGACGGTGTGCTCGGACCAGGTCATACGGCTCCCTCGAGGGCGCTTCGGGTACGGCGCGTCCGCGGTGGCCGACGGTAGGCGGCGAGGAAGGTACGGACGCCGGCGGTGGCGTAGTGGTCGAGTTCGGCCTCGGTGTGCTGGGGGCTGCCGTGGAACATGGCCTTGTTCACGGGGGTCCACAGCAGCAGGCCGGAGAAGTGGTTGGCGGCCAGGAGCGGTTCCTCGCATCGGAGCAGTCCGTGGTCGGCGAGGCGCTGGAAGGTGGCCGCCAGGGTGGCCAGGACCCGTTCGAAGCCCTGCTCGTACCAGCTGGCGCCCAGTTCGGGGAAGGCGTCCGCGTTCGCGATGACCAGGCGTCGCAGCTGGAGGACCTGGGGCTGTGTGAGCGCGGTCAGGAACTGACGGGCGAGATGGGTCAGGTTCTCTTCCAGGGTGCCGGCGTCGGCCGGGATGTGGGCCACCAGGTCGATCATGCCGTCGATCCGGTCGGTGGTGGCCAGGACGATCTCGGCGAACAGCTTCTCCTTGTCGGAGAAGTGCTTGTAGACGGTCTGTTTGGACACCGCGGCCAGCTTCGCGATGTCGTCCATGCTGGTGCCGGAGTAGCCCTTGCTCATGAACGCGCTGGTCGCGGCCTCCATGATCGCCTGACGCTTGAGTGCCGACCGGCCGAGTTCGCTTGCTTCCATGCCACCTCCCGAATCTAGTACTGGACAGTCCAGTTCCCACTTGGGTACTGTACCGTCCAGTTCCAGGCAGTACCACACCGTCCAGTTCCAGAATTGGCTTTCTCCGTCGAGGAGACATCACATGACCCAGACGATCAGTCCCCCCACCACCGTGTCCGACCCGGCCCGCCCGGCCACGCGGACCCTGCTGGCCGTCGCCACCGCGGCGGGCCCGCTGTTCCTGGGTGCGGGCCTGTTACAGGGCCTCACCCGGGACGGCTTCGACTTCACCCGTAACGCCCTCAGCCAGCTGAGCCTCGGTGACCTCGGATGGATCCAGATCACCGCCTTCATGCTCACGGGCGCCCTGGTCATCGCCGGCGCGGCCGGGATGCGCCAGGCACTGCGCGACACACCCGGCGGCACCTGGGCACCGCGACTGATCGGCGTGTTCGGCGTCTCGTTCCTGTTCGCCGGCGCCTTCACCGCCGACGCGGCTGCCGGGTTCCCCGCCGGCACCCCCGAGGACCACGTCGCCTCCCTGAGCGCGCACGGCGCCGTCCACATGTTCAGCGGCATGGTGGGCTACCTGGCGCTGTGCGCCGCGTTCTTCGTACTGGCCCGCCACTTCGCCGCCCAGGACCGACGCGGGTGGGCCGTGGCCTGCCGCATCGTGCCGGTGGGAGTCCTCGCGGGGTTCGCCGCCTCGGCCAGCGCCGTCCTGGCGTTCACCGCCGGAGCCGGGCTCGGCCTTCTCTGGCTCACCGTGGTCATCGCCCGCCTGGTGACCATGACGCCTCCGGCACAGCGGTAGTCACTCCCCCCCCACCATCCAAGATCACCGAACACGAACGGACGGGATTCAGCATCATGGCCAGGACAATGAAGGACCCCGCCAGCTACTTCCCCGCGATCGAGGAGAAGTACGGCCGCCCGGTCGCCGAGTGGAAGGACCTGATCCGCTCCTCCCCGCTGACCAAGCACATGGAGCTGGTCTCCTGGCTCAAGACCGAGCACGGCTTCGGGCACGGTCACGCCTACGCGCTCGTCGCGCACACCCTTGCCGAGGACAGCGGAAAGTGAACCGCGTCCGACCCCGGACAGGGGGAAACCGTGGCCTCTCGCGTGCTCGATCGCGGGAGGCCACGGTCTTGTCCGGTCCCCGGCCGGACGGGAACGGGGCACGGCGGCCGACAGCCCGGGGGCCGGCCGCTCGCTCATGTCGAGGCGGAAGGCGCCGCACGGGTTGACGGTCGATTCCTCGAGTCCGATGCGCACGCGGTGCCCTGCCCCCACCATGCGGTGTCGCGGGCCTCGAAGGCGGCGTTCACCAGCCCGGTCACGGCGGCTCGCAGGTCGTCGACGGTGATGAAGCGCCGGCGCACGTGCCGCAGCGCGGCCTCCGTCCCGCCGGTCGCCACGGTCGCGCGGATGCCCGTGTTCGTCCCCGGCGCGAACAACGCGAGCAGCGGACGGCGCCGGAGGACGTCGCGGTCGATGCGCTCGTACGCGGCGACCGAGGCGAACGCGTCGGTGAAGCCGGTGCCGAAGCCGGCGTTCTCGAACACGTCCAGGAGGCCGAGGACGCCCCAGCGGCGTACGACCTCGTCCTTGATGCCTGCAGGCCGGTCGGCTCATCCGGCTTCTCCGGCTCGGGCACGGTGATCCACGGCTCGCCCTTGCGGCCGGTGACCTTCACCCCGCCCGCCGAGCCGTCCGCGAGCGCGGCCGACAACCGGGCCGGACCATCGGACATGCGCCGCTCCAGGTCCGTGATGAACGCCTGCGGGTCCATCGGCTGTCGGATCGCCCCGTAGCGCACGATGCGGGTGGCCCCGAAGCCGCCGGGCAGGTCGTCTTCCGGGGAGCGCCGGCGCAGCCCGCCCTCGATGCAGATCCCGCGGCGACGGATCGCGTCCCGCAACGCGACCAGGACACAACTCATGTGACTCCACCCGTGACTTCAGTCG
>NZ_JBHWHX010000065.1:0-35169 GCF_042732315.1 Streptomyces sp. NPDC059787
CAAACGCCGGAGGGGCTGGAAGTCAGCCCCTCCGGCGTTTGAGGAGCGGGGGTCCGGGGACAGCGCCCCCGGGGAACGGGAATGGGAAGGGGCGGCGGGGGCGAAGAACTCGTCCCTATTTCGCCCGGAGCGCCACGAAGGAGCGCCCGCCCGTCGACCATTCGTCCTCCGCCCGCCAGCCCGCCCCCTCCGCGTACCGCCGCAGCGCCGGAGTCCCGAGGCGGGCCCACGGGAAGGGGACGCCAGGGGTGCCGTGGGCGTCGGTGACCTGGACCAGGGCGCGTTCGTCGACGTCCGGGTACGGGACCGTCTCCGCGATCAACCGGCCGCCCGATGACAGCAGTCGGGCGAGGCGGGCGAGCAGGGCCTCCGGATCGCCGCCGATGCCGAGGTTGCCGTCCATGAGCAGGGCGGTGCCCCAGCGGCCGGTGCCGGGCAGCGGGTCGAAGACGGAGCGGAGCAGCGCCTGCCCGCCGCGCCGGACGGTGTGCGCGACCGCGGCCTCGCTGACGTCGATGCCGAGCGCGCGGTGCCCCCGGGCGCCCAGGGCCGCGACCAGCCGTCCCGGTCCGCAGCCCACGTCCAGCACCGCGCCCGCGCAGCGCCGCAGCACCTCCAGGTCCGCCGCGTCGGCCTCCGCGCACCAGCGCTCCACGTCCAGGGGCAGCAGCCGGCCGTCGGCACGGCGCAGGAACAGCGGTCCCCGGCCGGCGTGCAGGGCGTCGGCGTAGGGGCCGGCGGACCAGGCCCGCTCGGCGGCGGGGGCCGTCCGCCGGCGTCCCACGCGCGCCGCCGCACGCACCCCGCTCACCGGTGGGCCGCCGTCAGCCGGGCCAGCCGTGCGGCGAACCGGCCGCCGGGTGCCTCACCGGCGACCAGCGCCGCGTCGTACGCCGTGTCCACGTCCCGCAGCGGCGGCAGTTCCCGTACCCGCAGACGCGCGAGCCGCCGCCGTTGCGCGGCCCCGGTCCCCGGTGTCGACATGGGGACCCCGCGCAGCAGTCCGGGGTCGGGTTCGGCCAGGCCGAGCGCCCAGAAGCCGCCGTCCTCGGCGGGACCGAAGTACGCGTCGCAGTCACCGAAGTCCACGGTGAGCAGCTCCGGGGTCACCTGGGGCGTGTCCATGCCGATGAGGAGGGCGGGTCCGTCGCACCCGGCGAACGCGGCGGCCAGCCGCTCGTCGAGTCCGCCCGCGCACTGCGGTACGACCTCGACGCCGTCCGGCAGCCACGCTCCCGGCGTTCCGTCCAGCACCAGCACCCGGCGCCGCGCGGGCGTACGCGCCACCACGTCCAGCGTGTCCGCGAGCGCGGCCTCGGCGAGTACCGCCGCCTCCTCGGGGGTGAACGGTGGGGTCAGCCGGGTCTTCACCCGGCCGGGGCGGGGCTCCTTGGCGATCACCAGCAGCGTGACGGGAGACGACGTCATGACGCCGCCCCTTCCCGCACCGGCGCCTCCTGGAGTACGCGGCTCATGTCCCGTACCGCCTGGAAGGTGCCCCGCCAGGTGCCGGTCACCTTGGAGGCGCCGGTGCGCGGCGCGTACGGGACGTCGTGTTCGGTGACGCGCCAGCCGGCGTCGGCGGCGCGCACCACCATCTGCAGCGGGTAGCCGCTGCGCCGGTCGGTGAGGTCCAGGGCGAGCAGCTCCTCGCGCCGGGCCGCCCGCAGCGGGCCGAGGTCGCGCAGCCGCAGCCCGGTACGGCGGCGCAGCAGCCGGGACAGCGCGAGGTTGCCCGCGCGGGCGTGCAGCGGCCAGGCCCCGCGCGCCCGCGGCCGGCGCCGGCCCAGCACCAGGTCGGCCTCTTCGGTCCGCACCTCGCGCACGAACGGCACCAGATCCGCCGGGTCGAGGGAGGCGTCGCAGTCGCAGAAGCAGACGATGTCGGCCGTGGCGGCGGTCAGCCCGGCGTGGCAGGCGGCGCCGAAACCGCGCCGCTCCTCGTGCACGACGGTCGCGCCGAGCTCGCGGGCGATGCGGTCGGACCCGTCCGTGGAGCCGTTGTCCACCACGAGGGCACGCCAGCCGGGCGGGACGCGTTCCAGCACCCACGGCAGCGCCGCGGCCTCGTCGAGACAGGGGAGGACGACGTCCACGGACGCCGGGCCCGGATCCGGGGTCGGGTCCGGGGTCGGGTCCGGGTTCGGGGCAGGGGAGGAGGAGGTCACGGCTCTCACCCTACGAACACGAAACGGGCATACCGGTCATCGACTCCTTACGGAACGCGGACGTCGGCGGCCGGCCCGCACCGCTCGCGCGCGCGTGGTGCGAGGCTGGCCGCATGGAGCAGCGACCACCGAACGCCGAGGCCGGGGCCCGGGTCCTCGTCGTCGACGACGACCCCACCGTCGCCGAGATCGTCACCGGCTATCTCGACCGCGCCGGATACGTCGTCGACCGGGCCGGCGACGGCCCCGACGCGCTCGCCCGCGCGGCGGCCCACTGGCCGGACCTCGTCGTCCTCGACCTGATGCTGCCCGGCATGGACGGCCTGGAGGTGTGCCGCAGGATGCGCGGGCGCGGACCCGTGCCGGTCATCATGCTCACCGCGCGCGGCGACGAGGAGGACCGCGTCCTCGGTCTGGAGGTCGGCGCCGACGACTACGTCACCAAGCCGTTCAGCCCGCGCGAACTCGTCCTGCGCGTCGAGTCGGTGCTGCGCCGTACCCGGCCCGCCCCGGCCGCCGCGTCCGGCCTGTTGCGGGCGGCCGGTCTCTCCCTCGACCCCGCCGCTCGCCGGGCCACCAAGAACGGCACCGAACTCGCCCTCACCATCCGTGAGTTCGACCTCCTCGCCTTCTTCCTGCGCCACCCCGGGCGGGCCTTCGCGCGGGAGGAGCTGATGCGGGAGGTGTGGGGCTGGGACTTCGGCGACCTGTCCACCGTGACCGTCCACGTGCGGCGGCTGCGCGGCAAGGTCGAGGACGATCCGGCGCGGCCCCGGATCGTCCAGACCGTGTGGGGCGTCGGCTACCGCTTCGACGGGGAGGGGTGAGCGATGCGCGACATGCTGCTCATCGCCCTGTTCGCCTTCCTCGGCGCCGCCGCGGCCGGCGTGCTCGGCGCGTGCGTGCTGCTGCTGATCCGGCGCCGGTCGCTGACCGCGCATCTCGCGGTCGTCGCCGGGGTCGCGGTGGCGGCGATGCTCGCGGGCACCCTCGCCGTCGCCCGGGCCATGTTCCTGTCGGCGCACGACCTGAGCGTGGTGACCACGGTCGTCGCCATGGCCGCCGTCGTCTCCACAGTCACCGCGCTGCTGCTGGGCCGCTGGGTCGTCGCCCGCAGCCGCGAACTGGCGCTCGCCGCCCGCTCGTTCGGCGACGGCGGGGACTTCGCCGCGCCCGACGGCCCGTCCACCGCGGAACTGGCCGCGCTCAGCCACGAGTTGGAGGCGACCAGCGTCAGACTGGCCGAGTCACGGGACCGCGAGCGCGCCCTGGAGTCCTCCCGGCGCGAACTCGTCGCCTGGATCTCCCACGACCTGCGCACCCCGCTCGCCGGACTGCGTGCGATGGCCGAGGCGCTGGAGGACGGCGTCGCCGCCGAACCCGACCGCTACCTCAGGCAGATCCGCACCGAGGTGGAACGCCTCAACGACATGGTCGGCGACCTCTTCGAACTCTCCCGCATCCACGCCGGCACGCTGACCCTCTCGCTCTCCCGGATCTCCCTGTACGACCTGATCGGCGACGCCCTCGCCGGCGCGGACCCGCTCGCCCGCGAGCACGGCGTACGGCTCGTCGGGGACCGGGTGGAGCCGGTACCGGTGGAGGTGGACGGGCGGGAGATGAGCCGCGTACTGGGCAATCTGCTGGTCAACGCGATCCGCCGGACCCCGGCCGACGGCACGGTCGCCGTCGCCGCGCGGCGCTCGGACGAGGGCGTGGTGCTGTCCGTGACCGACGGCTGCGGCGGCATCCCCGAGGAGGACCTGCCCCGCGTCTTCGACACCGGCTGGCGCGGCACCCACGCCCGCACCCCGCCGGCCGGCGCGGGCCTCGGCCTCGCCATCGTCCGCGGCATCGTCGAGGCCCACCGCGGCAGCGCCACCGTCCGCAACGTCACCGGCGGCTGCCGCTTCGAGGTGACCCTTCCGGCGACGGGACCCTGACCCGGAGCTCCCCTCACGACGGTCCGACGGCCACCGCGCGGCTCCGCCGTCGCCGCGCGGGTGACGTGACAGTCCGGTACGGCTGAAGTCGCCTGCCCGCCCGCGTCTCAGTCGCCCCGCAGTCCCGCCGCCGCGAACTCCCGCATGCCCTCCTCGAAGCCGACCTTCGGTCTCCAGCCCAGCTCGGCCCGCAACCGGGAGGAGTCCGCCGTGATGTGGCGGACGTCGCCCAGGCGGTACTCCCCGGTGACGACCGGGTCCGGACCGCCGTGCGCGACGGCCAGGGCGCGGGCCGTCTCGCCGACCGTGTGCGGGGTGCCGCTGCCGGTGTTGTAGGCGGTGAGCGCCCCGGCGGCCGGGTCCGCCGTCAGCGCGGCGACGTTCGCCGCCGCCACGTCCCGTACGTGCACGAAGTCCCGCCGCTGACCGCCGTCCTCGAAGACCCGCGGGGCCTCCCCGCGGGCCAGTGCCGAGCGGAAGAAGGAGGCGACGCCCGCGTACGGGGTGTCGCGGGGCATGCCGGGGCCGTACACGTTGTGGTAGCGCAGCGACACCGCCGAACCGCCCGTCGAACGCGCCCAGGCGGCGGCCAGGTGTTCCTGGGCCAGCTTGGTCGTGGCGTACACGTTGCGCGGGTCGGCCGGGGCGTCCTCGCCGACCAGGCCCGGTTCGAGGTCCGTCCCGCACACCGGGCAGGCGGGCTCGAAGCGGCCGGCCGCCAGGTCGGTGACGGTCCGCGGGCCGGGACGCACCACCCCGTGCCGGGCGCAGACGTAGCGGCCCTCGCCGTACACCACCATCGACCCGGCCAGTACCAGCCGCTCCACGCCCGCCTGCGCCATCGCGGCCAGCAGCACCGCCGTACCCAGGTCGTTGCGGGAGACGTACTCCGGGGCGTCGGCGAAGGAGGTGCCGAGGCCGACCATCGCCGCCTGGTGGCAGACCGCGTCCACGCCGGACAGGGCCTCGCGCACCGGGCCGGGGGAGCGTACGTCCGCCGTCGGATCGGTGCGGACGTCGAAGACGACGGGCTCGTGCCCGCGGGCCCGGAGCGCCTCGACGACATGGGACCCGATGAACCCGGCACCGCCGGTGACCAGTACGCGCATGCGTCCACGCTAGGCGCGTGCCTCGCCCGGCAGCGGTGCCGCGCCCGTGACGTCACGGGTCCGTAAGACCGGTGAGCGGAGTTCGCGTGGGCCGGGGGTAGGTTGCGCGGCCGGGCGCGTTACGGGGTGCCCGGTGTGGGTGTGGGCCGGGGGTGGGTCGCGCGGCCCGGCGCTTGCGGGGTGCCTCCCCCACTCTCGGCTTCGCTCGAGCGGGAGGTACCCCCACCGCCCACCCGTGCCGCCCTGGGGGCACCTCCCAGGCCCTTAAGGCACTGGGGGAGGCACGACTGCCCGAGGCTACGGGGCGGGGCGCCGTCCCTGCGGCACGACTGCCCGCGGGTGCGCCTCCAGCGGTAGCCGTACGGTGAAGACCGTCGCCCCCGGCGCGTCGCTCAGTTCGATGTCGCCGCCGTGTGCCCGTACCAGTGACCGGGCGACCGCGAGGCCCAGTCCGCTGCCGCCCCGGTCCCGGCTGCGGGCCTTGTCGACGCGGTAGAAGCGGTCGAAGACCCGTTCCCGGTCCTCCGCCGGGATGCCGGGGCCCGCGTCGGTCACCCGTACCAGCGCCGAGCCGGCGGCGACGGAGACCGTGACGGACACCCTCGTACCGGCCGGGGTGTGCACGGCCGCGTTGGTGAGCAGGTTGTCCAGGACCTGCCGTATGCGCTGCGGATCGAGCCGCAGCAGCAGTGGGGCGGACCTGGCCGTCACCGCCAGCGGATGCCCCGGACGGCTCGCCCGGAACGCGTCGGCGGCCTGCTGGACCAGCTCTCCCAGATCCGTGTCCGCCGTCCGCAGCGGCGCCTCCACCTCCGCCGCGTCCAGCCGGGCGAGCAGCAGCAGGTCGTCCAGGAGTACGCCCATCCGGGCTGCCTCCGCGCGCAGCCGGGCCAGATGCCGGTCGCGTTCGGCGGGTTCGTTGGCGGCGGCGTACTGGAACAGGTCCGCGTAACCGCGTACCGACATCAGCGGGGTGCGCAGTTCGTGCGAGGCGTCGGCGACGAACCGGCGCAGCCGCAGCTCGGCCTCCGCGCGCACCGCGAGGGAGTCGTCGATGTGCTCCAGCATCGTGTTGAACGCGGTCCGCAGCTCCGCCACCTCCAGGCCGCCGTCCCGCCCGTCCGCGCGCAGCGGCAGCCGGGCCGCCGACTCCGTCAGGTCGTGCGAGGCGATGCCGTGCGCGGTGTGCGCCATGTCGCTCAGCGGCTTCAGCCCGCGCCGCAGCATCCGCCGCCCGAACACCACCAGCGCCAGCAGCGCGAGCGCGAACACCACCACCTGCACGGTGATCAGCTGCCCGACGGTCTCCTCGATGTCCTCCACGGGCGCGGCGCTCACCAGCACCACCCCCGGTTCGACCTCGCAGCCGCGCAGCCGGTAGGTGCCCTCCCCGTCGATGCGTGCGGTGCGCGTCAGCTCGGTGTCGGAGTGCGCCATCGCCCGCGCCAGGTCGGCCAGGGCGCGGGTGTCCTCGGGCACGTCGGAGGGCCTGCGCAGGGTGACCGCGTCGTCGGAGACGTCGTACACCGCCGTGTACCAGCCGTAGTACGGCTTCCGCCTGACCGTGCCGTGCGCCGCCGCGTCCTTGGCCTGCACGGCCTGGATCAGCTTGAGCTGGTCGCCGAGCTGCCGCTCCAGATAGTCGTGCATGTACGTGGTGAGCGCGGTGCCGACGACCGCGAACACCGCAAGGGACAGCACCCCGAGGCCCAGCGTCAGCCGGGTGCCCAGGCGCACCCTCCGGTACGTGTCCCGCAGCCGCCGGAGACACGCCGTCACTCGGCGGCCTGCCGGATCACGTACCCGAAGCCCCGCACGGTCTGGATCAGCGGCTCACCGGTGTCGTCCAGCTTGCGCCGCAGCCGGCTCACCACCAGTTCCACCACGTTGGAGCGGCCCCCGAAGCCGTACTCCCACACATGGTCCAGGATCTGCGCCTTCGTCAGCACGGTCGGCGACCGGCGCATGAGGTAGCGCAGCACCTCGTACTCGGTCGGCGTCAGCGACAGCAGCCGCTCACCGCGCCGCACCTCACGCGTGTCCTCGTCCATCGTCAGGTCCGCCACCCGCAGCACCGACCGCTGGTACCCCGGTCCCGTACTGCGCCGCAGCACCGTCCGCAGCCGCGCCATCAGCTCCTCCACGGCGAACGGCTTGACCAGGTAGTCGTCCCCGCCCCGGGTCAGCCCCGCCACCCTGTCGGCGACCCCGTCCCGCGCGGTGAGGAACACCACCGGCACCATCGTCCCGGAGCGCCGCAGCCGGTCCAGTACGCCGAAGCCGTCGACGTCCGGCAGCATCAGGTCGAGCACCACGATGTCCGGGCGGAAGTCGGCGGCGCGGCGCAGCGCCTCCTCACCCGAGTTGGCGGTGACCGCCTCCCAGCCCTCGTAGCGGGCGACCGTCGCCACCAGGTCGGCTATCGGCGGGTCGTCGTCCACGACGAGGAGTCGTACTTTTTCCACCCGCCCATACTGCGGCACACCGCTCCCGGCGCCAGAGGCGGTGCACGATCGCATCTCGATCGATAAAAACTTGAAAGTTGACCGACAGGAGATCGACAGCGCCTGTGACCAAGCTCGGAGTCCCAGGACCCGATCAAGGAGTTTCCGGCGTGACAGCTGTCCAATCGCCTCCCGCACCCCCCACCGCGAGGCGACGCCCCGAGGCGGTGGCGCGCATCGGCCTGTACGGCCTGCTCGCCGCGAACGCGGCGGTGGTGGCCGTCTTCTTCGTCCAGGCGGGCTTCGGCGCGAACGCCCTCGTCGTGCTCGGCCGCCTCACCGGCCTGTACGCCGCCCTGCTGATGGCGTTCCAGCTGCTGCTGGTGGCCCGGCTGCCCTGGCTGGACCGCCGGATCGGCATGGACCGGCTGACCCTGTGGCACCGCCGGGTCGGCTTCGGACTGCTGTGGACGCTCCTCGGCCACGCCGTCTTCATCACCTTCGGCTACGCGGAGATGTCCTCGATGGACCCGGTGAACCAGCTCGTCGACCTCGCGGAGACCGTCGAGGGCGCGCTGCGCGCGGTCGTCGCGCTGGTACTGGTCCTGGTCGTCGGCGCGGCCTCGGCCCGCCGCGCGCGGCGCCGTCTCGCCTACGAAACCTGGCACTTCATCCACCTGTACACGTACGTCGCCGTGGTGCTGGCCTTCACCCACCAGGTCGCCGTCGGCTCCACCTTCACCGCCTCGACCGCCGCCACCGCCTACTGGTACGGACTGTGGGGCGCCGCCCTCGCCGCCGTGTTCGCCGGCCGGCTGGTCCTGCCGCTGTGGCGGAACCTGCGCCACCAGTTGCGGGTCACGGCCGTCGTCCCCGAGAACGACAACGTGGTGTCCGTCCACATCACCGGCCGCGATCTGGACCGGCTGCCCGCCCGAGCCGGCCAGTTCTTCCTGTGGCGGTTCCTGACGAAGGACCGCTGGTGGCAGGCGAACCCGTTCTCCCTGTCCGCCGCGCCCGACGGCCGCACCCTGCGGCTCACCGTGAAGGCGGCCGGCGACGGCAGCGCGGCCCTGCGCCACCTCGAGCCCGGCACCCGGGTCTTCGCGGAGGGCCCCTACGGCGCCTTCACCGCCCTGCACCGCACCCGCCCGGACGCCCTGCTCATCGCCGGCGGCGTCGGCGTCACCCCGATCCGGGCCCTGCTGGAGGAGCTGCACGGCCACGCCGTCGTCCTCTACCGCGTGAACACGCAGACCGACGCCGTACTCCACGACGAACTGCGCGAACTCGCCCTCGCCAAGGGCGCCGAACTCCACCTGATCACCGGCCCGCCCGTACCGGACCGGCTCGCCCCCGGCGAACTGTCCCGCCTGGTCCCCGACCTCACCGACCGGGACGTCTACGTCTGCGGCCCGCCCGGCATGACCACCGCGGTCCTGCGCGGCCTGCGCGAACTGGGCGTACCGAAGCAGCAGATCCACCACGAGCGCTTCAGCCTGGCCGGATGACGAACGCGGGTCGATCGAGGAGAACACCGTGAAACGAGCACTGCCCGTCCTGGTCCTGACCGTCGCCGGACTGATCCCGGTCTGGCGCTACACCCCGTCCGCCCCGGAGCCGGCGGTCGCCGAACCCGCCCCCGCCCCCTCGGTGTCCACCTCCCCGGGCGGCACCACCCGGGTGGTGGCCGGCCCCACCGTCGACACCGAGAAGGGCCCCGTGCAGGTCGAGGTCACCCTCGACGGCGACCGCATCAGCGCGGTGCGGATGCTCCGGCAGCCGGACCACCCGCAGACCACGGCCGCCGTACCGGTGCTGATCGAGGAGACACTGGAGGCGCAGAGCGCCGACGTCGACACGGTCTCCGGCGCCACCGTCACCAGCGACGGCTACCGGGAGTCCCTGCAGGCCGCCCTCGACGCCCAGGGCTCCTGACGTGCGGCGCGTCGAACACGTCATGGGGTTCCCGGTGTCGCTGCGCGTCGACGACGAGGGGTTCGGGGAATCCGCGGTGGACGACCTCTTCGCCTGGCTGCGCGAGGTCGACGCCCGCTTCAGCCCGTTCCGCGAGGACAGCGAGGTCTCCCGCCTGGACCGGGGCGAGCTGAGCCCGGACCGGCTGAGCCCCGGACTGACCGAGATCCTCGACCTGTGCGAGCGGTACCGGACCGCCACCGGGGGCGCGTTCGACGTACGGCTGCCGGGCCGGCGCCTCGATCCGTGCGCGGTGGTGAAGGGCTGGTCGGTGCAGAAGGGCGCCGACCTGCTGCGGGCGGCGGGAGCGCGGCGGTTCTGCCTCAACGCCGGCGGTGACGTGGTCGCCGCCGGCGGACCGTGGCGCGTGGGCGTACGGCACCCCGAACACGCCGACCGGCTCTGCACCGTCCTGGAGCTGACCGACGGCGCGGTCGCGACCTCCGCGCGCTACGAACGCGGCGACCACATCATCGACGGCCGCACCGGCCACCCGGCGACCGGCCTGCTCGCCCTGACGGTCACCGCCCCCACCCTGACCCTGGCGGACACGGTCGCCACGGCGGCCTACGCCCTGGGCGCGGAGGGCGTGGCATGGGCCGCCGCGCGCCCGGGCTGCGAGGTGTTCGCCGTGACGGCGGACCGTCGGGTGGTGCGGACCGCCGGGTTTCCCTCGGTGGAATCGGGGCAGGTGGCGGCGTAGTCCGGGTCGCCGCGACCTGGGTCGTTGAGTTCCGGGGTTCTGTCAGAGGTGCCGTCTACACTCGACCGGCGACAGAGCGTGCGACCTCGGTCAAAAGCTTTCGGCACCCGAAGGGCAATCGGCGTCTTGATAAGGATCGATTCAGTCACGAAGCGGTACCCGGACGGCACGGTGGCGGTCGACCGGCTGTCGCTGGACATCCCCGACCGCTCGATCACCGTCCTCGTCGGGCCCTCCGGGTGCGGCAAGACGACCACGCTCCGCATGATCAACCGGATGGTCGAACCCACCGACGGCACCATCCTCCTGGACGGCGAGGACGTCCAACGGCAGCCGGTCACCACCCTGCGCCGGTCCATGGGGTACGTCATCCAGAACGCCGGGCTCTTCCAGCACCGTACGATCGTCGACAACATCGCCACCGTGCCCCGCATGCTCGGCTGGGGCAGGCAGCGGGCCCGGGAGCGGGCGGCGGAGCTGATGGAGCGGGTGGGCCTCGACCCCTCGCTGGCCAAGCGGTACCCGTACCAGCTCTCCGGCGGCCAGCAGCAGCGCGTCGGCGTGGCGCGGGCGCTCGCCGCGGACCCGCCGGTGCTGCTGATGGACGAGCCGTTCTCCGCCGTCGACCCCGTGGTGCGCAAGGGGCTGCAGGACGAACTCCTGCGCATCCAGGACGAGCTGGGCAAGACCATCGTCTTCGTCACGCACGACATCGACGAGGCGATCAAACTCGGCACCATGGTCGCCGTACTGCGCGAGGGCGGCCGGCTCGCCCAGTACGCGCCGCCCGCCGAGCTGCTGTCGAGCCCCGCGGACGGTTTCGTCGAGGACTTCCTCGGCGCCGACCGCGGTATCCGGCGGCTGTCCTTCTTCCCCTCCGCCGCACTGGAGTTGACCACCGACGCCGTGATCCCGGCCGACGCCACCGCCGGCCGGATCGCCGCCGCCGAGTCCCCCCACCTCCTGGTCACCGACCCCGACGGCCGCCCGCTCGGCTGGGCGGAGCGCGAGGAGCTGACCGCCGGTGACATCCGGGCCGAGCGACTGCTGCCGTACGGGCGGCCGTTCGTGCCCGGCGCCGACTCCCTGCGGGTCGCCCTCGACTGCGCCGTGCTCTCGCCCGTCGGCTGGGCGGTCGCCGTGGACGGCGGCGGCCGGGTGACCGGCGTCGTCTCCCAGCAGACCATCGGCGAGGCCATCCGCGGCGCCCACGGCGGGAGCCGGCCGGACACGGACAGAGCCGGGGTCGCCAAGTGACCGGCTTCTTCGACATACCCAGCGACCTCCAGCACAGCTGGACCGGGCTGATCGGCCTGCACATGAGGGAGGCCCTGCTGCCGGTGGCCGCCGGGCTGCTCCTCGCGCTGCCGATCGCGCAGCTGTGCGGGCGCTTCCGCTGGCTGTACCCGCCCGTGCTCGGCATGACGACCGTGCTGTACGCCGTCCCCTCCCTGGCGTTCTTCGTCGTCCTCATCGACTACACCGGCCAGACCGAACTCACCGTGATGATCCCGCTGGCCCTGTACAGCCTGGTCGTCCTGGTCCCGGCCATCGTCGACGGCGTGCGCTCGGTGCCGGACGAGACCCTCGCCGCGGCCACCGCCATGGGCTTCGGCCCCGTACGCCGTTACCTCCAGGTGCAGTTGCCCATCGCCGCGCCCGCCATCATCGCCGGGCTCCGGGTCGCCACCGCGTCCAGCATCTCCCTGGTCGGCGTCGGCGCCCTGATCGGCAACCAGGGCGCCCTCGGCAACCTGCTCGCCGCCGCGCAGAAGTACGACCGGCCCGAACTCGCGGTGAACGCCGTGGTCACGATGGCCGTCCTGGCGATCCTCTGCGACGTCCTGCTGGTCGCGCTGCGGACGCTGCTGACCCCGTGGATGCCGCGCGGCGGAACCCGTACGAAACCCGTCGCGCGGCGGGAAGAGATCACCCCGGAGGGCGCGGTCCGGTGAACGTCATCGACTTCGTCAACGCCTTCTTCAGCGACAGCGCCCACTGGCACGGCTACGACGGCATCCCGCAGCGTTTCTGGGAACACCTCCAGTACTCCCTGCTGGCCCTCGCCGTGGCCGCCGCGATCGGGCTGCCCGTCGGCCTGCTGACCGGCCACACCGGACGCGGCGGCAACGCGCTCGCCTTCGTCGCCAACGCCGCCCGTGCCCTGCCCAGTTTCGGTCTGCTGGTCCTCGCCGTCCTGCTGATCGGCTTCGGTCTGCTGCCCGTGATGATCCCGCTGGTCGTGCTGGCCGTCCCGCCGATCTTGGTGACCACCTACGAGGCGGTCCGCTCCGTCGACCCCGCCCCCGTGGACGCCGCCAGGGGCATGGGCATGCACGAGTCGCGGATCCTCTTCCAGGTCGAGGTGCCCGTGGCGCTCCCGCTGATCCTCAGCGGACTGCGCTCCGCCGCCATCCAGATCGTGTCGACGGCCACCATCGCCGCGTACGTCAGTCTCGGCGGCCTCGGCCGGTACATCATCGACGGGCTCTACCAGCGCGACTACGAGAAGGTGGTCGGCGGCGCCACCCTGGTGGCGGCCCTGGCGCTGCTCACCCTCGCGGTGTTCTGGGCGGCGGGACGGCTGGCCGTGTCGCCCGGAGTGCGCAGGCGCTGACGGTCGATCACCTGTACGACAAACCGTAATCGGCACGTTCTTGACTCACCGTACCCGGCTGGATTGGATCGGCGAATGACTTCCACCGCGAAAAGCAGCAGGTCCAGGACGAGGCACACCGGCGCGGCGGCCGTCGCGCTCACCGCCGCGGCGGCGCTGCTCGCGGGCTGTTCCTCCTCCGGCGACACCTCCGACAACCCCCTCGACGGGGAGAAGGCCGAAGCCGGCACCGTCGTCGTCGGCTCGAACAACTTCGCCGAGTCCACCCTGCTCGCCGACATCTACGGCGAGGCCCTCCGCGCCGCCGGCCTCAAGGTCGACTACAAGCACAACATCGGCAGCCGTGAGACGACGTACGGCCTGATGAAGAACGGGTCCATCACGGTCCTGCCGGAGTACAACGGCTCCCTCCTCGCCTACCTCGACCCCAAGGCCGGGCAGGAGTCCGCCGAGGCCGTGAACGAGGCCGCCAAGGCGAAGCTGGACAAGTCCCTGACGCTGCTGGAGTCCTCGCCCGCCGAGGACAAGGACTCGGTCGCCGTCAACGCCGGGACGGCGAAGAAGTACGGCCTCACCACGGAGTCGACCCTCGCCGACCTCAAGGACATAGCGCCGGAGATGGTGATCGGCGGCTCGCCCGAGTTCCAGACCCGGCAGCAGGGGCTGAAGGGCCTGGAGACCGTCTACGGACTGAAGTTCAAGTCCTTCAAGGCGCTCGACGCGGGTGGCCCGCTCACCCAGGCGGCCCTCACCGGGAACGAGGTCCAGGCCGCGGACGTCTTCACCACCGACCCGACCATCGTCAAGGAGAAGTTCGTCGTCCTGAAGGACCCGGAGAACCTCTTCGGCTTCGCCAACGTCACCCCGCTGGTCAGCAAGGAAGGGCTGCCGCAGGAGGGCGTGGAGGCGCTGAACGCCGTATCCGCGAAGCTGGACACCGAGACCCTCCTCGACCTCGACGCCCAGGTGCAGCTGGAGAAGAAGGACCCGCTGGACGTGGCGAAGGCCTGGCTGAAGTCGGCCGGCCTGGACTGACCCCGCCCGGGGTGCGGCCGACCGGCCGCACCCCACGGGCCGTTCACCGCGCCGGGGCCGCCTGCGCGATCAGCCGGTCGATCAGTGCGATCAGCACGTCCCGGCACGACTCCCGCTCCCGCGCGTCGCACAGCAGCACGGGCACGCCGTCCGGCAGCGCCAGCGCCTCCCGGATGTCCTCCACCGGGTACGGGTGCTCCCCGTGGAAGCCGTTGACGGCGATCACGAACGGAATGCCCCGGCGCTCGAAGAAGTCGATCGCGGCGAAACTGGTCTTGGGCCTGCGCACATCCACCAGGACCACCGCGCCGAGCGCGCCGACGGCCAGGTCGTTCCACATGAACCAGAACCGCTGCTGCCCCGGCGTGCCGAAGAGGTACAGCACGAGATCGCCCGAGACGCTGATCCGGCCGAAGTCCAGGGCGACCGTGGTGGCACGTTTCTCCTCGACGCCGTTCAGGTCGTCGACGTCCAGACCCGCCATGGTCAGCGGCTCCTCGGTGCGCAGCGGGGCGATCTCGCTGACCGAGCCGACCATGGTCGTCTTGCCCACGCCGAAACCACCGGCGATCAGGATCTTGACCGTGTCGGGTGCCGAACGCCCGGCGGACGCCCGCGCGGTGGTGTCAGAGCCGGCCAAGGCCCTCCCTCACTTTCTGCAGCAGATCCAGGTCCACGGTGGTGCGGTCCACGGGGTGCGGCGGACGGGCGGTGATCCGGCCCGCCTCCAGCAGGTCGCACAGCATGATGACGACCACGCTCATGGGCAGGTCGAGACGTGCGGCGAGCTCGGCGACCGCCACCGGCTCGGCGCACAGCCGCAGGATCCGGGAGTGCTCGGGCTGAGGCCGGGCCGCCCCCTCGGGCTGCGGATCCACCGCCGTCACCGTCGTGATGAGCGTGAAGTCGGCGCGGCTGGGCCGGGTCCGGCCACCGGTCAGGGTGAACGGCCGTACGAGCCGGCCCGCCGAGTCGCTTCCACCCACCTCACACGCCGGGGTCGACGGCCGGCCCCGCGATGTCCCGCGGGGCCGCGCTGAGATGCTCACCGATCTTCTTCACCAGCATGTTCATCTGGTACGCCACCACGCCGACGTCCGCGCCCGGACCGGTCAGCACCACCAGATGGGCGCCGGGACCGGCCGAGGTGAGGATCAGGTAGCTGTGCGCCATCTCGATGAGCGCCTGGCGCACCGGGCCGCCGCGGAAGTCCATGCTGACGCCCTTGCTGAGGCTCATCAGACCGGACGCGGTCGCCGCCAGGCGTTCCGCGTCGTCCCGCAGGAAGCCGGTGGACTTGCTCACCACCAGTCCGTCCTCGGAGAGCACCACGGCCTGGTTCACGTCGGCGACCCGTTCGACGAGTCCGGTCAGCAGCTGGTCGAGCTGGGTGTGAGTGGCGGGGATGGGGCGTGTCATGACGGTGTTCCTTCGTGAACGGTCAGCGGTCGGCGGGCGGAGTCGGGGGCTCGACGTGAGCGGCGGGCGCGTGCGCCGGCGCGGCCGTACCGTCCGCGTCGGTGTCGTCGTCCCGCGCCTGGGACGTGCCGCGCTGGAAGCCGGCGAGGGAGGAGGCGGCGTGTTCCGCGGTGAAGTCGCCGGAGTCGTCCTCGGCGTCCGGGACGGACTCCTCGCGGAGCTCGGCGGCCAGACTGGTCTGCGGCACCCGGCGGGGGAGCGGGGTGAGCCCGTCCCGGCGGGGCGCGGGCACCGGCACGGCCGGTGCGGGGGCGGTCCGTACGGCGGTCGCCGTACGGGACGCCGCGGCCTGCTCCGCGCCGGCGGCCACGGGCTCCTCGCGCCGGTCGTCCGCACGGTCCCGTACGGCCTCGGTGCGCGTCTCCTGCCGGCCACCGCCGGACGGTACGTCCGGCACCACGATCTCGTGCGGGATCAGCACGATCGCCGTCGTCCCGCCGTACGGCGAGGAACGCAGGGTCACGGAGACACCGTGCCGGTGCGCGAGCTGGGAGATCACGAACATGCCGAGCCGGAGGTCGTCGGCGAGCGCCACCACGTCGAACTGCGGAGCCTTGGCCAACTGGGTGTTCAGGGAGGCGTAGTCGTCGTCCGACATGCCGAGGCCACGGTCCTCGATCTCGACGGCGAGGCCCTTGGCCACCATCGCCGCCCGCACCGTGACGGGGCTCGGCGCCGGCGAGTACACCGTCGCGTTGTCGATCAGCTCCGCCAGCAGATGGATGACGTCGGCCACCGCGGGCGGGGCGAGCGACACCTCCTCCTCGGTGAGCACCTCCACTCGCTGGTACTCGGCGACCTCCCCGACGGCACTGCGCACGATGTCGATCAGCGCGACCGGCTCGCTCCAGGAACGGCCGGGACGCTCACCGCTGACGATGACCAGGTTCTCCTCGTACCGGCGCAACTGGCTGGCCGTGGAGTCCAGTTCGTACAGGCCCTTGAGGACCTCGGGGTCGGTGTGCCGGCGCTCCAGCGCGTCGAGCTTGCTGAGCTGGAGGTTGACCAGGTTCTGGCTCTGCCGCGCGATGCCGAGGATGACCTTCTGGAAACCGCGCCGGGTGTCGGCGAGTTCGACCGCGGTGTGCACGGCGGTTCGCTGCGCGGTGTTGAACGCCTGGGCCACCTGGCCCAGTTCGTCGTGGCCGTAGTCCAGCGGGGTCGTCGCCGACTCCGCGTCGACCTTCTCGCCCCGCTCCAGCCGGGCCACCACATCGGGCAGCCGCTCCTCGGCCAGACCGAGGGTGGCCACCCGCAGCCCGCGCAGCCGGCGGGACAGCGAGCGGGTGATGCGCCAGGACAGGCCGACGCACAGCAGCAGCGCGAGCAGTCCGGCGGCGCTCAGGGCGGCGGCCGTGATCAGCAGGCTGCGGGCCTCGTCGGCGCTGCGGGTGAGCAGCGCGTCGGTCTGCTGCCGGATCATGGTGGCGTACTGCGGGGAGACCCGGTCCATGGCCTCCTCCCACTGCTCCCGCAGGTCCGGCAGTTCGACGTCGCGCTTCTTGCCGGTGGGCGCGGTCGCGAGCACCTGGTCCTCGACCGCCTCCAGGGCACGCCACTCGGTGCTCCGCAGGATCCGCTCGGTCTGTGTCTTGGTCTCGCCGCGCAGGGAGGGCTCGATCTGGTCGGAGACCAGCCAGCGGCGGGTGTGCACCAGCTCCGCGAACTTGCCCCAGCTCTCCGCGTCGAGCTCTCCGTCGGGCCAGGCGAGGGTGAGCCGCGCGTCCTCCTCGGAGACCAGCTCCGCGGCGTGCTCCAGCGCGATCAGCGGTTCGGCCTGCGAGGTCAGGTCCCCGTCGTCGACCTGGGAGAGCTCCTGGAAGGCGTGGATCTGGTCGTCGATGATCGAGGTGTACTGGTCGAGCGCCTGCTCTGCGGTGATGTCGCTGGGCGTGTCCACCTGGTCCCGGTAGTACTCCAGGCTGCCCACCGAACCGAGCACCCCGTACAGCCGGTCCGAGATGCGCGCCGGTGCCTCGGCGATCGCGTCCGCCTGACCGACCAGCTTCGCCACCGCCTCGTCGGTCTTCTCGCGCTGCGCGTCGAGGGCGGTCCGGGGGGTGTCCGGTTCGGCCAGCCAAGCGGCGGTGAGCCTGCGCTCCTGCTGCAGCGCGAGCGCGGCGTGCGTGCCCATCGCGCCGGTCGACCGGCTCAGTTCCGTCTGGGAACGCAGTTGCAGGCCCTCGGAGAACATCTGGATCGTCGTCAGGCCCCACATGCCGGCGAGGGTGACGCTGGGCACCAGGGCGAGGAGGAACAACGAGAGACGTATGGAGCCGAGACGGCGCCGGGCACCTGTCCGTGGAGACATCGTGGTCCTAGAGCGGTCGGATGGGGGAGGAAGTACGCACGGGCCGGACCGTCAGCGGGTTCCGTCGGCGGCGAACCCGGCGACCGAGGCCGCGTTGGCCTTCGTGACGAACGCGGGCCCGGTGAGCACGGGCGCGACCCCGCCGCCGCTGATGTTGCCGTTGGTCCGGTACAGCCACAGCGCGTCCACGGCGAGATAGCCCTGCAGATAGGGCTGCTGGTCGACGGCGAACTGGACGTTGCCGCCGCGCACGGCGTCCACCAGGTCGTTGTTGAGGTCGAAGGTGGAGACGTCGGCGTTGCTGTCCGCCTCCGCGACGGCGTCGACCGCGGTGAGCGCGAAGTCCGCCCCGTTGGTGACGATCTCGTCGATGCTCGAGTCCTGCCGCAGCCGGGCGGTGATGATGCCGGAGACGGCGCGCATGTCGGTGCCGTCCACGTAGAGGTTCTCCGTCGTCCCGCCGAACGCCTTCTTCACGCCGGCGCAGCGGGCCTCCAGGGCAACGTTGCCACGCTCGTGGACGACGCACAGGGCGTGCTCGGCCTTCAGCTCGTCCAGCTTGTCGCCGACGGCCCGGCCCGCCACGCTCTCGTCCTGGCCGAAGAACTCCAGCAGCCCCGCCGACTTCCAGGCGTCGATACCGGAGTTGAGACCGACCACGGGGATGTCCGCGGCCCGTGCCTCGTTGACCGGGCCCTTCATGGCCGCCGGCTTGGCCAGCGTCAGCGCGATGCCGTCGACACCGTCGCGGACCGCCTCGCGGACCAGCTCGGCCTGTCCCGCCGGGTCCGGGTCGCTCATGTACGTCAGCTCGATGCCGTCCTTGGCGGCCGCCGCCTCGGCCCCCTTCTTCACCCGGTCCCAGAACGCGTCGTCCTCGCTGCCGTGGGTGACCATCGCGACCTTGATCCGTCCGGCACCGGAGGCGCCCGCGCCGTCGGACTCCGAGGAGTCGTCGGCCGAGCAGCCGGTCGCCAGCAGACCGGCGGCGGCCAGGGCGGCCAGGCGGCGTATCGGGAGGCGTGGGGACGGGGGACGAGTGTTCATGGAGAGTACGGACCTCGCTGTGCGGCCGAGCAAGAGCAGGGGAGAGCACGGACGGAACCGCGCGGGGTGCGTGCGCCGACCGGGTGACTCTCGCTGGCCCGGAGCCAACCCTGTGGAACCACTGGTCGTCAAGTGAACAGCCACGTGAAGTGAGGCGATGCTGCCGCATTGTGATGAACCGTGAGTGCGGTGCGGCTGTTGTCCGCCGCCGAACCGAATGGACGGTACGGAACGGCTCCGGCCCCCTTGCGGGCGCCCGCCGTTCAGCGCCGGCGCAGCCGCAGGGCCAGCGCGACGCCACCGGTGAGCACCAGGACGGTGGCGGCACCGCCCGCGAGCAGCGGGGCGGAGGGCCCGGAGGGGGCGGCCGCGGTGGTGTGCGCGGCGGCGGTCGTGGCGGTACGGGGCGTCGGGGTGCTCGCCGTCGAGGGGCGTGGAGACGGTGACGGGGGTGCCGCACTCTCCCGTGCCGGTCGCGCCGGACTCTCCCCTGCCGGTTCCGCCGGCTTCTCCCTCTCCGGGAACACCACGTCCGAGCACGAGTAGTACGTGTCCGGGGTGCTGCTGTTCTCCCACACCGTGTAGAGCACATGACGTCCCGTCCGGTCCGACGGCAGGGTCACCCGGAACCGGTGGGCGCCGTCCGTCAGCGCCGGGTCCGTCACCTCGGCGAACGGCTCCTCGGGCAGGTCGGCCCAGGTGAGCGGCTTCGCCGGGTCGTAGCCGGGCTCCGTCAGATACATCCGGAACGTGCCGGTGTGCGGGATCGTCGAGACGTACGTCATCGGCAGCGCCCCACCGGGTCCCACCCGGGTCGCCGGCCAGTCCGTACGGGCCAGGTCGAGGCCCCGGTAGGCGGGCAGGCCGCCGCTGCACAGGTGTCCGTCGGGGATCCGCTGCCGGTCCCGGCCGGCGACGTCCGCCACCCGCAGGTTGTCCCACTCCGTGAACGGCGCCCCGTTCGCGGCGACGGCGGCCCGGCAGGCCGCCGACCCCGCGCGGTCGCCGCCCTCGGGCG
Organism: Streptomyces sp. NPDC059787; assembly: GCF_042732315.1. NCBI lineage: Bacteria > Bacillati > Actinomycetota > Actinomycetes > Kitasatosporales > Streptomycetaceae > Streptomyces > Streptomyces sp. NPDC059787. Next base: position 19,852 of record NZ_JBHWHX010000065.1, read on the forward strand.
AGCAGGCCACGACCCGGCTCACCGGATCCGTCGGCGCCCCGTGGGCCCCGGCCGGCGCCGCCGCCCACAGCGGCAGCAGCAGCGGGGTCACGAGGGCCGTCACGAGCGCGGTGCGGTGTGCGGTCGTCCGGGGCATCCGGACCGCCTCCTTCGGCGGGCGGGGAACGCGGGGAACTCTTCCGTGCAGTACGGAGGAAAAGCCCGGCGCGTTCATCTCCGCGGCGATGCGGGCATAGCGGTCCGTTCCTGGTCGACCGCCTTTCGGCGAGGGTGGTTTCCCGCCCGGATCGAGGGTTTCCCCGGTATCCGGGCGGCCCGGGCGCTGCCTATCGTTCGACCGCAGTCGGCCCACCGGTGACCCCGGACGGACCGCTGCTCGCGCCCGGCCGGCCGATTTGCCGCACCTCGATTCACCCCACGCTGCTTCGACGACGAGATGACGAGACGACGAAGCGAATCGATTCTCCTCCCCACACTCCGCGTTGCCCGGAGTCCCGGCACGAAAGGCACCCCCCTTGCGCACCTCATCGAGCTCTCCCCGCGGCTCCTCCCCGAGACGGAAGCTGATATCCGTCGCCGCCCTCTCCGCCGCCCTGCTGACCGCCGCTTCCGCCCAGGCAGCGGTCGCCCAGGACACCCCCGCCGACGCGCCGGCCGTCCCCACGGCCCGCACCGAGGCCGCCCCGGGCACCCCGGCCGAGCGGCTCATCGTCGGCTACAAGTCCGGTGCCGCCGAGGCGAAGTCGGACAAGGCCGCCGCCGCGGACGCCGCCGCCAAGGGCGAGAAGGCCGGCGAGGACGTCGGCTTCCGGCGCCGCCTCGGCACCGGCGCCGCCCTCGTCGACCTGGGCGCGAAGCCCACCACGGCGGACGTCGCCGACGTCGTCGCCGAGTACCGGGCCGACCCGCAGGTCGCCTACGTCGTACCGGACCGGCTCAACAAGCCGCTGGCCACACCGAACGACACCGAGTACGGCAAGCAGTGGGACCTGTTCGAGTCCACCGCCGGCATGCGCGTGCCGGGCGCCTGGGACCTCACCACCGGCAGCGGTGTCACCGTCGCCGTCATCGACACCGGGTACGTCACCCACTCCGACCTCGCCGCGAACATCGTCGGCGGCTACGACTTCATCTCCGACACCGCGGTCTCCGTCGACGGCGACGGCCGCGACAGCAACCCGGCCGACCCGGGCGACTGGTACGCGGCCGGCGAGTGCGGCCAGGCCACCGGAGGCAGCTCCTCCTGGCACGGCACCCACGTGGCGGGCACCATCGCCGCGGCCACGAACAACGGCAAGGGCGTCGCCGGCATCGCGTACGGCGCGAAGATCTCCCCGGTGCGGGTGCTCGGCAAGTGCGGCGGCTACGACTCCGACATCATCGACGCCATCACCTGGGCGTCCGGCGGCACCGTCTCCGGCGTGCCCGCCAACTCCAATGTCGCCAAGGTCATCAACATGAGCCTCGGCGGGGGCGGCGCCTGCTCCACCGCCACCCAGAGCGCCATCAACGGCGCCGTCGGCAGGGGCACCACGGTGGTCGTCGCGGCCGGCAACGAGAACCAGAACGCCGCCAACTCCTCCCCGGCGAACTGCGGCAACGTCATCACCGTCGCCGCGACCGACCGCTCGGGCAACCGCGCCCACTACTCCAACTACGGCTCCGTCGTGGACGTCTCCGCACCCGGCGGCGAGACCACGACCGCGTCCGACGGCATCCTGTCCACGCTGAACTCCGGCGCCCGCACCCCGTCCACCGAGAACTACGCCCACTACCAGGGCACCAGCATGGCCACCCCGCACATCGCGGGCCTCGCCGCGCTGATGAAGTCGGCGAACCCCGCCCTCACCCCGGCCCAGATCGAGTCGGCGGTCAAGTCCAACGCCCGTGCGCTGCCCGGCACCTGCTCCGGCGGCTGCGGCGCGGGCCTCGCGGACGCCGCGAGGACCGTCCAGGCGGTCAAGGGCGGCACGTCCACGGGCTCCACGTACTCCAGCACCACCGCCGTCGCCATCCCGGACAACGGCTCGGCGATCGAGTCCCCGATCACCGTGAGCGGCCGCGGCGGCAACGCGCCGTCCGGCCTCCAGGTGGGCGTGGACATCGCCCACACCTACCGCGGTGACCTGGTCGTCGACCTGGTGGCACCGGACGGTTCGGTGTACCGGCTGAAGTCCGCCAGTGGCTCGGACTCCGCGGACGACGTCGACACCACCTACACGGTGAACGCCTCCGGCGAGACCGCCGACGGCATCTGGAAGCTGCGGGTGCGGGACACGGCCTCCTACGACACCGGCCGGCTCAACGGCTGGCGGCTGGCCTTCTGAGCCACCCCCCGAAACAGGCGGGCCGGCCGGTGCGGATGGGGCACCGGTCGGCCCGCCGTTCTCTTTTGCCCCCGCACCTGACACACTTAGATACCGGACGCGCCGTTTTCTTTCAGAGATCGCGTTTGTTTTGCCTGATGTGTCCAAGTCCGTTGCGATACCCGCGTGGTGAACATGGGCGCAGGGTGAGATATCGTGTACCCGGCGTGAAAACAAACAGCATGACCCGTTCCTTTCCGGCTCAGGAGTTCAGGCGATGGCGAGGCAGGTACGCGCCGAGCAGACCCGCGCGACGATCATCACGGCCGCCGCCGAGCTGTTCGACCGGCAGGGCTATGAATCGACCAGTCTCAGCGACATCGTCGAGCACGCCCAAGTCACCAAGGGAGCCCTCTACTTCCACTTCGCCGCGAAGGAGGACCTCGCCCACGCCATCCTGGAACTGCAGTCCGCGACCAGCCGCCGGCTGGCCAGGGACACCGAGGTCCGGGGGCACACCTCCCTGGAGGCGCTGATGCGCCTCACCTTCTGCATAGCCAGGATGTCGGCCGAGGACCCCGTCCTGCGGGCCGGACTGCGGCTCGCCACCGGCGGCACCCGGCCACGCCCCCCGCTGAGTCACCCCTTCACCGAGTGGCTGGACATCGTCACGGCCCGGCTCCTCGGCGCCGTCAAGGAGTCCGACGTCCACCCGGACGTCGACATCGACGTCGTGGCGCACTCCCTGGTCTGCTTCTTCGTCGGCACCCGCGTCGTCGGCCGCTCCCGCGAATCCGTCGCCCGGCAGCCCCGCCGTACGGCCGAGATGTGGCAGATCCTCATCCGGGGCCTGGTCCCCGTCACCCGGCGCGCCCGCTATCTCAGCCTGGCCGCACGACTGGAACGGGAGATCGCTCCGGTGTGACCCGCGGCGCGCGACGACCGGCGCGCGTTACGGTGAGCCGCATGTCCGACCACCCCACCGCACCCGTGATCGTCGCCGACGAGCCCGGCACCTTCCCCCACAGCGTGCTGGCCGAGCGGCACCCCGCGATCATCCGGCAGGTGCGCGAGGCCTTCCCGTACGAGCCCTGGCAGCACCGCGCGCTCGACGCCCTGCTCGCCGACTGCACCCGGGGCACGATCGACCCCCTCCCCGCCGACGCGCACGACCGGCGGCACTGGGAGACCTGGGGGATGGACACCCACGCCGGCCGCTCCTGGTACGACGTGCCGTGGCTGTGGTCCGAGAGCTGGTTCTACCGCCGGCTGCTGCACGCGGTGGGCTACTTCGCACCCGGCCCCTGGCAGGGCATCGACCCGTTCCGCCCCTCCAAGCTCGCCGAACTCGACTCGCCCGCCACGGACGAGGAACTGGCCGCGCTCGACGACCTCGCCGGCCGCCCGGAGGAGGAGCGGGCCCGCGCGCTGCTGCACGGTTCCCTGTGGGGCAACCGCGCCGACCTCGGCTTCCGGCTGTCCGCCGAGGGTGCCGAGGAGACGGCCGCCGTCCCCGCCCTGGTGGCCGACGACAGCGAACGGCTGTGGCCGCTGCTCGGCACCCCGGGTACGGGCACGCTGTGCCTGGTCGCCGACAACGCGGGCCGTGAACTCGTCCCGGACCTGCTGCTCATCGCCCATCTGCTGGCCTGCGGCCGGATCGGCCGGGCGGTGCTGCACGTCAAGCCGTACCCGTACTACGTCTCCGACGCCACCACCGCCGACGTGATCGACGCGGTGCGCCGGCTCACCGACGCCAAGGGCGCGGCGGCCGAGTACGGCCACGGCCTGTGGGCCGCGCTCACCGACGGCCGGCTCACCCTCCGCGCCCACCCGTTCTCCTGCTCGCCGCTGCCGTACGAGGACATGCCGGACGACCTCCGCGCGGACTTCGCCGCCGCCGCGCTCACCGTCGTCAAGGGCGACCTCAACTACCGTCGCCTCGTGGGCGACCGGTACTGGCCCCCGACCACCCCCTTCGCGGAGGTCACCGGTTACTTCCCCGGCCCGGTCGCCGCCCTGCGCACCCTGAAGTCCGACGTGATCACCGGACTGACCGCCGGCACCGAGGCGGCACTGGTCGCGGCGGAGGAACAGCGCTGGCGCACCGGCGGCACCCACGCGCTGATCCAGGTCCGGACATAGGGGGTGTCGTTTGGATCTTGCCGGGGTCGCGGGGTCCGGCACGCACTCCCCCACTGCCCGAAGGGCGTGGGAGGTGCCCCCAGCGGCGTTGTCGTCGGTTGCCAGGGCTCCGCCCTGGCGCCCTCCTCCGCCTTGCAGCTGCACGCACCGGACCCCGCTCGACTCGGCTGCATGGCGCCGTCGCCTGAAGCCGGCCTGATCCAAACGACACCCCCTGGGCCCCACGACTCCCGTACGGGGCACGGTTCACGCGATGGTGTGATCATGTCCGGCCCGGTGGATGCCGCCACCGGGCCGCGGGTAGCCCCCGGCCATGACGCAGCCGTTCGAACTCCCGCACTTCTACCTGCCGCATCCCGCGCGGCTCAACCCGCATGTCGAGGAGGCCCGCGCCCACTCGACCGGGTGGGCGCGCGAGATGGGCATGCTGGAGGGCAGCGGGGTCTGGGAGCAGGCCGACCTCGACGCGCACGACTACGGCCTGCTCTGCGCCTACACCCATCCCGACTGCGACGGGCCCGCCCTGTCGCTCATCACCGACTGGTACGTGTGGGTCTTCTTCTTCGACGACCACTTCCTGGAGAAGTTCAAACGCACCCAGGACCGCGCCGCGGGCAAGGCCCACCTGGACCGGCTGCCGCTGTTCATGCCGCTCGACCCGGCGGCCCCCGTCCCCGAACCGGAGAACCCGGTCGAGGCGGGCCTCGCCGACCTGTGGGCGCGCACCGTGCCGGCGATGTCCGCCGACTGGCGCCGCCGGTTCGCCCTCGCCACCGAACACCTCCTCAACGAGTCGATGTGGGAGCTGTCCAACATCAACGAGGGGCGGATCGCCAACCCCGTCGAATACATCGAGATGCGCCGCAAGGTGGGCGGCGCCCCCTGGTCGGCCGGGCTCGTGGAGTACGCGACCGCCGAAGTGCCCGCCGCCGTCGCCGGGACCAGGCCGCTGAGGGTGCTGATGGAGACCTTCTCCGACGCCGTGCACCTGCGCAACGACCTGTTCTCCTACCAGCGGGAGGTCGAGGACGAGGGCGAACTCAGCAACGGCGTACTCGTCCTGGAGACCTTCTTCGGCTGCACCACCCAGGAGGCCGCCGACATCGTGGGCGACGTCCTCACCTCGCGGCTCCACCAGTTCGAGCACACCGCGTTCACCGAAGTCCCCGCCGTGGCGCTGGAGAACGGGCTCACCCCGGCCGAGACCGTGGCCGTCGGGGCGTACACCAAGGGCCTGCAGGACTGGCAGTCGGGCGGCCACGAATGGCATCTGCGCTCCAGCCGCTACATGAACGAGGGCGCACGGTCCGCCGCCCCCTGGCAGTCCCCGTCCGGCCCCGGGACGTCCGCCGCCGACGTCGGCGCGCTGCTCGCCGGCGCGGGGGCCGAGCGGCTGCGCGCCCACACGCACGTGCCGTTCCGGAAGGTCGGCCCGTCGATCATCCCCGACATCCGCATGCCGTTCCCGCTGGAGCTCAGCCCCGCCCTCGACGGCGCGCGGCGGCACCTGCTGGAGTGGTCGCGGCGGATGGGCATCCTCGGTGAGGGCGTCTGGGACGAGGACAAGCTGGAGAGCTGCGACCTGCCCCTGTGCGCGGCGGGCCTCGACCCGGACGCCACCCAGGAGCAGCTCGACCTCGCCTCCGGCTGGCTGGCCTTCGGCACCTACGGCGACGACTACTACCCGCTCGTCTACGGACACCGCCGCGATCTGGCCGCCGCCCGGCTGACCACGGCCCGCCTGTCGGCCTGCATGCCCCTCGACGCCGACGAGGTCCCGCCGCCGCCCGTCAACGCCATGGAACGGGCCCTGATCGACCTGTGGGCACGCACCACGGCCGGTATGACGCCCGACGAGCGCCGTCCCCTGAGGTCGGCCGTCGACACGATGACCGAGGCCTGGGTGTGGGAGCTGTCCAACCAGATCCAGAACCGCGTCCCGGACCCCGTGGACTACCTGGAGATGCGGCGCGCCACCTTCGGCTCCGACCTCACCCTGGGGCTCTGCCGCGCCGGACACGGACCGGCGGTGCCGCCGGAGGTCTACCGCAGCGGTCCCGTCCGCTCCCTGGAGAACGCGGCGATCGACTACGCGTGCCTCCTCAACGACATCTTCTCCTACCAGAAGGAGATCGAGTTCGAGGGCGAGATGCACAACGCGGTCCTCGTGGTGCAGAACTTCTTCGGCGTCGACTATCCGACCGCGCTGCCCGTGGTGCAGGACCTGATGAACCAGCGCATGCGCCAGTTCGAGCACGTCGTGGAGCACGAACTGCCCGTCGTCCACGACGACTTCCAGCTGTCGGACGAGGCGCGGGCGATCATGCGGGGCTATGTGACGGACCTGCGGAACTGGATGGCGGGCATCCTCAACTGGCACCGCAACGTCGACCGCTACAAGGACGAGTACCTGTCCGGCCGGGTCCACGGCTTCCTTCCGGACCGCTCACCGGCACCACCGGTCCTCGTCTGACACCCGGCACCGCCAGCACAGCCCGCACTGCCGTCGGAGGCGAACCATGGAACAGACCGTGTTGCGGCCCCGGCCGGTGCCCGGCGACGGGGGCAGGGGCGGGGGCGGCGACGGATCCGGGGACGGGCCGGACTCCGGCCCGCCCGCCCGGCGGCCCGAACGGCGGCGCGGGCGGCGGCTGGTGACCATGCTGCTCGGGGTGCTGACGGGGGTGGTCCTGGTGCTGTCCGGGGCCGGGCTGGGGGCGGTGGGGGCCACGGTCGTCGGCGCGGGCGGGCTCACCGAGCCGAAGCGGCAGACCGGAGCGGCCCCGGCCCCGTCCGCGGTACCGCGGTCCGCCCCGTCCGCGCCCGTGGTCACCAGGCTCGGCGTGGAGGTGGCCGACGACAGGAGACCCGGGGCGCTGGTCGTCGCCGTGCACGTGCCCGGCCCGGGGTCCTCGGCCGGTCTCGTACGCGGTGACGTCCTCCTCGCCTTCGGCACCACCCGTGTCGACTCGGCCGCCGACCTGGCACGCGCCGTCGCCCGGGCCCGCCCGGGCGACGAGGTGGAACTGACGGTGCGCCGTCGGGGCGGCGGCCACCAGCGGCTGACGGCCGTCCCCGGCATCGTCACGTGACCACGCGGAAGTGGCTGGTGAGCCGGCCCTCGTCGTCCAGTACATGGAAGGCGAGCCCGACCGGGGCGTCCCGGTCCGCGATCTGCTCGCCCTCCCAGGGCAGCCGCAGCGTCCAGGTCACGCCCGGCCCAACCAGCACCGGGCGGCCCGCGAACGTCGTGGCGGCGGGGGTGTGGGCGTGACCGGTGATCAGTCCGGCGACCTGGGGGCGGCGTGCCAGCAGGGCGGCCAGCCGCTCCGGGGCGCGCAGGGGGTAGGAATCGGGCAGGGGGTGGTGCAGCGGTACCGGTGGGTGGTGGAAGGCGAGCAGGACCGGAAGGCCGTCGTCGAGTCCGTCGAGCGTCGACTCGATCCAGGCACAGGTCCCGGCGTCCAGTTCCCCGTCGTCGTGGCCCGGGATGCTCGAGTCGCACATCAGCACCGCGCCGCCGTCCAGCACATGCGCGCTGTTGACCGGCCCGTCGGCGGCCGGCCGGCCCAGCAGCGCCTTGCGGTACGGCGCCCGGCTGTCGTGGTTGCCCGGGCAGGTCAGCACCGGGAACGGGGCGTTCCCGTCGCGCAGCCCCAGCAGGCGGGCGGCCTCCTCGTACTCGGCCTCGGTGCCGTGGTCCGCGATGTCCCCGGTCACCAGCAGCGCGTCCGGCGGGACCGGCAACTCCCACAGCCGGTCCCGCACCCGCCGGGCGCGCTCCGTCGCCCGCGCGGTTCCGTCCAGATGCAGATCGCTGATGTGCGCGAGTACGAGCACGGTCGTATGCCTCCCCGATGTGCCTGCTAACGGTTCGGTGAGATCAAACCATTAGATGTAACGGGAGGGCAATGCTTCGCCATTAGTTGTGGTGGGTCGCGGAGCGAACACCGTGAACCGGCTCGCGTCACCCCCGCCCGCCGGGCAGGATGCTGCCCGTAACCCGCTGTCGCCCTGGGAGGCCCCCGAATGACCGGCGCCGTGCCCGTGTCCTTCACCGCCGACGACTACGAGGCCCGCATGGAGCGTGCGGCGCGGCAGGCCGCCGACGCCGGGCTCGCCGGACTGCTCGTGGCACCCGGCCCCGACCTGGTGTGGCTCACCGGCTACACCCCCACCGCCGTCACCGAGCGGCTCACCCTGCTGGTCCTGGCGGCCGGCCGGGACCCCGTGCTCGTGGTCCCCACCCTGGAGGCCCCGGACGCCGAGCACGCCCCCGGTGCCCGTGCCCTGACCCTGCGCGACTGGACCGACGGCAAGGACCCCTACGCCGCCACCGCCGCCCTGCTGGACGCGGACGGGCGGTTCGGCATCAGCGACAACGCCTGGGCCATGCACCTGCTCGGCCTGCAGAAGGCGCTGCCCGGCACCTCGTACGCCTCCCTCACCGAGGCCCTGCCGATGCTCCGCGCCGTCAAGGACGCGGCGGAGCTGGAGCTCCTGGCCGCCGCCGGGGCCGCGGCGGACGCGGCCTTCGAGGAGATCAGGCAGGTCACCTTCGCCGGCCGCCGGGAGACCGACGTCGCGGCCGATCTGGCCGCCCTGCTGCGCAGGTTCGGACACTCCCAGGTCGACTTCACGATCGTCGCCTCCGGACCCAACGGCGCCAACCCGCACCACGAGATCGGCGACCGCGTCATCGAACGCGGCGACATGGTCGTCCTCGACTTCGGCGGCCTCAAGGACGGTTACGGATCCGACACCTCCCGCACCGTCCACGTCGGGGAACCCACCGAGGAGGAGCGCCGGGTGCACGACCTCGTGCGCGAGGCGCAGGAGGCGGGCTTTCGCGCGGTGCGGCCCGGGGCCGCCTGCCAGGACGTCGACCGCGCCGCCCGCGCGGTCATCGCCGGTGCCGGGTACGGGGAGTACTTCATCCACCGCACCGGGCACGGCATCGGCGTCACCACGCACGAACCGCCCTACATGATCGAGGGCGAGGAGCAGCCCCTCGTCCCCGGCATGTGCTTCTCCGTCGAACCCGGCGTCTATCTGCCCGGCCGGTTCGGCGTGCGCATCGAGGACATCGTGACCGTGACCGGGGACGGCGGACGGCGGCTGAACAACACCGCGCGGGAGATGGTCATAGTGGACTGAACGGCTCCACCCGTCCCCTCCCTGCCTCCCCGAACGGCAACGGCGCGATCATGACCCAGGCACCGACACCCACCGCGGACACCGTCCGCCGACTGGCCCGCTCCCTGTTGAAGGACAGCGGGAAGGGCGGCGGGGCGGGCGGCGCGCAGTCCGCCGCCGGACCCGACGTCCGGCCCGTCGCCGCGGGCGCCGAGCCCGCCACCTGGTGGGTCGGCACCCGCCATGTGCTGCGCCTCGCCCCGGACCGTGAGGCGAGCGTGCGCCGCCGCCGCGAACTGCGGCTGCGCGACCTCGTCCGCCCGCACGTCCCGGTCGCGCTGCCGTCCGCCGTGGCGCACGGCGAGTGGGCGCCCGGTCTGCTCTGCGTCCTGGACACCCGGCTGGCCGGCGGGACGGCGGAGGAGCACCGCGTCTCCGCCGTCGGCGAGGCCGACCTGGCCGGGCTGCTCACGGGGCTGCGGGAGGTGCCGGTGCGGCAGGCGGAGACGCTCGGCGTGCCGCGCGTCCCCCCGCGCTCCCTGGAAGCCCTGCGCCGGGCCGCCGGGGAGGCCGCCGGACGGCTCGCCGAGGCCGACGAGTTCGACCCGGGCCGGCTGAGCCGGCTCACCCCGCCCGCCGCGGTCCAGCTCGCCGCCCAGCCCGGTACGGCCGTCCTCGCCCACCACGCCCTCACCGGCGGGCACCTCGTGGTGAGCGCCGACGGCCGCGTACGGGGCGTCCTGGGCTGGGACGCGGCGGTGGTCGGCGACCCCGCCGAGGACATCGCGGGCCTCGCGCTCGCCGTCGGCGCCCCGGCCGCCGTACGCGCCGCCACCCTCGCCGGCTACGGCGCCCGCCCCTGCCTGCGCGGCCTGTGGCTGGCCCGCTGCGACTCCGTCCACCACCTCGCCGAGGCCCTCACCGGCCGCACCGCCCCGCCGCCCGCACTCCGCACCCGTCTGCGGCACGCCTGGGAGCCGATCATGCTGGAAAGGGTGACGGACCTCGGCCGCGCGGACGACGCGCCGTAGAGGGCCCGCCCGGCGCGATCCCCCGGAGGGGACCCCGGCCACGACGCGACCCACCCGCCCCGGCCGCCGGTGAGGCCGCTCCGTTCCCGGACCGGGGCCGGGACCGGAGCGGGACCGGACCGTGTGGCCGGGGCAGGCGTGTCGCGGCCTTCGCGAGCGCCGGGTGGTTCTCAGCCCTGGAGCAGGACGACAGCCGACCGGCCCGGCAGCCGCAGCACCCCGTCCGGGCCCGGGGTCTCCACCGGCTCCCACGCCGCGAGGACGCGCGCGTCGGGGACGCCCAGGGGGATCGCCGCCTGCTCGGTGCCGAGGTTCACCGCGACCCGGACGTCCCCCCGCCGGAAGGCCAGCCAGCGGTGCTCCTCGTCGTAGGCCACCTTGGTGTCGCCGAGGTCGGGGTCGGTGAGGTCCGGCTGTTCGTGGCGCAGGGCGACGAGGAGCCGGTACCAGGACAGCACGCGCGCGTGGGGCTCGCGTTCCGGCTCCGACCAGTCCAGGCAGGAGCGGTCGCGGGTGGCGGGGTCCTGCGGGTCCGGCACGTCCTGCTCGGCCCAGCCGTGCGCCGCGAACTCCCGCCGTCTGCCCGCGCTCACCGCCTTGGCGAGCTCCGGATCGGTGTGGTCGGTGAAGAACTGCCAGGGCGTGCCCGCCGCCCACTCCTCGCCCATGAACAGCATGGGCGTGAAGGGAGCGGTCAGCGTGAGGGCCGCCGCGCAGGCCAGCAGCCCGGGGGAGAGGAGCGCGGCCAGCCGGTCCCCCTGGGCGCGGTTGCCGATCTGGTCGTGGGTCTGGCTGTAGCCGAGGAGCCGGTGCGCGGCCACCCGGTTGCGGTCCAGGGGGCGGCCGTGGCGCCGGCCCCGGAAACCGGAGTACGTGCCGTCGTGGAAGAAGCCCCCGGTGAGCGTCTTGGCGAGGGCCGCGAACGGGGCACGCGCGAAGTCGGCGTAGTAGCCCTGTGCCTCACCGGTCAGCGCGGTGTGCAGGGCGTGGTGGAAGTCGTCGTTCCACTGTGCGTGCAGCCCGAGGCCGCCCTCCGCGCGGGGCTTGATGATCCGGGGGTCGTTCAGGTCCGACTCGGCGATCAGGAACAGGGGCCGGCCGGTGTCGGCGGCGAGGGCGTCCACGGCCCCGGACAGCTCCTCCAGGAAGTGGCACGCGCGCATGTCCGCCAGCGCGTGCACCGCGTCGAGCCGCAGCCCGTCGATCCGGTAGTCCCGCAGCCAGGCCAGCGCGCTGTCCACGAGGAACGCGCGCACCTCGTCGGAGCCGGGCGCGTCCAGATTGACCGCCGCGCCCCATGGGGTGTGATGGGTGTCCGTGAAGTACGGCCCGAAGCGCGGCAGATGGTTCCCGGACGGCCCCAGGTGGTTGTGCACGACGTCCAGTACGACGCCCAGGCCGAGGGCGTGGGCCCGGTCGACGAACCGTTTCAGCCCCTCGGGCCCGCCGTACGGCTCGTGCACCGCCCACAGCGAGACCCCCTCGTACCCCCATCCGTGCCGGCCCGGGAACGGGCACACCGGCATCAGCTCCACATGCGTCACGCCCAGCTCCGCGAGATGGCCGAGCCGCTCGGCGGCGGCGTCGAAGGTGCCCTCGCGCGTGTACGTGCCCACGTGCAGCTCGTACAGCACCGCGCCGGGCAGCGGGCGTCCCGCCCACTCCGTACGCCAGTCGAACCGGTCGTGGTCGACGACGGCGCTCAGGCCGTCAGGACCGTCCGGCTGCCGGCGCGAGCGCGGATCGGGCAGGACGGGGCCGTCGTCCGGCGCGAAGCCGTACCGTGAGCCGTCGTGCGCCTCGGCCTCCCCCCGCCACCACCCCTCCCGCTGCGGATCGCGCTCCAACGCCCGGGTGACGCCGTCGCACTCGAGCGTCACTCGGCCGGCCTGTGGTGCCCACACCTCGAACTGCACGGACGGTTCCCCTTCGTCTGCTCACCGTGAGGTAGTCCGTCCATCGTGCGCCATCGGAGATCAATTCGCCGGGGGATCCGCCCTTTTGCGGCGGGTGTCGCCGGGCACGGCCGCGCGTGCGGCCGTTTCCCCGCTTTCTGGACAGCCCGGCCGTCACTGACCGACAATCAGCGGCGTGACGTCGTCCTTCGAGTTCCACACGTACCCCGCGCGGCTCTCCGACGCGGAGCGCGACAAGGCGCTGAGCGTGCTGCGGGACGGCGTCGCCATGGGCCGCCTGTCCCACGACACGTTCGTCCGGCGCATGGAACTCGCGCTCGTGGCGCGCCGTTCCGACGAACTCGCCGCGCTCATCGCCGACCTCCCGCGGGAAAGCCGCTTCTCCCGCCTGGTGTTCGGCAGCGTGGAGGCCGTCTCCGGGTTCACCGTGCGGCTGCGCCGGGCCTGGCAGGCCGAGAAACTCCCCAAGCTGCTGCTGCCGCACCCGACGAGCGGCCACCCCCTGCGCATAGGCCGCGATCCCGGCAGCGGACTGCGGCTCAGCCACGAGACGGTCTCCCGCGTGCACGCCGAACTCCGCCACCAGGGCGGCCTCTGGGTGCTGCGGGACCTCGGCTCCACCAACGGCACCACGGTGAACGGGCGTCGGGTGGTCGGCGCGGCCGTCGTCCGTGAGGGCGACCAGATCGGCTTCGGGCAGATCACCTACCGGCTCGCGGCGCACTGACCCTGGCGGGTCCCGGCGGATCCCCGGCGAAATCCCCACGATCGTCGCGGTGTTGACGTACCCCCGAAGTCGTGACTGACTGTGCGTACGTCATGCACTCCCGGTGAGACGACGGCACCGCTTCGTGGAGGTGTGCCCTGCCGCCCCTCCCGCACTACCCGACCGTCGACGAACTGGGCGCGCGGGCCGCCGCCCTCGTCGCCCGGCAGCCCCGCGACGCCCGGCTGCGCCGCGTCGGCGCCTCCCGCGCGGGCATCCCCCTGTGGCTGCTCAGCGTCGGCCACGGCAGCCGCCAGGCCCTCGTCGTCGCCGGGCCGCACGCCAACGAGCCCGTGGGCGGCGCCACCGTGCTGCGTCTGGCCGAGCGCGCCCTGGCCGACCCCCGGCTCACCGAGGGCGCCGACGCCACCTGGAACCTGCTGCTCTGTCTCGACCCCGACGGACTGCGACGCAACGAGCGCTGGCTGACCGGCCCGTACACCCTCGGCCACCACTTCCGGAACTTCTTCCGGCCCGGCTTCCTGGAACAGCCCGAATGGCTGCCCGACGGCGCCGCCGCCGCGGCGCTGCCCGAGACCCGCGCCCTGCTCGCCCTCCAGGACGAACTGCGGCCCTTCCTCCAGTGCTCCCTGCACGGCGTCGACGTCGGCGGCGGCTTCGTCGAGCTCACCCGTGACCTGCCCGGCCTCGACCGGCGGGTCGCGGGCATCGCCGCCCGCCTCGGCGTCCCGCGCGAGCTCGGCGCCTACGACGCCCTGTACTGGCCCGGGCTCGGCCCCGCCGTCTACCGCATCCCGCCCCCGCACCGCCGTGACCTCGCCGCCGCCATCACCGAGGCCGCCGTCGAGTCGACGTGGTTCCACCCGCACCGGCACGGCACCGTCACCGCGGTCGTCGAGGCACCCATGTGGGGCGTGGCGGCCGTCGGGGACGGCTCCCCGCACGCCGGCGTGGAGGCGGAGCTGCGGTCCGTCAGCCGCACCCTGCGCCAGGACACCCGGCTACTGGCCGGTCTGACGGCCCGCATACGGCCGTACCTCACCGGCGTCCCCGACGCGGCGCGGCTGCTCGCCCCGGTCGACGACTACCTCCTGGTCTGCCCAGGGCTCGCCGACGCGTGGGACCCCGACTGCGGGAACGATTCTGCTCGTCCGCTGCCGCCCATGACCACGGCCCGCCTCGCCGCGCTGCGCCTCTCCGGACGGCGGCTGGCCGTGCGCACGGCCGGGCTGCTGCACCAGCTGGTGACGCGCGCCGGGCGCGACCCGGCCGGTGCGCTGCCGGAGCTGGACCGGCTCATCGACGCGCGGTGCGCCGACTTCCGGGAGGTGTCCGGGGCACGCTGGATCGCGGTCGCGCGCCAGGCCGAGTACCAGGCGCGGGTCGTCCTCGCCGCGTTCGAGCTGGCCGGCCGCGAGATCTTCCGTTCGGGTGAGCCGGGGTGGGGTCCGGACACCGTCGTGCCGATGCATCGGGAATGACGCACATCTCATTGAAAGCGGTACGGGCGGGACTGCTCGCCGCCCTCGTCCTGCTCACGTGCGCGTCCCCCGCGCGGGCGGCGGACGGGCACTCCGGCGAGGACAGCTGGCTGATGCTCACGGTCACCCACGGAGAGACGCCGTCCACCGGGGAGAACGGCACCATGCTGCGGTGCGACCCGCCCCGGGGCCACCGACACGCCACCGACGCCTGCGCGGAACTGACCGCGGCGGACGGCCGCATCGCCGACATCCCGCCGAGGGAGGACGTCGTCTGCCCGATGGTCTACGCGCCGGTCACCGCCCACGCCGACGGAATGTGGCGAGGCCGCTCCGTCGACTACACGGAAACCTTCCCGAACACCTGCACGATGACAGCCCGTACGGGCTCGGTCTTCGCGATCGCCTAGCCGCGGGCCCCCACCCCCGCCGCTCCCGCGGGCCCCCACTTCCGCCGCTCCCGCCGTTCCCGCGGGCCCCGGCTCCCGCCGTTCCCGCGGGCCCCGGCTCCCGCCGTTCCCGCGGGCCCCGGCTCCCGCCGTTCCCGCGGGCCCCGGCTCCCGCCGTTCCCGCGGG
>NZ_JBHWHX010000066.1:0-30517 GCF_042732315.1 Streptomyces sp. NPDC059787
CCGCCGGTCCCGCGGGCAGTCGTGCCGCTGGGGCGGCACGGGTGGGCGCGACGGCACCCCGTCATCGCCGGGCTGCGTAGTACCCCCCGCCCAGCACCAACGCACCCGGGCCGGCGCGCTGGTCCGCGGTCCGTCGGGAAAGTACGCGTCCCGGCGTTGGCGGGGCGGGCGCAGCCACGTCAGTGGGCCTGTTCGCGCGCCTGAAGCGCAGTCACCAGCACCGTACGGCACTGGTGCTCGACCTGATGCTCCACCGGCACCCACCGTGCCCGGAAACGCCCGGCGAACGCGTCGCTCCAGCGCGCGACCAGCCCCTCCAACCGAGCCGCCGCCCCCGCATCACTCTCCCGCAGCGCCCGCCACGACATCGCCGCCGCCCTCAACGGCACCCGCCTCGCGAACGCGTCCACGCTCCCCACATACGCCCGCGTACCGTCCACGGGCGGCGTGCGGACCAGATCGGCGGCCAGCCCCGGCACCAGCTCCAGCCCCCAGGTGACCGCCCGCAGCAGCGGACTGTCTCCCTCCACCCGCCGCGCTCCCTCCAGCACCCGCCGCACCTCACCCGCGTCCCGCAGCAGCCGGTCCGCGAGACGGCGCAGCGCCGCGTCCGGGTCCGGATGCGGCGCCGGGTCGTCCACCAGGTCGCCGGCCCACATCGGCACCTCGATCACCGCCGTCAGACCGCCGTACCGGTGGGCGTGGTACCAGGTGCTGTGCCGCGCGTCGTCGGTCAGGCTCGGATAGGCCGGCGCGGCCTCCGCCGCCGGCATCACATGCACCCCGGGACCGGACGCCGGCCAGCCCGCCGCGTCCGAGGCGCCCGTCTCCACCGGAATGTGCAGCTGCGCCGCCGACTTGGCGAACGGCTCCGCGAGCCCGGGCACGTCCCTCGTCAACTGCACCCAGCTACCGCCCAGATCGGTGCCGTGCAGGGACACCTGCAGATAGGGCCGCACCTCGTCGATGACCCCGGTCAGCGCCCGGGTCTCGGGCGGCAGCCGGCCGGGCGGCAGCACCGACGGCGCCCACTCCGGCTGCTCCGGCCCCGCGGGACGGAAGAACCCCAGGTGGTAGTCGTACAGACTGCGCGGCGCCGGCGTCACATGGAGGCTCGCCCCGTCGGGGTCCGCGCACAGCAGGAAGTGCCACGACGTGCCGTCGCGCAGCTCCCGCTCCTGAACCGTCCGCCGGGCCAGCGCGAGCAGCGTGGCCCCGCCGGCCGGTTCGTTGGCGTGGGCGCCGGCGACCACCAGCACGGCCCGCCGCGCGTGTCCGACGGACAGCAGGTGCAACGGCCGGCCCGCGCGGGAGACCCCCACCTGCCGCAGGACGCACAGACCGGGTGACCCGGCCGCCAGCGCGCGGGCGGCGGAGACCAGTTCGGCCACCGTGGGATAGCGCAGCTCCAGCAGCGGACCCACCCCCCGTCACCACCACCCGAACCCGCATTGCGCAGTACCCCACGGTGAGGAGGCGGTGTCAAGGGCGCTCAGTCCGGGAGCCGCTCCAGCAGCGCCACGGGCGAGCGCCCGAGCAGTTCCGCCACGCGCGCGTGCCCGCCGAACTCCCGTCCCGTCTCCAGCACGTCGGCCCACCGTCCCGGTGGCAGGGGCAGGCGGGTGTCGCGCCAGCCGCCCGCCTCCGCCAGCCGGAGCGACAGCCGGGTCACGGCGGTGAGCACCTCGCCGGAGCGCACGAAGGCCAGGCAGTGCGCCGCCGCGGGCCCCTCGGCGGACAGCGGTTCGTACGAGGCCGTGTCACCGAAGACGTCCGGCCGCCGCGCCCGCAGCCGCAGCGCCGCCCGCGTCACCGCCTCCTTGCCGCTCCCGTCGCTCCCGTCGACCGTGAACCGGACGGGCCGCCGGTTGTCCGGGTCGACCAGCGCCCGGTACTCGTGCTCCGTGCCCTGGTAGAGGTCGGGCACCCCCGGCATCGTCAGCTGCACCAGCGCCGTACCCAGGACGTTCGCCCGGATGTGCGCCTCCAGCGAGGCGCGGAACGCCGCCACCCGCTCGCCCGGCACCCCGCACGGCCCCGCCGCCACGAACCGTGCCACCGCCTCCTCGTAGGGCGGCTCCTGCTCCGTCCAGCTCGTGTACAGGCCCGCCTCCCGCACGTGCTTCAGCAGCGCCCCCCGCACGCGCTCCTCCTCCGCCGGGCCGAGCCCGAACACCGTTTGCCAGGCCGCCCACGCCAGCTGTGCGTCCGGCACGCCCTCGCCCGCGTGGGTGACCTCCGCCAGGACGTCCGCCCAGCGCTCCGGGCACTCGGTGAGCACCTGCAGCGCCGCCCGCACATCGGCACTGCGCTTGGTGTCGTGCGTCGAGACGACCGTCCCGGTCGACGGCCAGTCGCGCTGCACGCGCGCGCAGTACGCGTGGAACCGCTCCGGGGACACCGCCGGGTCGCCGGGGTCCCCGCCCACCTCCGTCGCCGACAGCAGCGGCACATAGCGGTAGAACGCCGTGTCCTCCACGGACTTGGCCCGCAGCGCCGACGCGGTCTGCGCGAACCGCGTACGGAACTCCACGTACTCCGCGCCGTCCCCGTACCGCCCGAGCACCAGGTCCCGTACGACGTCCACCGCCCCGGCCTCCTCGGGGACGGCGAAGGCGAGCCGGGCCTCGGCGGCGGCCTCCTCGGTGACCACCGCGGACGCGTCCACGGATTCGTACGGGCGGTACACCTCCAGCCGTACCAGCAGCTCCTGGAGGGCGGTGCGCAGCGCCCAGGGCGCGCGGTCGCGCAGCCCGGTCTCCGGAGCGGTCGCGCACAGCCGGCTCGTCAGCCGGACCAGCCGGTCCACCTCGGTGGCCAGCTCGTGCGTGAGCACCTTGTACGCGGCCCGCCGGACCGTGGCGGCCCAGTCGCCGCCCCGGTCCGTCTGCGGGGCGGCGAACCGCCGGTACCGGCCGAGCAGCTCCCCGAACCCCGCCGGGTCCGTGAACAGCCCGTCCACGTGCCGCAGGGCGTCGTAGCCGGTGGTGCCGGCGACCGGCCAGGAGGCGGGCAGCGGCTCCCCGTCGGAGAGGATCTTCTCCACCACCGTCCAGCGGCCGCCCGTGGCCTCGTGCAGCCGCCGCAGATAGCCGTCGGGGTCGGCCAGCCCGTCGGGGTGGTCGACGCGCAGCCCGTCGACCACGCCCTCCCGGAGCAGCTCCAGGATCTTGGCGTGCGTGGCCTCGAACACCTCCGGGTCCTCCACCCGCACCCCGATCAGCTCGGAGATGCTGAAGAACCGCCGGTAGTTCAGCTCGGTCCGCGCCAGGCGCCACCACACGGGGCGGTACCACTGCGCGTCCAGCAGCTCGGGCAGCGGCAGCCCGGCCGTCCCCTCGCGCAGCGGGAACGCGTGGTCGTAGTAGCGCAGCACGTCGCCGTCGGTCTTCAGGTGCTCGGCCTCCTGGCCGAGCGGCCCCCCGAGCACCGGCAGCAGCACCTGGCCGCCCTGCGCCTCCCAGTCGATGTCGAACCACCGCGCGTGGCGCGACGCGGGGCCGTCGCGCAGCACCTCCCACAGGGCCCGGTTGTGGCGCGGGGACATCGCCATGTGGTTCGGGACGATGTCCACGACCAGGCCGAGCCCGTGCTCCCGCGCGGTGCGCGCCAGCTCCCGCAGGCCCTCCTCGCCGCCCAGCTCCTCGCGCACGCGCGCGTGGTCCACCACGTCGTAGCCGTGCTGCGAGCCGGGCACGGCCTCCAGGACGGGCGACAGATGCAGATGGGACACGCCGAGCGAGGCCACGTACGGTACGGCGTCCGCCGCCGCCCGGAACGGGAAGCCGGGCTGCAGCTGCAGCCGGTAGGTGGCCGTGGGCACCGCCGGGTCAGGTCGCTCAGGGGTCATGGGAACGTACGTACCCACGTGACCGCGTTTCGTGTCATCGCTCCTCCGTTCGGGGCGCGAAAGACGTAAGGGGCCGCGCGCCCGCCTACGCCGGCCGTTGCAGCACCGTCATGCTGCGGTCGGCCAGCGTCAGCCGGGTGCCGGCCGCCACCTTCGGACCGGTTCCCGGCGGGACGCCGTCCGCGCGGGCGGTGTCGACGACGACCTGCCACTGCCGGCCGTGGTCGACCGGCACCACGAAGTCCAACGGCTTCGGCGAGGCGTTGAACATCAGCAGGAACGAGTCGTCCGTGATGCGCTCCCCGCGCTGACCGGGCTCGGAGATCGCGTTGCCGTTGAGGAACACCGCCAGCGCCGACGCCCGCGCGGAGTCCCAGTCCCGCTGGGTCATCTCCGCACCCTCGGGAGTGAACCAGGCGATGTCGGAGAGGTCGTCGTGGGTGCCCTCCACCGGCCGGCCGTGGAAGAAGCGGCGCCGCCGGAACACCGGGTGGTCCTTGCGCAGCCACACCATCGCGCGGGTGAACTCCAGCAGCTGCCGGCGCATGTCCTCCCCGGCGTCCTCCCCCTCGCCGGGCGTGGGCCAGTCCAGCCAGGCCAGCTCGTTGTCCTGGCAGTAGGCGTTGTTGTTGCCGCGCTGGGTGCGGGCCACCTCGTCGCCGTGGCTGATCATCGGCACGCCCTGGGACAGCATCAGCGTGGCGATGAAGTTGCGCATCTGCCGGGCCCGCAGCCGCAGCACGTCCGGGTCGTCGGTCTCGCCCTCGGCACCGCAGTTCCAGGACCGGTTGTGGCTCTCGCCGTCCCGGTTGTCCTCGCCGTTGGCCGCGTTGTGCTTGTCGTTGTACGACACGAGGTCGTGCAGCGTGAAGCCGTCGTGGCAGGTGACGAAGTTGATCGAGGCCAGCGGGCGCCGCCCGTCGTCCTGGTACAGGTCGGAGGAGCCGGTCAGCCGGGAGGCGAACTCCGCGAGCGCGCGCGGCTCGCCCCGCCACAGGTCCCGCACGGTGTCGCGGTACTTGCCGTTCCACTCGGTCCACAGCGGCGGGAAGTTGCCCACCTGGTAGCCGCCCTCGCCCACGTCCCACGGCTCGGCGATCAGCTTCACCTGGGAGACGATCGGGTCCTGCTGCACCAGGTCGAAGAACGACGACAGCCGGTCCACCTCGTGGAACTGCCGCGCGAGGGTCGCCGCCAGATCGAAGCGGAACCCGTCGACGTGCATCTCGGTGACCCAGTACCGCAGCGAGTCCATGATCATCTGCAGTACGTGCGGGGACCGCATGAGCAGCGAGTTCCCCGTGCCCGTCGTGTCCATGTAGTACCGGGGGTCGTCGGTCAGCCGGTAGTACGACGGGTTGTCGATGCCCTTGAGGGACAGCGTGGGACCCAGGTGGTTGCCCTCGGCGGTGTGGTTGTAGACCACGTCGAGGATCACCTCGATCCCCGCCTCGTGCAGTGCCTTCACCGCCGACTTGAACTCCAGCACCTGCTGGCCCCGGTCGCCCCAGGACGCGTAGGCGTTGTGCGGGGCGAAGAAACCGATCGTGTTGTAGCCCCAGTAGTTGTTCAGGTCCATGTCCACCAGCCGGTGGTCGTTGACGAACTGGTGCACCGGCATCAGCTCCAGCGCCGTCACCCCCAGCTCGGTCAGGTGCTCGATCACCGCCGGGTGCGCGAGGGCCGCGTAGGTGCCGCGCAGCTCCTCGGGCAGCCCCGGGTGGCGCATGGTGAGGCCCTTGACGTGGGCCTCGTAGATCACCGTGTGGTGGTACTCCGTACGGGGGCGCCGGTCGTCGCCCCAGTCGAAGTACGGATTGACCACGACCGACGTCATCGTGTGCGGCGCCGAGTCGAGGTCGTTGCGCCGGTCGCGGTCGTCGAAGTGGTAGCCGTACACCTCCTCGCCCCAGTCGATCTCCCCGCTGATCGCACGCGCGTACGGGTCGAGCAGCAGCTTCGCCGAATTGCAGCGCAGCCCCCGCTCGGGGGCGTACGGCCCGTGCACACGGAAGCCGTACCGCTGCCCGGGCATGACCCCGGGCAGGTACGCGTGCCGCACGAACGCGTCGCTCTCGCGCAGTTCGATCGCGGTCTCGGAGCCGTCGTCGTGCAGCAGACACAGCTCCACTCGGTCCGCGGCCTCCGTGAAGACCGCGAAGTTCGTTCCGGCGCCGTCGTACGTGGCACCGAGCGGATACGCCTCGCCAGGCCAGACCTGCATGGATACGACTCTTTCAGGTGTACGGCGCCGGTGGGGCGCCTTGGCTCCGAGTGTTTCCGTGTCTCCCCGAACGGACGGGAACCACCTTCTACCCAGGTCCGCCGGGTCCGATGACCCGTGCCCACCGCTTGTTCCGCTATGAATCAGCTCACTCCCGGGGACTCCCAGGGCGGAACGGTCCAGTGATTGCGGGAAGTTGGGAAACGACCCTGTCCATCGGGCTGCACCGCGCGCCGCTGGCGGAGTACTCTCCTTGATCGTCGGGACGGGAGTGCTCGGGGGAGCGGAAGGCGGTAAGCGGGTGGGCGCGGGAGGGCTGGAACTGCCCCCTGGTGACGACGGTCACGAGGGGAGCAGTTCCACGGACGTCCCGCCCGGTGCGGTGTCCCTGGCACGGCCGATGGACGCGGGCTCCATCGGGCCGGAGCTGGACTGGGGCGCCGACGCCTGGCGCGAGGTGCGCACCCGCGCCCAGCGGGCCGGCCGCGCCTACATCTGGCTGAACCTCGTCGAGCAGCGGCTGCGCGCGGTCGTGGCGGCCGTGCTGCGGCCCGTCTACGAGCCCGTGCACGGCGACGACTGGGTGGTCGCCGCCGCCGGACCCGCCGGGCAGGAGTGGGTGCAGCGCGCGGTCGCCGTGCGCGAGGTCAGCCGCCGCAAGGGCTATCTGCTCGACCCGGCCGACGACAACGTCCTGTCCTTCCTCACACTGCCGCAGCTGCGCGAGCTGATGGTGGCGCACTGGCCCTGCTTCGAGCCGTACTTCGACGACCGCCGGGACGTCGAACTCGCCCTGGACGAGCTGGAGGTCACCCGCAACGTCGTCTCCCGCAACCGCGCGCTGTCCGAGGCGGTCCTCGCCCAGGCCGAGCGGGCCTCCGCGCGGCTCCTCGAGATGCTCGGCGCCGGCGGCGACGTGCCGTCCGCGCGCCGGCTGCCCGTCGACGCGGTCGAGGACCTGGTCGGCGACCGGTACGCCGACGTGGTCGCCGTCCACCCGGACCGGGTGCGGCTGCTGCGCCAGTTCCCGGCCGAGGACATCTTCGGCGGGGCCCGCCGGCTCGACGCCCTCGGCATCGGCCTCAACCTGCTGGTGCAGAACTTCTCCGGACGCCGTCTGGTGCGGCTGGCGGAGTCCGGCTGCCGGGTGCGGCTGCTGTTCCTGAACCCGGCCTCCAGCGCGGTCAAGCGCCGCGAGCGCGAACTCGGCCTCAAGCGCGGCGAGCTCGGCCGCAGCGTCGAGATGAACATCCTGCACATGCGCCGGGTCCGCTCCCGGCTGCACGACCCCGGCGCCTTCGAGATCCAGGTCTACGACGAGACGCCCCGCTGCACCGCCTACCTCGTCGACGGGGACGGGTCGGACGGCATCGCGGTCGTGCAGAACCATCTGCGCCGGGCCCGGGGCATGGAGGCACCGGTACTGGTCCTGCGCAACGGGACCAAAGTGGTCAAGCCGGGTGGAGTCGAGGAGGGCGGGCTGTTCCCCACCTACCGCGAGGAATTCGAGCTGATGTGGACGGATTCGCGCCCGGTGTCCTGAACGCCCCGGGTCGGGGCCGGTAAGCGGAACGCGATCCTCTGATTGTCAGTGGTGCGTGCGAAGGTGGGAACCACTGGGGGAACGCACCACACAGAAGGGGGACAGCCCATGGGCTGGCACCGGGAGCTGCTGATCGGCTTCGACCTGGAGACGACGGGTACCGACCCGCGCGAGGCACGGATCGTCACGGGGGCCGTGATCGAGGTCAGGGCGGGAGAGCCGGGGGACCGCCGGGAGTGGCTGGCCGACCCGGGCGTACCGATCCCGGAGGACGCGGTGGCCGTCCACGGCATCAGCAACGAACGGGCGACCGCCGAGGGCAGCCCCGCCGACCGGGTCGCCGACGCCATCGCCGACGTCCTCACCGCCCACTGGAGGACGGGGGTCCCGGTCGTCGCCTACAACGCCGCCTTCGACCTGTCCCTGCTCTCCGCCGAACTGCGGCGGTACGGGCTGCCGTCCCTGCGCGACCGCCTGGGCGGCGCCGATCCCGGCCCGGTCATCGATCCGTACACCATCGACCGCTCCGTCGACCGCTACCGGCGCGGCAAGCGCAACCTCGAAGCGGTCTGCGCGGAGTACGGCGTCGTCCTCGACGCGGCGCACGACGCGACCGCCGACGCCCTCGCCGCGGCCCGGCTGGCCTGCGCGATAGCCGGCCGCCACCCCAAGGTGGCGGCCCTCGACCCGGCGGAGCTGCACCGCCGCCAGATCCAGTGGTACGCCGCGTGGGCGGCGGACTTCCAGGACTTCCTGCGCCGCAAGGGCGACACCACCGCGGTGGTCGACGGCACCTGGCCGCTGCGGGAGCCGGCGGGCGAGCGGGTCTGACGCGCCGGGCGGTCCGAAGGCCGGACGGTCAGAAGGGATACCAGCGCACGGCCTCGTCCCCGTCCCGCAGCGACGCCACCCGGCGCCGGAACTCGGCCAGTGCCTTGGGGTTGCCCGGCGCGTGCTGGGCGACCCAGGCGCAGCTGGCGGTCTCCCGCGCGCCGCGCAGCACCGAGCAGCCCTCCCAGGCGCGCACGTCCCAGCCGTAGGCGGCGGTGAAGGACGCGTACGCCTCGTCCGGCAGCCCGTAACGGTCGTGCGAGAGGGCCATGACCACCAGGTCGTGCTCGCGCAGATCGGCCGAGAAGGTCTCCAGGTCGACCAGGACCGGCCCGTCCGGCCCGATGTGCACATTGCGGGGCAGCGCGTCCCCGTGGACGGGGCCCGGCGGCAGGTGGGGGGTCAGCGCCGCCGCGGCCGACGCGAAGCCGTCACGCCGCTCGCGCAGATACGCCGCGTCCGCGGGGTCGATCGCGTCGCCCGCCAGCCGCAGCCAGCGTTCCACACCGCCCAGCAGCTCGCGGGGCGGAAGGCCGAAGGGGGGAGTGGGCAGTGCGTGGACCAGCCGCAGCAGTTCGGCCAGATCCCGGGGTTCGGCGGGCCGTACCGTCTCCGGCAGCCGGTGCCACACGGTCACCGGGTGGCCGTCGACCAGCAGCGCCTCCGGCTCGGCCGCCCGCACCGCCGGCACGCCCTCCTCCGCCAGCCACCCCGCGATGGCCAGCTCCCGGCGGGCCCGCTCCAGCAGCTCGGCGTCGCGGCCCACCTTGACGACCAGGTCACCGGCGGCGAACACCGCGTTCTCGCCGAGGGCGAGCAACCGCGCGTCCGCTGCCGCACCGGGCAGCACCCCCGCCGCCGCGAGCACGTCCCGCGCCCGTGCCTCGTCCATCCGTCCGCCTCCGCCTCCGTGTCCGTCCACGCCCGATCACCGGCCCCGTCCGACCGCCGGTATCCGGCCATCCGTCGGCCAGTGTCGCATTCGCACAGGTGGCGGCGGTGTGCGCGGTGCCTTGACGAGGCAGGAGGCCTTCACGACCATGACCTGGCCCACCCGCGCCGCGCAAAGGGGCTGATTCCATGACATCGGTGACCGAGGTGAGGAGACCGGCGCCCCGCGCGCCTCGCCAGGCCCGTCGGCCGGACCGCGCCGTCGACCACGGCCCGTGGTTCCTGGTGCTGCCCGCACTGATCCCGATCCTCGTCCTCAGCGTCGGCCCGCTGCTCCACGGCATCCTGCTGGCCTTCACCGACGCCCAGTCCGGCCGCACCGAGCCGACCCGGTGGATCGGCACCCTCAACTTCCAGGACCTGCTGCACGACACGCTGTTCTGGGAGTCGTTCCGGATCGGCCTGGTGTGGGCGGTCGGCGTGACGGTGCCGCAGTTCCTGCTGGCGCTCGGCCTCGCCCTGCTGCTCAGCCAGGACCTGAGACTGCGCTGGCTCGCCCGCGCCCTGGCGATCGTCCCCTGGGCGATGCCCGAGATCGTCGTCGGCGTCATGTGGCGGATCGTCTACAACCCGGACGCCGGCCTCCTCAACGAGACGCTGCGCGACCTCGGTCTGGGTGACGGCCGGGACTGGCTCAGCGGGCTCGCCACCGCCCTGCCCGCGGTGATCGTCGTCGGCGTGTGGGCCGGAATGCCCCAGACCACGGTCGCGCTGCTCGCCGGGCTCCAGAACACCCCGCGCGAGCTGCACGAGGCGGCGGCCGTCGACGGCGCCGGCGCCTGGCGTCGCTTCCGCACGGTCACCTGGCCCGCCATCCGCCCCGTCGCCCTCGCCATCACGGCGCTCAACCTGATCTGGAACTTCAACTCCTTCGCCCTGGTCTACGTGCTGACCAACGGCGGCCCCGGCGGACGCACCCGGCTGCCCATGCTCTTCGCCTACGAAGAGGCCTTCCGCTACGGGCAGTTCGGCTACGCGGCGGCGATGGGCTGTGTCATGGTCGCCGCGATCTCGATCGTGCTGGCCGTCTTCCTCGCCGGCCGGCTCCGGGGAGGTGACAAGGCATGAGGACCTCCACCGGCGCCCGCGTCGGCCAGTACGCCGCGCTGCTCGCGTACCTCGTCTTCCTCGCCTTTCCGTTCCTCTGGCTGCTCTCCACCGCTTTCAAGCCGCCGACCGAGCTGGCCGGTCTGCACCCGGCCTGGATCCCCCGGGACCCCACCCTCGCCAACTTCCGCCAGGCCTTCGACGAACAGCCACTGCTGCGGGCCGCCCTCAACTCCCTGCTCGCCGCGCTCGCGTCGGCCGTCGTCGCCGTCGTCGTCGCCACCCCGATGGCGTATGTGATGGCCCGTCACCGCACCGCGCTCGCCCGGGCCGCGACCGGCTGGGTGGTGGTCAGCCAGGCGTTCCCGTTCGTCCTGCTGATCGTCCCGCTGTTCCTGGTGCTGAAGAACCTGCGGCTGATCGACTCCGTGCCCGGTCTGGTGCTGGTCTACGTGGTCTGGGCGCTGCCCTTCGCCCTGTGGATGCTCACCGGATACGTCCGTGCCGTGCCGGCCGAGCTGGAGGAGGCGGCGGCCGTCGACGGGGCCGGGCGGCTGCGGATCCTGGTGTCGGTGACCGCACCACTGCTCGCACCGGGGATCGTGGCGACCGCGCTGTTCGCCTTCGTCACCGCGTGGAACGAGTTCTTCTTCGCGCTCGTCCTGCTCAAGACCCCGGAGAAACAGACCCTGCCGGTCGTCCTCACCCACTTCATCGGTGCCGAGGGAGTCGCCGACCTCGGCCCGCTGGCGGCCGCCGCGTTCCTCGCGACGCTGCCCTCCCTGGTCGTCTTCGCGATCATCCAGCGGCGGATCACGGGCGGCATGCTCACCGGGGCGGTGAAGAGCTGATGCGGACCAGGATCCTCGTGGCGGCCCTCGCCGTCGCCCTGCTCCTCGCGGGCTGCTCCTCCGGCGGCACCCGCGACGACGGCCGCGTCACCCTGCGCTTCCAGTCCCTGGCCTGGCAGAAGGAGTCGGTCGAGGCCAACAGGGAACTGGTCGAGGAGTGGAACGCCACGCACCCGGACGTCCGGGTGGAGTACGTCCAGGGCAGCTGGGACAGCGTCCACGACCAGCTCCTCACCTCCTTCGAGGGCGGCGAGGCCCCCGACATCATCCACGACGCCTCCGACGACCTCGCCGACTTCGCCTACGGCGGTTACCTGGCCGACCTGACGGGCCTGCTGCCCGAGCGGCTGAAGTCCGACATCCCGCCCAGCGGCTGGGAGACCGTCACCTTCGACGACGGCGTCTACGGCGTCCCCTTCCTCCAGGAACCGCGCGTGCTCATCGCCAACGCCACCTGGCTGAAGGAGTCCGGCGTCCGCGTTCCGACCCCCGAACACCCCTGGAGCTGGGACGAGTTCCGTCAGGTGACGGAACGACTCGCGGGCGACGGGAAGTACGGCGTCGCCTGGCCGCTCAAGGAGCCCGTGTCGGCCACGCTCAACCTCTCCCTCTCCGCCGGCGGCCGGCTCTTCCACCGGGGCGCCGACGGCAAGGTGACCGTGCGGTTCGAGGAGGGCGACGAGGTCGTCCCGCGCACCGTGCACGAGCAGGTGAACACCGACCGCAGCGCCTCGCCCACCACGCTCGGCAGCGGCGGCTCCGACACCCTGCCCGGCTTCTTCGCCGGCAAGTACGCGATGGTGCCGCTCGGCTTCTCCTACCGCCAGCAGATCGTCCAGCAGGCGCCGGAGGGCTTCGACTGGCAGGTGCTGCCCGCCCCGTCCGGGACCGGCGGACTCACCCAGGGCGTCAGCCCGCAGACCCTCTCCGTAGCCCAGGACTGCCCGTACAAGAAGGAGGCCGCCGCCTTCCTCGACTTCCTGCTCCAGCCGCGGAACACGGTCCGTCTCGCCCTCGGCGACTGGATGCTCCCCACCGGCCGCCAGGCCCTCGCCGACCCCGCCCTGCACACCGCGGAACACGGCTGGGCCACCGGCACTGCGCTCGCCGCCCAGCTGCGCCCGGCCCCCGCGCAGACCGTGCGCGGCTACCCCGAGTGGAAGGACAAGGTGGCCACCCCGGCGTTCCAGGAGTACTACAGCGGGGCGATCGGTCTCGGCGAGCTGCGCGAACGGCTGGAGGAGGACGGGAACCTGGTCCTGGCCCGCTACCAACGCTGAGCGGCGCGCGGAATGTGGTTGCACGAGACGTATCGTCTCGTCTAGGGTCGGCCCATGACCAGTCCCGCTCACATCGCCATGTTCTCCATCGCCGCCCACGGGCACGTGAACCCGAGCCTCGAGGTGATCCGCGAGCTCGTGGCGCGCGGCCACCGGGTCACGTACGCGATCCCGCCGCTGTTCGAGGAGAAGGTCGCCGAGACCGGCGCCGAGCCCAAGCTGTGGAACAGCACGCTGCCGGGTCCCGACGACGACCCGTCGGCCTGGGGCACCACCTTGCTGGACAACGTGGAGCCGTTCCTCGCCGACGCGATCCAGGCGCTTCCGCAGCTCATCGAGGCCTACGAGGGCGACACCCCCGACCTCGTGCTGCACGACATCACCTCCTACCCGGCCCGGGTGCTCGCCCACCGCTGGGGTGTGCCCGCCGTCTCCCTCTCACCGAACCTCGTCGCCTGGGACGGGTACGAGAAGGAGATCGCCGAGCCGATGTGGGAGGAGCCGAAGAAGACCGAGCGGGGCCAGGCCTACTACGCCCGCTACCACGCCTGGCTGGAGGAGAACGGGATCACCATGCATCCCGACGACTTCGGGGGCCGCCCCGCCCGCTCCGTCGTCCTGATCCCCAAGGCCCTCCAGCCCAACGCCGACCGGGTCGACGAGAGCGTGTACTCCTTCGTCGGGGCCTGCCAGGGCGACCGGAGCGCCGAGGGCGACTGGCAGCGGCCCGCCGGGGCCGAGAAGGTCGTCCTGGTGTCGCTGGGGTCGTCCTTCACCAAGCAGCCGGCCTTCTACCGGGAGTGCGTCAAGGCGTTCGCCGGCCTGCCCGGCTGGCATCTGGTGCTCCAGGTCGGCAAGCACGTCGACCCCGTCGAGCTGGGGGACGTACCGGAGAACGTCGAGGTGCGGTCCTGGGTGCCGCAGCTCGCGATCCTGAAGCAGGCCGACCTGTTCGTCACCCACGCGGGGGCCGGCGGCAGCCAGGAGGGGCTGGCCACGGCCACCCCGATGATCGCCGTACCGCAGGCCGTGGACCAGTTCGGCAACGCGGACATGCTCCAGGGGCTGGGGGTGGCTCGGCATGTCCCGGCCGGCGAGGCGAACGCGGAGATGTTGAGGGCGGCGGCCCTCGCCCTCGTCGACGACCCGGAGGTCGCACGGCGGCTGAAGGGCATCCAGGCCGAGATGGCGGAGGAGGGCGGCACCCACAGGGCGGCCGACCTCATCGAGGCAGAACTGCCTTAGCGCAGCTACGGGCAATCACGCCGTCGTGGCTGCGGGCAGTCGTGAGAAGGGCCCGGCGGAAAACCGCCGGGCCCTCGGCGCGCCTACCGGATCACACCGGCACCCGCTTCCCCTCGTCGTCCCGTGACACCGGCGGCGCCACCGCCTCCGGCGACTCGTCGTGGGTCAGGTCGGGCATCCGGTGCAGCCACTTCGGCAGGTACCAGTTGCGCTCGCCGAGCAGCGTCATCACCGCGGGCAGCAGCACGCCCCGGATGATCGTCGCGTCGATCAGCACCGCCGCCGCGAGGCCGACGCCCATCTGCTTCATGGACTGCATGGACAGCGTCCCGAAGATCCCGAACACGGCGACCATGATGATCGCGGCACTGGTGACCACGCCGGCCGTGGTGACCACACCGTGCTGGACCGCGTCCCGCGTCGTACGGCCCCGCAGCCGGGCCTCGCGGATCCGGGAGACCACGAACACGTGGTAGTCCGTCGACAGGCCGAACAGGATCACGAAGAGGAACAGCGGCAGCCAGGTGATGATCGCGCCGACGCCCTCCGCGCCCACCAGGGACGCGCCCCAGCCGTGCTGGAAGACCGCCACGAGGATGCCGTACGCGGCGCCCACCGACAGCAGGTTCAGCACGATCGAGGTGATCGCGACCGTCAGCGAGCGGAACGACAGCAGCATCACCAGGAAGGCGAAGACCACCACGAAGGCGAAGACCGGGACGACGGAGCCGACCAGCTGGTCGTTGAAGTCCTTGTTCCCGGCGACCTGTCCGGTGATCGGCGCCTCGACGCCGTCGACCTCGCCGAGCGTGGCGGGCCGTACCTCGTCGCGCAGCTTGTCCAGGCTCGCGCCCGCCTTGTCCTGGTCGGAGCCGCCCACCAGCGGGACGTAGACGAACGCGACGTTCTGCTGGTCGTGCAGCTTGATCTCGACCGGGCCGCGCGAGGCCCCCGAACTGATCGCCCGCTCACGGAACTCGGCGAGCGCGGCCTTCACCTCGGGTGCGTTGATGTCGTCCGCCTTGACGACCACCTCGGCCGGCTCGGAGCCGCCCGGGAAGGCCGCGTTGACCCGGTTGTACGTCTGCACGATCGGCAGCGAGTCGCCGAACTCCTGGTCAAGGGTGAGGTTCTGCGTCTTCATGCCGACCGCCGGAGCGGCCACGGCCAGCAGCGCACCGGTCGCCACCACGACCGACAGCACAGGCTTGGCGAGCACCCGCTTCAGTACGGCCGTCCAGAACCGGCTGTCACCGCTGCCGCCGGTGCGGCGCCGGCGCAGGAACGGCACGCGGCCCTTCTCGACCCGCTCGCCCAGCAGCGAGAGGAGCGCGGGCAGGACGGTGACGGAGCCGACCATGGCGACCGCCACGACCATCAGCGAGGCCAGGCCCATCGCCTCGAACTCGGCGAGCCCGGTGAACAGCATGCCCGCCATGGCGACACACACCGTGACACCGGAGACGACGATCGCGCGGCCACTGGTGGCGGCGGCGATCCGCAGCGCGGTCTGCGCGTCCCGGCCGGCCGCCCGCTCCTCACGCTCGCGGCGCAGGTAGAACAGGCAGTAGTCGACGCCGACGGCCAGGCCGACCAGCAGCATCACCGAGTTCGCGGTCTCGCTCATCGGCTGCAGATGGCTGACCAGGCCCATCAGGCCCATCGTCGCCATGATCGCGGTGATCGCCAGCGCCACCGGCAGCAGCGCCGCCACCAGCGCGCCGAACGCGATCAGCAGGATGCCGAGGGCCACCGGCACCGCGGAGTACTCGGCCTTCTTGAAGTCGTCGCCGAACGCGTCGTCGAACGTCTTCATCATGCTGGCGCCGCCGATCTCCTCGATCCGCAGCGACTCGTGGTCCTTCCGAACCTCCTCCACGGCGTTCAGCACCGGCTCGATCCGCTCACCGGCGGTGTCCGAGTCGCCCCGTATGTCGAACTGGACCAGCGCGCTGCGCCCGTCCTTCGAGATGGTGTCGCTCTCGTACGGCGAGGTGACGTCCGTGGCCTCGCCGGTCTTCTCCACAGCCGTGAGGACCGCGGTGACCGCCGACCGGAACTCGGCGTCCGTGGCCGTGAGTCCCTCGCCCTTGGCCTGGACGAGCACGGTCTCACTGGCCGGCTCCTCGATGCCGGCGTCCTCGATGATGCGGGCGGCGGTGCTGGTCTCTCCCTTGAGCTGATCGCTGTCACCGACGTCGACCCGGCCCGCGGCCGAACCGAGTCCCATCGCCAGCACGACGAACAGCACCCAGATGCCGACGGCCGCCCAGCGGTGCCGGGCGCTCCAGCCGCCGGCCCGTGCGGCGAGGCCCCGCACCCGTGATTCTCCGTTCCCCATGACGGGCTCGCTCCCTCGTGTTCGGCAGCGACCCCCTGCCGCCACCTGACACTTTCGAAGGTATGGGCCGGATAAGCCCGTCTCGTCGTGCTGTCCGGTGAAGCCCGGGAACCCCGGGTCATCCCATCGGCGCCCGTCCCCTCCCCACTGGGGAGGACAGCGGCCCCCTACACGTATCCGGGCGTGTCGGGGCCGGTGATCAGGGTTCCGGTACGCCGCCGCCGTCGGGCACACCCCCGCGGGGTACGACGGCCGTCCTAGGGTGTACGCATGGCGACGACGAGATACGCGGCGCTGCTGCGCGGGATCAACGTGGGCGGCAGCAGGAAAGTCCCGATGGCCGAACTGCGCGCCCTCATGGACGGGCTCGGTCACGACGGGGTGCGCACCCATCTGCAGAGCGGCCAGGCGGTGTTCACCGCCACGCACGGCGACGAGGAGTCACTGGCCGCGGAGCTGTCGGCGGCCGTCGAGCGGCACTTCGGCTTCGCCGTGGACGTGATCGTGCGCGACCACGCCTATCTGAAGGGGATCGTCGACTCCTGCCCGTTCCCGGCCGGCGAGCTGGAGCCCAAGCAGCTCCACGTCACCTACTTCTCCGCGCCCGTCACCCCCGAGCGCTTCGCCGAGATCGACCAGGAGGCGTATCTGCCCGAGGAGTTCCGCCTGGGCGACCGCGCGCTCTACCTGTACGCCCCGAACGGCCTGGGCCGCTCCGGACTCGCCGAACACCTGGCCAGGCCCCGTGTCAACAAGGGCGTCGTCGCCACCAGCCGCAACTGGAACACGGTGTGCAGACTGGTGGAGCTCACCGAGGGCTGAGATCAGGCGCCGACCGCCGCGAGCAGCGGCACCCGGGCCTCGTCGTACCGCTCCAGCAGCACCCGCGCCACCTCCGGCGCCGGGCCCAGCACGTCCGCGAGGACGTCCGCCTCCGCCGCGCCCCGGGCGATCCGGTCGGGGAGGAAGCCGGGGGCCAGGACGTACGGGGCGACGGCGACGCGTGCGCAGCCGAGGGCGCGCAGTTCGCGTACCGCCTGCTCGGTGCGGGGGAGGGATGCGGAGGCGAACGCAGGCCGCACGGCGCACCAACCGGTGTGCCGCCACTCCCGCGCGATTTCTGCGATCACTGCGATCGCCTCCGGGTCGGAGGACCCCGCCGAGGCCAGTACGACCCCGGTCGAGGACTTGTCGGCGGGCGTGAGGCCCGCCTCGTACAGCCGGCGCTCCAGCGCCGACGTCAGCAGCGGTGAGGGGCCCAGCACCTCGGCCTGGCGGATCCGCAGCCGCGGCGGCGCCTCGGCCAGCACCGCCGGGATGTCCGCCTTGGCGTGGAAGGCGCGGGTCAGCAGCAGCGGGAGGGCGACCACGTCGCGGACGCCCTCCGCGTCCAGGGACTCCAGCACCCCTTTGACGGAGGGGATGTTGAAGTCCAGGAACCCGGTCTCCACGCGCAGCCCCGGCCGCAGCGACCGCACCCGCCGCACCAGGGCGTGCACGGTCGCGGCGTGCCGCGGGTCGCGGCTGCCGTGGGCGACGACGAGAAGTACCGGACGGCGCATGGTGTCCCTCAGCTCCTCACCAGCAGACCGCGGCTGCGCAGCACCCACCGCTCCAGCGGGCTGAAGATCAGCAGGTCGATGGCGATACCGACGGTCAGGATCAGCAGGATGGCCTCGAAGACCATGGCCATGTCGCTGGCGTTGCGGCCGTTCTCCAGGAGCTGGCCGAGGCCCACGCCGAGGTCCGGGAAGGACGCGATGATCTCCGCGGCCATCAGCGAACGCCAGGAGAACGCCCAGCCCTGCTTCAGACCCGCCACATAGCCCGGCAGCGCGGCCGGCAGCACGATGT
Source organism: Streptomyces sp. NPDC059787 (assembly GCF_042732315.1). Lineage (NCBI taxonomy): Bacteria > Bacillati > Actinomycetota > Actinomycetes > Kitasatosporales > Streptomycetaceae > Streptomyces > Streptomyces sp. NPDC059787. The sequence goes on from NZ_JBHWHX010000066.1 coordinate 18,018, forward strand.
GCCAGGTGCCCCTCAGCCCCGTCGCGCCCAGCGTCCGGCCGGCCCGCAGGAACAGCGGGGGCACCTGGTCGACGCCGGAGACCAGGCCGTTGGCGATCGAGGGGACCGCGCCGAGCAGGATGACGGCGTACATCATCTGGTTGTTCAGACCCAGCCAGATCACCGCCGGCGGCACCCACGCCACCGACGGCAGCGACTGCAGACCGGACAGGATCGGCCCGATCGCCGCGCGCACGAACTTCACCCGCGCCACCAGCAGCCCCAGCGGGGTGCCGATCAGCAGCGCGAAGAAGAAGCCGAGCAGACCGCGCGAGACGCTGGTCCAGATGTAGCCGAGCAGCTCGCCCTGGAGCCACGCCTCACGCAGGACGTCCCACACCGCGCCCGGCGAGGGCAGCTTGGTCGGATCGTCGACGATCTTGAACGACACCAGGGCCTGCCACACCGCCAGCACCAGGGCGATGGCGATGAGGGGCGGCAGGATCTTCTCCACGAAGGTCTGCCGGAACGGCTTGCGTCCGGTCTGCACCGTCTCCAGTGCGTCGAGGCCCGCCTCCAGACCGGCGAGGTCGCCCCCGTCCTTGTCCTTCGCGGTCGTCTCAGTGCTGGCCATGACGGCGGATCTCCCCACGGAGTTCTTCGGTGATCTCGACGGACAGTTCCGCCACGGCGGTGTCCTCGATACGGCGCGGATGCGGAATGCCCACCGTCCACTCGCGGGCGATCCGGCCCGGACGGGAGGACAGCAGCACCACCCGCTGCGCGAGCCGCACGGCCTCGCGCACGTTGTGCGTGACGAACAGGACGGAGAGCTGCGTCTCGCGCCAGATCCTGGTCAGCTCGTCGTGCAGCACGTCCCGGGTGATGGCGTCCAGCGCCGCGAACGGCTCGTCCATCAGCAGCAGCCGGCTGTCCTGGGCGATCGCCCGCGCCAGCGCCACGCGCTGCCGCATACCGCCGGACAGCTCGTGCACCCGCTTGCCGTGCGCGCCCTTCAGCCGGACGAGCTCCAGCAGCTCCTCGGCCCGCTCGCGGCGCTCGTTCTTCTGCACGCCCCGCAGCTTCAGGGCGAGTTCGATGTTCTTGCCCGCGGTCAGCCACGGGAAGAGGGCGTGCTCCTGGAACATCAGGGCCGGCCGCCCGTCCGTGCCGATCGTGCCGGCCGTGGGGCGGTCGAGCCCCGCGACCAGGTTGAGCAGCGTGGACTTGCCGCAGCCCGAGGCACCCAGGAGGGTGACGAACTCACCGGGCGCGACATCGAGGCTGATGTCGTCCAGCACGAGCTGCTGTCCGGCGGGGCCCGCGAACGACTTCGAGACATGCTCGATGCGGGCGGCGTGGGTGGCCGCCCCGATGCCGTCGGCGGCCTTGGCGAGGGTCGTGGCCATGGTCGTCACCTCCTGGGAACTCTTCGTGATCCGGGCTTACTTGGCGCCGAGTCCGGCGTCGTCGACGGCCGGTTCACCGGCGGCCTTCAGGACCTCGTTGAGCAGCGTGAGGTCGTAGATGCCGTTCAGGTCCGGCTGCTCCAGCAGACCCGCCTTGACGGCGTGCTCCGCCTGGGCGTCGAGGGTGGCGGCCAGCGGGTCGTCGATGAACGTGATCGACTCCCACGCCGGGTCCAGCACCTCGGCGGGCAGCGCCTTGCCGGAGTCGGCCTCCAGCTGCTCGTTGGCGACGGTCTTCGCCTCGTCCGGGTTGGCGTTGATCCACTTGTTGGTCTCGACGGACGCCTTCAGCACCGCCTCGACGGCCTTCGGGTGCTTCTCCAGGAACTCCTGGCGCACGATGATGTTCGTGATCACGAACTTCTCGTCCGGCCACAGGGACGCCTCGTCCAGCAGCACCTTGCCGCCCTGCGCGACCAGCTTCGACGCGGTCGGCTCCGGCACCCAGGCGCCGTCGATCGACCCGGCCTTGAACGCGTCCGGGGTGACCTTGTTGTCGCTGCGGACGACCGTGACGTCGCCCTTGCCGCTCTGGGCGTCGACCTTCCAGCCCTGCTCGGCCACCCAGTTGAGGAACGCCACGTCCTGGGTGTTGCCGAGCTGCGGGGTCGCGATCCGCTTGCCCTCGACGTCCTTCAGGGACTTCACCTTGTCCGGGTTCACCACGAGCTTGACCCCGCCGGACGCCGAACCGCCGATGATGCGCAGGTTCTTGCCGCCGGACTTGGTGTAGCCGTTGATGGCCGGGGAGGGGCCGATGAAACCGATGTCGATGGAACCGGAGTTGAGGGCCTCGATCTCCGACGGCCCCGCGTTGAAGATCGCGTACTTCGCCTCGGTGGCGCCCAGTTCCTTCTGGAACAGGCCCTTCTTGTTGCCCACCAGGGCGGTGCCGTGGGTGAGGTTGCCGAAGTAGCCGATCCTGACGGAGTCGAGACCGTCGGTCTTCTTCGCCCCGGCGGCGACCTTCGCGGCGCCGTCGTCCTTGGCCTGGGAGCCGTAGCCGCAGGCGGCCAGGGTGAGCAGCGGGAGCGTGGCTATGACCGCGAGGGTACGGCGCAGGGCGGTTGTGGCAGGCACGGGAGGTGTTCCTCTCGGAGGCCCGGCGGTCACGGTCCTGGTCTCTCAGGCCGTGGCCGGGAAGTCGGCAGGTTTTCGTCTACGGCGGTGGGGGGTGAGGGCGCGCGAGCGGTGCGCGTACGTCAGCGCGCACATCGGTCGACCCCGCCCTGCCCGCTGCCGAGAGCACCGCTGCCGACGCGGCCGCCCTCCTTCGCGAACTCGGAGTAGAAATCGGTGGAGTTCATGCTCAGAAGTCCCACCCGTCGTCCTCGGTCCCGTCCTTGACGGGCTCCGGTGCGGCGAAGGACTCACCGACCATGCCGGCGGTGAGCGTGGTGCCGTCGCTGGGGTCGATGAGGATGAACGAACCGGTGCGCCGCGAGTCCGCGTAGGAGTCGGCGGGCAGCGGTTCGGCGGTACGGATCTTCACCCGGCCGATGTCGTTGGCGTTGAGGGTGCCGGGGTGCGGGTGCAGCGACAGGTCGTCCAGCGTCAGCCGGGACGGGATGTCCTTCACGATCGCCTTGACGGTGCGGGTGCCGTGCTTGAGCAGCACCCGGTGGCCGACGGTCAGCGGCTGGTCGGCGACATGGCACACGGTGGCCTCGACGTCCTGCGAGGTGGCCGGCGCGTCCTTGCTGGGCACGATCAGGTCACCGCGGGAGATGTCGATGTCGTCGGCCAGCAGCAGCGTCACCGACTGCGGCGTCCAGGCGATGTCGACCGGCTCGCCCAGCAGGTCGATCCCCGTGACCGTCGTCGTCCGCCCGGACGGCAGCACGGTCACCGGGTCGCCCACCCGGAACGTGCCCGCGGCGATCTGGCCCGCGTAGCCCCGGTAGTCGGGGTGCTCGGCGCTCTGCGGCCGTATCACGTACTGCACGGGCAGCCGGGCGTGGCAGTGCGCCAGGTCGTGGCTGACCGGGACGGTCTCCAGGTGCTCCAGCACGGTGGGGCCGCCGTACCAGTCCATGTGCGCGGACGGCTCCACCACGTTGTCGCCGACCAGTGCCGAGATCGGGATCGCGGTGACCTCGGGGACGCCCAGCTCGGTCGCGTACGCCGTGAACTCCTCGGCGATTCCCGCGAACACGGACTCCCGGTAGTCGACCAGGTCCATCTTGTTGACGGCGAGGACGACGTGCGGGACGCGCAGCAGGGCGGCGATGGCGGCGTGCCGGCGGGTCTGCTCGACCACACCGTTGCGGGCGTCGACCAGGACCACGGTCAGCTCGGCCGTGGAGGCGCCGGTGACCATGTTCCGCGTGTACTGCACATGGCCCGGGGTGTCGGCGAGGATGAACCGGCGCCGGGGCGTGGCGAAGTAGCGGTAGGCCACGTCGATGGTGATGCCCTGCTCCCGCTCGGCCCGCAGGCCGTCGGTGAGCAGCGCGAGGTCGGGCGCCTCCTGGCCCCGGCTGGCCGACGCCCGCTCCACGGCCTCCAGCTGGTCGGTGAGGACCGACTTGGAGTCGTGCAGCAGCCGGCCCACCAGGGTGGACTTGCCGTCGTCGACGGAACCGGCGGTGGCGAACCGCAGCAGCGTGGTGGCCGCGAGCTCCTCGGTGGTGATGGTGCTCATTTTTAGAAGTACCCCTCGCGCTTGCGGTCTTCCATCGCGGCCTCGGAGAGCTTGTCGTCGGCGCGGGTGGCACCGCGCTCGGTGAGCCGGGAGGCGGCGATCTCGGTGATCACCTTCTCGATGGTGTCGGCGTCGGAGTCCACCGCGCCGGTGCAGGACATGTCGCCCACCGTGCGGTAGCGCACCAGCCGCTTCTCGACGGTCTCGCCGCCCTTCGGGCCGCCCCACTCACCGGCGGTCAGCCACATGCCGTTGCGGGCGAACACCTCGCGCTCGTGCGCGTAGTAGATCTCCGGCAGCTCGATGCCCTCGCGGGCGATGTACTGCCACACGTCCAGCTCGGTCCAGTTGGACAGCGGGAACACGCGGACGTGCTCACCGGGGGCGTGCCGGCCGTTGTACAGGTTCCACAGCTCGGGGCGCTGGCGGCGCGGGTCCCACTGGGAGAACTCGTCGCGCAGCGAGAACACCCGCTCCTTCGCGCGGGCCTTCTCCTCGTCGCGGCGCCCGCCGCCGAACACGGCGTCGAACTTCTCGCTCTGGATCCTCTCGGTGAGCGGCACGGTCTGCAGCGGGTTGCGGGTGCCGTCCGGGCGCTCCTTGAGCACCCCGCGGTCGATGTAGTCCTGCACGGAGGCGACGTGCAGCCGCAGCCCGTGCTTCTCGACCGTGCGGTCGCGGTAGTCGAGGACCTCGGGGAAGTTGTGCCCGGTGTCGACGTGCAGCAGCGAGAACGGGACCGGCGCCGGGGTGAACGCCTTCAGCGCCAGGTGCAGCATGAGGATGGAGTCCTTGCCGCCGGAGAACAGGATCACCGGCTTCTCGAACTCACCCGCCACCTCGCGGAAGATGTGCACCGCCTCGGACTCGAGGGCGTCCAGGTGGGAGAGGGCGTACGGACTGTCCGTGCCCTCCTTCACGGTGGCGACGGTCGTCATGCCAGTCCCCTTTCGCTGAGCGCGGCGTGCACCGACGCCGCGGACTCCTGCACGGTCTGGTTCTGGGACTCGATCCGCAGATCGGGTGTCTCGGGCTCCTCGTACGGGTCGTCCACACCGGTCAGCCCGGTGAGTTCGCCCGCGGCCTGCTTGGCGTACAGGCCCTTCACATCGCGTACGGAGCACACCTCGACCGGGGTCGCCACATGCACCTCGACGTACGGCGTGCCGTTCGTCCCGTGCCGCTTGCGGACCGCGTCCCGGCTGTCCGCGTAGGGCGCGATGACCGGGACGAGCGCGATGACGCCGTTGCGGGCGAGCAGTTCGGCGACGAAGCCGATGCGCTGCACGTTGGTGTGCCGGTCCTCGCGGGTGAAGCCGAGGCCCGCGGAGAGGAACTCGCGGATCTCGTCGCCGTCGAGCACCTCGACCCGGCGGCCCTGCTCGCGCAGCCGGCCCGCCAGCTCGTGGGCGATGGTGGTCTTGCCTGCGCTCGGCAGACCCGTGAGCCAGACGGTGGCTCCGGTCGTCACGTGGTTCTCCTGGATCTCGGTGGTCGTCGTCATGTCAGCCGTGCAGCCCGCACTCGGTCTTGGCGCGGCCCGCCCAGCGGCCGGCGCGGGCGTCCTCGCCCTCCAGCACCCGGCGGGTGCAGGGCGCGCAGCCCACGGAGGCGTAGCCGTCCATCAGCAGCGGATTCGTGAGGACGCCGTGCTCGTCGACGTACGTTTGCACATCTTCCTGTGACCACTTCGCGATGGGGGAGATCTTCACCTTCCGCCGCTTCTCGTCCCAGCCGACGACCGGGGTGTTCGCCCGGGTCGGGGACTCGTCGCGGCGCAGGCCGGTCGCCCAGGCCACGTAGCCCTTCAGGCCCTCCTCCAGCGGCCGGACCTTGCGCAGCTTGCAGCACAGGTCGGGGTCGCGGTCGTGCAGCTTCGGGCCGTACTCCGCGTCCTGCTCGGCGACCGTCTGCCGCGGGGTGAGCGTGATGACGTTCACGTCCATCACGGCCTCCACCGCGTCGCGGGTGCCGATGGTCTCCGGGAAGTGGTAGCCGGTGTCGAGGAACACCACGTCCACTCCGGGCATCGCGCGGGAGGCGAGGTGGGCGACGACCGCGTCCTCCATCGAGGAGGTCACGCAGAACCGCTTGCCGAAGGTCTCGGCGGCCCACCGGAGGATCTCCGGGGCGGAGGCGTCCTCCAGGTCCCGGCCCGCCTGCTCGGCCAGTGCCTTCAGGTCCTCGGTGGTGCGCTCTTCCTGAACAGCGGTCATGTCCGGTCCCCTCCCGTGTCGGATCGCTCAAGTCCCCGGGCGAGCAGCCCGAGGAACTTCAGCTGAAAGGCTCGGTTGCACGCGCCGCATTCCCACGCCCCTCCCCCACGCTCGGCTGCGCTCGCGCGGGGGGACCCCCATCCCTGCTCCCCCGGACGCAGGTCCTCGTCCCCGCAGTAGGGGCAGTGGAACGGCGCGGCGCGCTCGCTCACGACAGGGCCTCCTCGGAGGCGCGGGCCACCCAACGGGCGAAGCGCTCGCCGTCCTCGCGCTCGGCCTGGTAGCGCTTGAGGACGCGCTCCACGTAGTCCGGCAGCTCCTCGGCCGTGACCTTCAGGCCGCGCACCTTGCGGCCGAAGCCGGGCTCCAGGCCGAGCGCGCCGCCCAGGTGCACCTGGTAGCCCTCGACCTGCTCGCCCTCGGCGTTCAGCACCAGTTGGCCCTTGAGACCGATGTCCGCGGTCTGGATGCGGGCACAGGCGTTCGGGCAGCCGTTGAGGTTGATGGTGAGGGGCTCGTCGAACTCCGGGAGGCGCCGCTCCAGCTCGTCGATGAGCGAGGCGCCGCGCGCCTTGGTCTCGACGATGGCGAGCTTGCAGAACTCGATGCCGGTGCAGGCCATCGTGCCGCGCCGGAAGGTGGAGGGCCGGGCGGTGAGGTCCAGCGCCTCCAGGGACTCGACGAGGGAGTCGACCTGCCCCTCCTCGACGTCGAGGACGATCATCTTCTGCTCGACCGTGGTGCGCACCCGGCCCGAGCCGTGGGTCTCCGCCAGGTCGGCGATCTTGGTCAGGACCGTGCCGTCGACGCGGCCGACGCGCGGGGCGAAGCCGACGTAGTAGTGGCCGTCCTTCTGCCGGTGCACGCCGATGTGGTCGCGCCAGCGGCTGGTCGGCTCGGCGGGTGCGGGGCCGTCGGTCAGCTTCCGCTTCAGGTACTCGTCCTCCAGCACCTGGCGGAACTTCTCCGCCCCCCAGTCGGCGACCAAGAACTTCAGGCGGGCGCGGTTGCGCAGCCGCCGGTAGCCGTAGTCACGGAAGATCGAGATGACGCCCTCGTAGACGTCGGGCACGTCGTCGATCGGCACCCAGGCGCCCAGGCGCACGCCCAGCTTGGGGTTGGTGGACAGGCCGCCGCCGACCCACAGGTCGAAGCCCGGCCCGTGCTCGGGGTGCTCGACGCCGACGAAGGCCACGTCGTTGATCTCGTGCACCACGTCCAGCACCGGCGACCCGGAGATCGCGGTCTTGAACTTCCGAGGCAGGTTCGAGTACGCCGGGTTGTTCAGGACCCGGCGCTTCATCTCCTCCAGCGCCGGCGTGCCGTCGATGATCTCGTCCTCGGCGATGCCCGCGACGGGGGAGCCGATCATCACGCGGGGCGTGTCGCCGCAGGCGGTGACCGTGGACAGACCGACGGCCTCCAGGCGGTTCCAGATCTCGGGGACGTCCTCGATGCGGATCCAGTGGTATTGGACGTTCTGCCGGTCGGTGATGTCGGCCGTGCCGCGCGCGAACTCCTGCGAGATCTCGCCGATGACCCGCAACTGCGCGGTGGTCAGCGCACCGCCGTCGATACGGACGCGCAGCATGAAGTAGCTGTCGTCCAGCTCCTCCGGCTCCAGGACGGCCGTCTTCCCGCCGTCGATGCCCTGCTTGCGCTGGGTGTACAGACCCCACCAGCGCATCCGGCCGCGCAGGTCACCGGGGTCGATCGAGTCGAAACCGCGCTTGGAGTAGATCGTCTCAATGCGTGTCCGCACATTGAGACCGTCGTCGTCCTTCTTCACCTGCTCGTTGCCGTTGAGCGGGGTGAAGTGACCCACGGCCCACTGTCCCTCTCCGCGGTGACGGCTCACCTTGCGGCGGGGAGTCGCGGTGGCAGGCTGCTGCGCGGCGGCAGGGTTCTGCGGGGTGGCGGCCATGGTTGATACGTCCTTCGGGACAGCGATGGGATGGTGTCGGCGCGCGGCGCCGTCGATGAGGGGTGCTGGTCGGGCGGCGGGAGGGAGGCTCTGACCTGCGTATATGTGCGCACGGATTCAAGTGCGCGTCATTGCGCGGGGAGTGGGGCGAAGAAGGGGATGTCGGGCGGTGCCGGGTGCTCTCAGCGCGCCGGACAGATGGCGCTGGACATGCGGCCGAGGTCGACGTGCCGCCGACTCACCAAGGCGATTCCAGTTCCAGACATGACGGAAGCGTGTCATGGCGATCTGGACACAGTCCAGCTTCGTCCAAAATGCGGACACCCTTGTCTCGGAATGAGAGACAAGGGTGTGCTTGGTCACAAGCGCCGCAGGCGGTCTTGTCCGTGCTGGTCAGACGGGGTAGGCCCCGGCCCACGGGCCCGGCGTCGGTGCCTCCGGCTCGTCCTCGACCTTGGTGTCGAACAGGGTGAAGCCCCGGCGCCGGTAGTTGTCCATGGCGTGCTCACCGTCCTTGCTGCAGGTGTGCAGCCACACCCGCGTGGTCGGCTTCAGCTCCGGCCGGCGGTCCGCCAGGTCCCAGGCGCGGGCCGTGCCGTACGACAGCAGGTGCCCGCCGATGCGCCGCCCCCGGAAGGCGGGCAGCAGCCCGAAGTAGACGATCTCGACGGCCCCGTCCTCCTGGGCCTCCAGCTCCACGTACCCGGCCGGCGTCCCCCGGTCGTAGGCGACCCAGGTCTCCACCTCGGGCCGGTCCAGGTGCTCCAGCCACCGCGCGTACGTCCAGCCCAGCCGGTCGGTCCAGCGGATGTCCCCGCCGACCGAGGCGTACAGGAAGCGGCTGAACTCGGGGGAGGGCACCTCGGAGCGGACGACCCGCACGTCCCCCTCGGGCACGGCGGCCGGAAGGAGATCGGTGGGCGCGGTCTGCTCCAGGGACCAGGTGGTCACGGAGATGGTCGTCATGCCCGAAAGGGAACCATCCGGCACGAGCTTCTGTCGAACGCCTGATCAGGGTGCGGACAGGTCCTAGTCCAGGGACCGGTCCACGGACGCCAGCGGCAGGGCGAACAGCATCCGGCCGGACTGGGACCACACGTCGCCGGTCTCCTCCCAGTAGGACAGGGACGCCGCCGGGCCGCTCCAGCAGCGGTGGGTCTCGTCCGCGCCGCAGCGGACGGGGCGGGCCCCGTCCGTGTCCTGCCGCCACAGCGTGCCGCGCTCGTCCGGTGTCCCGGTCATCCGGCCCAGGTACCAGCCCGACCGGTACGACAGCACGCTGCGCACATCGGTCAGCTCCGTCTCGTACACCCCGACCGGGTCCGTGTCGAGCAGTCCCGCACGTTCCGGTTCGGTGCTGAGGGCGTACCGCCACAGCCGGGTCGGCCCGTCCTCGTCCGCGGGCACCGCCTCGCGGGTGACCAGGCTGTCGGGTGCGGTGCTGCGGTCCAGGGAGATGCCGTCCGGCCGGGGCGCGTCGGCCGTGCTCGTCCGGTAGGAGGCGACGGCCGGCAGCACGTACCGCGCTCCCGCCGCCGACCAGCCGCCGGGCACCCGCCCGACCGACGTGCCGTCCACGGTGGCCCGCTGGACCCGGTCCAGGTCGTACACGTACAGCGCGCTGTCGTCCGCCGGGCCCGCGGTGACCAGCAGTTTGTCCTGGTACCAGACCATGCCGGACACGGCGGAGCCGAGCCCGCGGTAGTCGCGGCCGCCGTCCACCGGAACGGTCAGCAGGGCCCAGGTGTAGCGGAGGTCGTCCGGGTCGCCGGCGTCCACGAAGGCGACGCGGGCGAGACCGTCCTCGGCCGGCGTGCCGGTGCTGCGGCTCCACCCGGAGAGGATCACCCGGTGCTCGCCCCAGCGGCCGTCGTCGTCCGCGTCCCCGGAAGTGGTGACCGCGCCGGACCGCCAGCCGTCGGTGTCGGCGCCCGGCCAGCAGTACGCGTGGGTCGCGGCGGGCTCGACCGGCAGGGCCCGCCGGTCGTCGTCCGTACAGTCCTCCGCGGCACCCAGGGCGCCGTCGGGGTCGGCGAGCACGGAGCCGACACCGACCGGCCGGCCCATCCCGTCGGAGAGCCGGTCCAGTTCCTCGCGCGGCACGTGGTGCTCGGTCAGCCGCAGCGGCGCGGTCTCGGCGGACGCGGTGAGCGGCTTCAGCGCCCCGGGGTCGTCGGCGTCGGTGGCCTGGGAGGCGCTGATCATGGTGGCGGCCGCGGTCAGCGCGAGGGCGGTCCCGGCCAGCGCCGCCCGCAGCGCCCTGCCCTGCCTGCGCCGGCGGTGTCTGCCGCGATGCTTCATGACGTCCTCCCGAGACGAGCCAATTGCGTCCGGTGGTCCGAGGGTTGACCGTGGAGCAGTTGGGGTGGCCCGTACCCGGATGCTACGGCAGCCGAACGGCCCGGGAGCCGAAGACCCTGCAAATATGCGAAACAGCGACCTTCCGAGGGTGCCCCCGGGCACACCTGTACGACCCCGCGCGGTCTTGACGGACGGAAGTCAGGCTTCCCGCCCCGGCCGCCGCCGGCGGCCCAGCGCCGGGGCCGTCGAGTGGGGGAACAGATCGCGGGGGTCGTCCGGGAGGAGGGTCCTCACCTCGGCGCTCTCCGTGAAGCGGTAGGGGCGGTGGTCCAGGAGAGGGCCCAGATAGCGGCGCACGCGGGACATCTCCGCACGGACCGTCACCGTACGGCCCGGGTCGCCGAAGACGTCCCGGGCGAGATCCGCGGCGCTGCGCCCCGCGCGGTGCACGGCCAGCAGGTACAGCAACTCGGCGTGCCGGGGGCTCAGTTCCCGGGTCCAGGAGCCCGCCCCGCCGGACACCTCCACCGACCAGCGGCGCGGTTTCCTCAGGTCCAGCACGATCCGGGCCGAGGAACGCGCCACCGGTTCGTCCGCCGCCCGCACCAGCCAGCCCCCGGCCAGCGGCTCCAGCGAGCAGCGGCCCAGCGCGGACAGCCACCGCATGCCCGCCGACACCGACTTGGGCAGCGCCAGCCGCTCCGTGTACGGCATCCCCGTCACCGCCGCCGTCCACCCCTGCCGGTCCACGACCAGCGCCCGTCCGTCGATCCGGGCCAGCACCGGGGCCGCCACCGCGCGCAGCCGCTCCAGCGACCGCAGATGCGTCTCCCGCAGCCGCGCCTCGGCGAGCTTGGCCACCGAGTCGACCCACGCCAGCGTGGCCGGGTGCATCGTCTCCAGCGGCCCGCTCACATCCACCACGCCGATCAGCCGCCCGTCGCGGGGATCGGTGATCGGTGCCCCGGCACACGTCCAGGTGGCGTGCGACCGTACGAAGTGCTCGGCGGCGAAGACCTGCACGGGGCGCCGGGTCACCGCCGGCGTTCCCACCCCGTTGGTGCCGACGACCTCCTCGCGCCAGTCCGCGCCGATCTCGAAACCCAGCCCGTCGGCCTTGCGCAGCACCGGCGCGCTGCCCTCCCGCCACAGCACCCGGCCCTCCTCGTCGGCCACCACCATGATGTGACGGGCGACGTCCGCGACCGACAGCAGCCCCTCCCGCAGCACCGGCAGCACCTGCCGCAGCGGCGACGACTCCCGCCGCCGCTGCACCTCCTCCCAGGACAGCAGCCCGCTGCGGAAGTCGTGGTCAGGGTCCACGCCACTGCGCAGCATCCGCTCCCAGGACTGCCCGATCACCGGGCGGGGAGCCACGGGCGTACGCTGCCCGGAGAGCGTGGCGGAGCGGACCTCGTCGAGCACCCGCGCCGCACGCGCCGTGTCGACGGCGGCCAGCCGCGTCATGTCCATCGGCGAGAGCGCCACCGGTCCTCCCGGAGATAAGGCTGTCGGGACTCATACTGCCGTCTGCCCGCGGCACAGACGCTGGGTACGGCCACGGCAGCAACAAGTTGCAACCCCTTGCAACCCTGGTGGAGAGCCCCCGACTGCTTGAAACTTGAGCGACGCCGTCCCGAGCGGCGTCCACGGCTCGTAAGGGGCCTGTGCGGCGGGGGTGGTGCCGTGTCGGCGCAGCACCACCCCCGCGTCATGCCTGCGGCAGCTTGACGGTGTGCGCGGCACGGGGTGCGGCTCGATGTGCGTCGGCGGCTGCCGGGCCGGGGTGGCTGGTCGCGCAGTTCCCCGCGCCCCTTGGGCCGGCGTCCTTGGCCGGGATTTCGCGGGGCCGGTGTGCGCGGTACGGGGTGTGGCTCGATGTGCGTCGGCGGCTGCCGGGCCGGGGTGGCTGGTCGCGCAGTTCCCCGCGCCCCTTGGGCCGGCGTCCTTGGCCGGGATTTCGCGGG
>NZ_JBHWHX010000066.1:30617-33680 GCF_042732315.1 Streptomyces sp. NPDC059787
GCCGGTGTGCGCGGTACGGGGTGTGGCTCGATGTGCGTCGGCGGCTGCCGGGCCGGGGTGGCTGGTCGCGCAGTTCCCCGCGCCCCTGGGTCGGGCCGGACCCCTCAGGACACCGGCCGGGCCCGCTCCACCACCGACGCCAGGTCCAGTGTGTGCGGCAGCGTCCCGAACGCCGCGCCCCCGTCCCCGCCCAGCCGCGCCGCGCAGAACGCGTCCGCCACCTGCGGCGGCGCGTACCGCACCAGCAGCGATCCCTGGAGCACCAGCGCGAGGCGCTCCGTCAGCCGCCGCGCCCGCCCCTCGACGCCCTCCAGGTCCGCCAGTTCGGTCAGCAGGTCCTTGATCGCCGCGTCCAGCCGGTGATCCGCCCCGCGCGCCCGCCCCACCTCCCGCAGATAGGCGTCCAGCGCGGCCGGCTCCCGGCGCAGTGCCCGCAGCACGTCCAGCGCCTGGACGTTCCCCGCGCCCTCCCAGATCGAGTTCAGCGGCGACTCCCGCACCAGCCGGGGCATCCCCGACTCCTCCACGTACCCGTTGCCGCCCAGGCACTCCGCCGCCTCCACCGCGAGCGGCGCGCACCGCTTGGTCACCCAGTACTTCGCCGCCGGCACCGCGATCCGCAGCAGCGCCCGCTCCCGCTCGCCGCCGTCGTCGTACGCCGCCGCCAGCCGCAGCGCCAGCGTGGTGGCCGCCTCCGACTCCAGCGCCAGATCGGCCAGCACATTGCGCATCAGCGGCTTGTCGACGAGCTTCCCGCCGAACGCCTCCCGGGACGCGCAGTGGTGCACCGCCTGCGCCACGGCCTGCCGCATCAGCCCCGCCGAGCCCAGCACGCAGTCCAGCCGGGTCGCCGCCACCATCCCCATGACGGCGTGCACCCCGCGCCCCTCCTCGCCGACCCGGCGCGCCCACGTCCCGGCGAACTCGACCTCGGCGGACGCGTTGGACCGGTTGCCCAGCTTGTCCTTGAGCCGCTGGATGAGGAACACGTTGCGCGTGCCGTCCTCCAGCACGCGCGGCACCAGGAAGCACGTCAGGCCCCCGGGCGCCTGCGCCAGCACCAGGAAGGCGTCCGACATCGGCGCCGAGCAGAACCACTTGTGCCCGGTCAGCTCGTACGTGCCGTCCTCGGCCAGCGGGCGCGCCGCCGTCGTGTTCGCCCGTACGTCGCTGCCGCCCTGCTTCTCCGTCATGCCCATCCCGAACAGGGCACCGGGCTTCTGCCCCGGCGGCCGCAGGGCACGGTCGTAGACCGTCGACGTCAGCCGCGGCTCCCACTCCGCCGCCAGCGCCGGATCGGTGCGCAGCGCGGGAACCGCCGCGTGGGTCATCGACAGCGGGCAGCCGTTGCCGGCCTCGACCTGCGTCCACACCAGGAACGCCGCCGCCCGCCGCACATGCCCGCCCGGCCGCCCCCACGCCGCCGCCAGCCCCGCCGAGACGCCCTTGCCGAGCAGCCGGTGCCAGGACGGATGGAAGTCGACCTCGTCGATCCGGTGCCCGTAGCGGTCGTGGGTGCGCAGCCGCGGCGGATTCTCGTTCGCCAGCACCCCCCACTCCTGCACCTGCGCGGATCCGGCGGTCCGCCCCAGCCCCGACAGCTCGGAGCGGCCCTCGTCCAGCACCTCCGGCGCCAGATGCCGCTCGACCGCCTCCACCAGCGCCCGGTCGGCGCCGAACACGTCGTACTGCACCAGCGGGGGAGCCTGATTGGTCACGGTGTGCGTGGTGCCTGCCATGCCCACGAACCTACCCCGCGGTACGCCGCACTCACCCGCCGATCCGGCCTGCGGGTGAGTGCGACCAGCCACGACGGATACCTTTAGGTCGTGCAGCCAGCAAGTGAATCCCCCGATGCGCCCTCCGGCCGCCTCCACCGGGCCCGGGCCCTCTACCGGAACGTCTCCAAGCGCAGGACCGCCTGGCTGCTGCTGAAGGACACCGTCAACTCGTGCATGGAGTACCGCATCCTGGGCCTGGCCGCCGAGGCGGCGTTCTTCACGCTGCTGTCGGTGCCCCCGCTGCTGCTCAGCCTGATCGGCCTCCTCGGCTACGTCGACGCCTGGACCGGCGCCGACACCATCCAGAGCGTGCAGCGCAACCTCCTGGACGCCTCGCAGACGGTGCTCTCCGACCGGGGCGTGAAGGAGATCGCCGAGCCGATCCTGCGGGACGTCACCAAGGGAGGCCGGCCCGACGTGATCTCCCTGGGTTTCCTGATCGCCGTGTGGTCGGGCTCCCGCGCGGTGAACGTCTTCATCGAGACCATCACCGTCATGTACGGCCTCGACGGTGTCCGGGGCATCGTGAAGACCCGGCTGCTGGCCTTCCTGCTGTTCATCGTGGCCCTGCTGATCGGCTCCGTCGCGCTGCCGCTGATGGTGGCGGGACCGGACGCGGTCGTCCGGGTGGTGCCCTGGTCGACGACGCTCGTCCAGATCCTCTACTGGCCGGTCGTCATCCTGCTGTCCGTCGCCTTCCTGACCACGCTGTACCACGTCTCCGTGCCCGTGCGCTCCCCGTGGATCGAGGACGTGCCCGGCGCGCTGGTCGCCCTCGCCATGTGGGTGCTCGGCAGCTTCCTGCTGCGGCTCTACCTGACGAACACCGTCGAGGGGCCCACCATCTACGGCTCCCTCGCCGCCCCCGTCGCCGTACTGCTGTGGATCGGTGTGTCCGCGTTCGCCGTGCTCGTCGGCGCCGCGGTCAACGCGGCCATCGACCGGGTCTGGCCGGCCGCCGCGACGGCCGCGGCCCGCGAGGCGAACGAGCGGCTGCGGCAGGCGCAGGTCGCCGAGTACGTCGCCCGCACCACCGCGGCCGGGGAGGCGGACCCCGACATGCCCTCCGAGTTCCCCGAACGCTGGTCCCGTTTCCTCCCTCCGGAGGATGTCACGGCGCGTCTGCGCACCCACGTGAAGTCCACCCACCCGAGGAACGGCGAGGGGCCGGGGCACGAGGAGAAGTAAGCCGTTTTGCTCGCCCCCGCCGCCCCTTCCCGTCCCGAAACTGGGGCTCCGCCCCAGACCCCGCTCCTCAAACGCCGGAGAGGCTGAAATCAGC
>NZ_JBHWHX010000067.1:0-33573 GCF_042732315.1 Streptomyces sp. NPDC059787
GGCCGACGGAGCCGCCGGCGGCTGGGCCGCGGCGGGCTTGGGCGCTGCCGGCGGCTTCGGGGCAGCCGGACCCGGACGGGCCGCCTGCGCCGGGGACGGCGCGGCGGGCCTGGGGGCCGCCTTGCGGGGCGCGCCGGGCTTCGCGGCGGACTTGCCGTTGCCCCCGCCCTGCTGGAAGGCGTCGGTCAGCTTGCGTACTACGGGCGCTTCGATGGTCGAAGACGCCGAACGGACGAATTCACCGAGTTCCTGGAGCTTGGCCATGACGACCTTGCTCTCCACACCGAACTCCTTGGCGAGTTCGTAGACCCGGACCTTAGCCACTTCGCTCCTCTGAGGTCCGGGTTGCGTCCGGACCGTCGCTAGTTCATGGGCGTACTCATCGCGTACTCATCGAGTGCTCATCGCAATCTCGACCTGCTTTCGACTCGCGAGGTACCAGACCGCACGGGGACTTCCGTGCGGCATGTTCTTGCGTGTTGCCTGGCCAGCCGGCGGAGAGCCGCTGCTCAGCAACCTTGTGCCTGCTCGACGTAGAGGCGCAACGCCTTTACGTCGAGCGGTCCCGGGACGCGGAGCGCCCGTGGGAACGCCCTGCGGCGCACCGCCTGGTCGAGACAGACCGGGACGGGGTGCACATACGCACCCCGGCCGGGCAGCGTACCGCGAGGATCGGGGACGCACGCGTCCTCGGTCACCACGATGCGCAGCAGCTCGCTCTTGACCGCTCGCTCCCGGCACCCCACGCAGGTGCGCTCGGGGCATACGCCAGCACGTGTCCGGCCAGACACTCCTCAGTCTACCTCCCCGCGCCGACCTCACCCCTTTGGGGCAAGAATCGAACACTTGCCGCGCGCAAAGCTGTCGTGATCTCAGCGACCTGCGGCTTGGATCTATTCCTCGGTCTGTTCCGCGGTCTGTTCCGTGTCCGGCCGGATGTCGATCCGCCAGCCGGTCAGCCGAGCGGCGAGACGGGCGTTCTGCCCCTCCTTGCCGATCGCCAGGGACAGCTGGTAGTCCGGCACGATGACCCGGGCGGACCGGGCGGCCATGTCGACGATCTCCACCTTGGAGACCCGGGCCGGCGACAGCGCGTTCGCCACCATCTCGGCCGGGTCGTCGGACCAGTCGACGATGTCGATCTTCTCGCCGTTCAGCTCGCCCATGACGTTGCGCACCCGGCCGCCCATGGGGCCGATGCAGGCGCCCTTGGCGTTCAGGCCCGAGCGGGTGGAACGTACGGCGATCTTGGTGCGGTGGCCGGCCTCGCGGGCGATCGCGGAGATCTCGACGGACCCGTCGGCGATCTCCGGCACCTCCAGGGCGAAGAGCTTCTTCACCAGGTTGGGGTGCGTGCGCGACAGGGTGACGGACGGGCCGCGCACCCCCTTGGCCACCCGGACGACATAGCTGCGCAGCCGCATGCCGTGCGGGTAGGTCTCGCCGGGCACCTGCTCCTGCACCGGCAGGATGGCCTCCAGCTTGCCGATGTCGACCAGCACGTTCTTCGGGTCGCGGCCCTGCTGGACCACTCCGGTGACGATGTCGCCCTCGCGGCCGGCGTACTCGCCGAGCGTCGCGTCGTCCTCGGCGTCGCGCAGGCGCTGCAGGATGACCTGCTTGGCCGTGGTGGCGGCGATACGGCCGAAGCCGGACGGGGTGTCGTCGAACTCGCGGGCCTCCTGGCCCTCCTCGAGGTCCTCGGGGTCCTCCTTCGCCCACACGGTCACATGTCCGGTCTCCCGGTTGAGCTCCACGCGCGCGTGCCGGCGGCTTCCCTCGGTGCGGTGGTAGGCGATGAGGAGGGCCGATTCGATCGCTTCGACCAGCAGGCCGAGGGAGATCTCCTTCTCCCTCACCAAGAGCCGAAGTGCACTCATGTCGATGTCCACGATTACGCCTCCTCTTCCTTCTCGTTGTCCTTGCGGTTGAACTCGACCTGGACGCGCGCCCTGGTGATGTCGTCGAAGGCGAGTCTGCGCGCGGTGGCCTTGCGGCCCTTCACTCCGGGCACCTCGAGGTCGAGACCCTCGTCGTCGGCCTCGATGATCCTGGCGACCAGTTCGCCGCCCTCGGCGAGCTGGAACCGCACCAGGCGGCCGGTGGCGCGCGCGTAGTGCCGGTGCTCGGTGAGGAGACGCTCCGCGCCCGGGGTACCGACCTCGAGGGTGTACTCCGCGCTGCCCATCGCGTCCGTCTCGTCGAGCTTCACCGAGAGCGCGCGGCTCACATCGGCGATCCGGTCGAGGTCCGCTCCGGTGTCGGAGTCGACGACGACGCGCAGCACACGCTTGCGGCCGACCGCGTCCACGGCGATCTCTTCGAGATCCAGGCCCTGGGAGCTGACGAGCGGTTCCAGAAGTTCTCGGAGCCTCTCGCTCTGGGTGGTGCTCATCCGGGTGACTCCTCGGCCGCGTGTGCTGTTGTGGGACGGTGCGCGTGTCTGGTCAAAGGGTATCCGGTCGCGGAGGGTGTTGCTGTCCACCCGGTCACGGAGGGTGCCGCTGGGCGCCCCCGCGCGGGCGCACGGGTACGGTGATCACGGGCCCCGGCCCGCCCTTTTCCGTCGCCACGTTCGTACGAGCTTCCGAGGACGTCTGCCGTGTCGTTCCCCCTGTCTCCGCGCGCCCGTTCGGGGCCGCACAGAAGGAGTCTGCTCGCCGTCGCCCCGGCGGCCCTGCTGGTGGCGGGCTGCTCCGCCGGGTCCGAGGACTCCGGTGCCTCCGGCGGCAGCCGTCCCTCGGCCGCCGACCGGGCACGCGCGCGTGCGGCCCGGGACAGCAGGGAGCTGGCCGAGCGGTACGACGCGGTCGTGGCCGCGCATCCGAAGCTGGCGGAGCGGCTGCGTCCGCTGCGCGCGGAGGTCGTACGGCACGCGGAGGCGTTCGGGGAGACGGCGGAGCCCTCGCCGTCTCCGTCGCCGTCGTCCGGGACGGGCTCGCCCTCGGCCTCCGCGTCGGCCGCCGTGCCCGCCGTGCCCGCGAAGGAGAAGGACGCCCTCGCCGGACTCGCCGCCGCCGAGCGGGAGCTCGCCGACCGGCGCGCGAAGGCGCTGCTCGACGCGCCGGGCGAGCTGGCCCGGCTGCTGGCCTCGGTCGCGGCGGCCGGCGCGGCGCATGTGTATCTGCTGACGGAGGCATGAGGGTGAGCGAGTCGCGCGAGGCGAAGGACCGGGAACTGCGGGCTCTCCAGGCCGCGCTGGCGGCGGAGCACGCTGCGGTGTACGGCTACGGGGTCGTCGGCGGACGGATCGGCAAGGACCGGCGCACCGAGGCACGGACGGCGTACGACGCGCACCGGGCGCGCAGGGACGCACTGGTGCGCACGGTGAAGGACGCGGGGGGCGCGCCCGTCGCCGCCGCCGCGGGGTACGCGCTGCCGTTCCCGGTGCCGGACGCTGCGGCGGCACTCCGGCTGGCGGCGGAGCTGGAGGACAGGGTGGCCGGGGTGTACGCCGACCTGGTGCGCGCGAGCGGCGGCGAGCAGCGGCGGGGGGCCGCCGAGGCGATGCGGGAGGCGGCGGTGCGGTCGGTGCGCTGGAGCGGCGAGAGCGTAGCCTTCCCTGGGCTCGCCGAGCGGGGCGGTACGGCTTCGGGGACCCCGGCGCCGACGGCGTGACGGGACGGCGGGCACCGCGTACAGCAGGAAGGGAACGACTCGCGCATGGTTTTCGAACCGCCGAAGCGTCTGGTGAGGGCGCTCGGTGAGACGGCGCCCGAGGGCGACGACTGGCTGGAGAGGCTGCCGGAGGCGGCGCGCGAGGCCGTCGCACAGCGTGAGTTGACCGTGGAGCGGGTGCAGGTGCCGGGCGGGCGCAGCAGCCTGGTCGTGCTGGTGCGGACGGCCGACGGGACGCCCGCCGTGCTGAAGCTGGCGCCGCGCCGGGCGCGCCCGGAGAGCGAGCGGGCCGCGCTGGCCCACTGGGGCGGTCTGGGGGCGGTCCGGCTGCTGGAGCCGGTCTCGGGCGCGGCCGAGGGGGTGCTGTTGCTGGAGCGGCTGCATCCGGACGTGTCGGTGCGGTCGTTGCCGGAGGCGAAGGCGTTGCTGGAGGCGGCGGGGACGCTGCGCCGGCTCTGGGTGGACCCGCCGGAGGGGCACGGCTTCGAGACGGTGGCCGAGCGCACGGAGCGGCAGGCGCGGGCGATGCGGGCGAGCGCGGCGGCCGACCCGGAGGTGGCTCCGCTGGTGGAGGCGGCGCTGACGGCCCGCGAGGAGCTGCTGGCGGCGCCGCCCGAGCACCGGCTGCTGCACGGGACGTTCCGGCAGAGCAAGGTGCTGTCCGGGGAGCGGACGCCGTGGCTGGCGGTGGGGCCGGATCCGGTGGTCGGTGAGCACGCGTTCGACCTGGCGCGGCTGGTGCGGGACCGGGTGGAGGACCTCATCGCGCAGGCGTCGGGGGCGACGACGACCCGGCGGCGGGTGAAGCGGCTCGCGGAGTCCCTGGAGGTCGACCGCGAACGTCTGAGCGGCTGGACCCTGTTCCGCGCGGTGGAATCGGGCGTACGGGCCCGCCGCGTGGGCCGTGGACAGGACGCGGAACTGCTCCTGGAGTTCGCGAGCTGGCTCTGAGGGGTGCCGTTCGGACCTCGTCGAGGCCGCGGACCACGACACCGCTCCCCACGCTCGGCTCCGCTCTAGCGGGGACCCCCATGCGCGGGAGGTGCCCCCACCACCGGACCCCGCTCGGCTCGGCGGCGAGTCACCGCTCACCGGAGCCGGCCCGACCCGGATGGCGCCCCTGGGCCGGTTCCCGGTCCGGAGGCTCCGTCATACTTTTCCGCCGCGGTCCGTCAGGCCGGTGTCAGCAGGTGAGGCAGTCCGACGGAGATGGAAACGCGTGCGATCACGGCGGAGATCCCGATGGTTCCGCGGATGGCCGAGGATCCCGCGGAGCTCGTTGGTTCCGCGGACGGCCGAGGATCCCGCGGAGCTCGTTCCCGAGCCGGCGGAGGTGTCGGCGGCGCTGTTCGAGGTCACCGGCAACGGGTCGGTGCCGCGCCCCACGATCAGCCTGGTCCAGCTGCGCGCCGGCCGGATCGCCGGCAGCACCTGCCCGGCCGTCCTGCACACGGGCTTCCTGCGCAAGGCCGGGCAGGTCGGAGGAGCGGATCGCCTCGGTGGCGTTCTGGTGGGACTCGCCGCACCTCACCGGCGCCGAGCGCGCCGCGCCGGCCCTCGTGGAAGCCGGGCTCCAGCCGTCCGCGGACGGCGAGCGGGTATCCGACGCGCTGTACACGCGGGTGGCCGAGCACTACGGGCCGAAGGCGCTCGCCACCCTGGTGTTCACGATCGGCCGGGTCAACTCCTTCACCGCCGTCGCGCTCGTCGCCGAGCCGGTGTCCGGCCGGTCGTTCACCGACCCGTGGAAGCGAGACGGGCCGGGCGGGATCCGGGGCCCCTGCCGGTGGACGACCGGCACGGGCCCCGTGACGCCGTTACGCCGTGAGGCGGGCCACCGCCTCGTCGACCGTGAGTTCCTCGCGTTCGCCGGTGCGGCGGTCCTTGAGTTCGACGACGCCCTCGGCGGCGCGGCGGCCCGCGACCAGGATCCGCGGGACGCCGATCAGCTCCGAGTCGGTGAACTTCACGCCCGGGGAGACGCCGGGGCGGTCGTCGACCAGGACGCGGACGCCCGCGGCGGACAGCCTCTCGGAGACGTCGAGGGCCAGCTCGGTCTGGAGGGCCTTGCCGGCGGCGACCACGTGGACGTCGGCCGGGGCGACCTCGGCGGGCCAGCACAGGCCCTTGTCGTCGGCGGTCTGCTCGGCGAGGGCCGCCACCGCGCGGGAGACGCCGATGCCGTAGGAGCCCATGGTGACGCGGACCGGCTTGCCGTTCTGGCCGAGGACGTCGAGCTTGAGGGCGTCGGCGTACTTGCGGCCCAGCTGGAAGATGTGGCCGATCTCGATGGCGCGGTCCAGCCGCAGGCCCGTGCCGCACTTGGGGCAGGGGTCGCCCTCCTGCACCACCACGACGTCCACGTACGCGTCGACCTCGAAGTCACGGCCCGCGACCACGTTCTTCGCGTGCGTGTCGGCCTTGTTGGCGCCCGTGATCCAGGCGGTGCCGGGCGCGACGCGCGGGTCGGCGATGTACGTCACCTTGTCCAGGCCCTGCGGACCGACGTAGCCGCGCACCAGGTCGGGGCGGGCGACGAAGTCGGCCTCGGTGACCATCTCCACGGCGGCCGGGGCGAAGTGCGCCTCGACCTTGTCCATGTCGACCTCGCGGTCACCGGGGACGCCCACGGCGACGATCTCGCCGTCGACCTTGACCAGCAGGTTCTTCAGCGTGGCCGAGGCCTCGACGCCGAGCGACGCGGCGAGGGTCTCGATGGTCGGGGTGTCGGGCGTCGGGATGTCCTCGGCGGCCGGGACACCGGCGGCGTCGACCGGCTTCAGCTCGTAGGCGATCGCCTCGGTGTTGGCGGCGAAGTCGCAGTTCGGGCAGTCCGCGAAGGTGTCCTCGCCGGCCTCGGCGGGGGCGAGGAACTCCTCGGACTTGGAGCCGCCCATGGCGCCGGCGGTGGCCGCGCAGATGCGGTAGTCCAGGCCCAGGCGCTCGTAGATCTTCTGGTACGCCTGGCGGTGCAGGGCGTACGACTTCGCCAGGCCCTCGTCCTCCAGGTCGAAGGAGTAGGAGTCCTTCATCAGGAACTCGCGGCCGCGCAGGATGCCGGCGCGGGGGCGGGCCTCGTCGCGGAACTTGGACTGGATCTGGTAGAGGATCACCGGCAGGTCCTTGTAGGAGGACGCCTGGTCCTTCACCATCAGCGTGAAGATCTCCTCGTGGGTGGGGCCGAGGAGGTAGTCGCCGCCCTTGCGGTCCTGGAGGCGGAACAGCTCGGGGCCGTACTCGTCCCAGCGGCCGGTCGCCTCGTAGGGCTCACGCGGCAGCAGCGCGGGGAGCAGCACCTCCTGGGCGCCGATGGCGTCCATCTCCTCGCGGACGATCCGCTCGACGTTGGCGAGGACCTTCTTGCCGAGGGGCAGCCAGGTCCAGATGCCGGCGGCGGTGCGGCGCACATAGCCGGCCCGGACGAGAAGCTTGTGGCTGAGGACCTCGGCGTCCGCCGGGTCGTCGCGCAGCGTCTTCGCCATCAACTGGGACATGCGCTGGACCGGTGCGTTCGCCATGGTTTCCGTACTCCTGCTGCGTCTGGGTGATGACAGGAGGTTAGCCGGGCGGGACGGGACGGCGGAAATCCATTGTCCCTATCGGCGGAGGAGGGGCAGCGGGGCGCCCATGACGGCGTACGGCTTGGGGGCGCTGGGGAAGAGGACCTGGCGGGCGAGGTCCTGGTAGCCGAGCGAGCGGTACAGACGGCGGGCGGGGCTCTCGATGTCGATCGCGGAGAGGATCGAGCGGGGCTGCTCGGCGCCGTCGGTGATCGTGGTGATCAGGGCGCGGCCGATGCCGTGCTTCTGGTGCCGGGGGTGGACGTGCAGCTCGGTGATGACGAAGGAGTCGTCGAGCCAGTCGTCGTGGCCGCGGGCGCGCAGATAGGGCTCGACGACGGTGGACCACCAGTGGGCGCGGTCGTTGGGCATGCCGTAGACGAAGCCGGCCAGGCGGCCCCTGACGGTGGCGCCGAAGGCCCGGGCGCCCGGGAGGGTCATGTGCCGCAGCACGATCTGCCGGCGTACGGCCACCTCGTCGGGGCCGAGCCCGAACGCCACCGCCTGCACCGCCAGCGCCTCGTCGACGTGGCCGGGGAGGTCGAGGGGGCCGATCACGATGTCGTCGGGGCGGGGGCGGCCGTGACCGGGAAAGCGCACCATGCCGGGGAGACTACAGGGCGTGCCCCGTCAGAACAGCACGCTCATGAAGGCACCGACCTCCTGGAAGCCCACCTTCTCGTACGTCCTGCGGGCGGGGGTGTTGAAGTCGTTGACGTAGAGGCTCGCCACGGGCGCTATCTCCGTCAGGGCGTAACGCAGGACGGCCGCCATGCCGGGTGCGGCGACGCCCCTGCCCCGGTGCTCGGGGGCCACCCATACGCCCTGGATCTGGCAGGCGCGGTCGGTCGCGGCGCCGATCTCGGCCTTGAAGACGACCTTGCCGTCGGTGCCGAAGCGGGCGAAGGCGCGGCCGGCGCCGACGAGTTCGGCGACCCGGGCCTGGTAGAGCAGGCCGCCGTCGCCGGCCAGCGGGGAGACGCCGACCTCCTCGGTGAACATCGCCACGCACGCCGGCATGACCGTCTCCAGCTCGTCCTTGCGGACACGGCGGACGTAGGGGTCGGGGGCTATGTGCTCGGACAGGCGGTCGGTGACCATGAGGGGCTGGTGGGTGCGGACCTCGCGGGCCGGGCCCCACTGGGGTTCGAGCAGCCGCCAGAGCGCGGCGGTGGGCTCGGCCGGGCCGACGATCGAGGAGCAGCGGCGGCCGGCCCGGCGGGCACGGTCGGCGAAGGCCCGGACGGCCCGGGGGGTGGCGCAGATGGGCACCAGATTGGCGCCGGCGTAGCACAGGGACGTCAGGACGCCCCCCTCGTACCAGCCCCACATCTCGCCGCCGAGCCGCCACGGGTCCAGGCCCGCGATCCGGACGCGGGCCGTCACGAAGGCGTTCGCGACCGGCTCGCGGTCGAGTACGGCGAGTGCGGCGTCCAGGTCACTCGGTTCGAGGACCCGGGATGTGGTCTGCGTCAACACGTGCGGGGCCTCACACTGGGGTCTGCTGATTTCTCCGCACTGTACCTTCGCGAGCTGGGGACCGCCGCCCCCGGATCCCCGCTTCGGCCCGGAGAAGGTCTCGTCCTCACGTGCCGGACGGCCGGATCGCGCCGCCCGGCACGTGTGAGGGCCCGTCAGCCCGCCACCGAGATCTGCGGTTCGCCCGACGTCACGCCGTCCTTCTCCATCTGCTCGGCGATCTTCATCGCCTCCTCGATCAGCGTCTCCACGATCTTCGACTCGGGGACGGTCTTGATGACCTCGCCCTTCACGAAGATCTGCCCCTTGCCGTTGCCGGAGGCGACGCCGAGGTCGGCCTCACGAGCCTCGCCGGGGCCGTTGACGACGCAGCCCATGACGGCGACGCGCAGCGGTACCTCCATGCCCTCCAGGCCCGCGGTGACCTCCTCGGCGAGCTTGTAGACGTCGACCTGGGCGCGTCCGCAGGAGGGGCAGGAGACGATCTCCAGTCCGCGCTGGCGCAGGTTCAGCGACTCCAGGATCTGGATGCCGACCTTGATCTCCTCGACCGGCGGCGCGGACAGCGACACCCGGATGGTGTCGCCGATGCCCTGGGAGAGCAGCGCGCCGAAGGCGACGGCCGACTTGATGGTGCCCTGGAAGGCGGGCCCGGCCTCGGTGACGCCGAGGTGGAGGGGGTAGTCGCACTGGGCGGCGAGCTGGCGGTAGGCCTCGACCATGACGACCGGGTCGTTGTGCTTGACGGAGATCTTGATGTCGCGGAAGTCGTGCTCCTCGAAGAGGGACGCCTCCCACAGGGCGGACTCGGCCAGCGCCTCGGGGGTCGCCTTGCCGTACTTCTGGAGCAGGCGCCGGTCCAGCGAGCCGGCGTTGACGCCGATGCGGATCGGGGTGCCGTGGTCCTTCGCCGCCTTGGCGATCTCCTTGACCTTGTCGTCGAACTGCTTGATGTTGCCGGGGTTCACCCGGACCGCCGCGCAGCCGGCCTCGATGGCCGCGAAGACGTACTTGGGCTGGAAGTGGATGTCGGCGATCACCGGGATCTGCGACTTCTTCGCGATCACGGGCAGCGCGTCGGCGTCGTCCTGCGTGGGGCAGGCGACCCGGACGATCTGGCAGCCGGAGGCGGTGAGCTCGGCGATCTGCTGGAGGGTGGCGCCGATGTCGGACGTGCGCGTGGTCGTCATCGACTGCACGGACACCGGGGCGTCCCCGCCCACCGCCACGGATCCGACCTGGATCTGCCGGCTCTTCCGGCGCTCGGCGAGCTTGGTCGGAACGGACGGCATGCCGAGAGAAATCGCAGTCATCTGCTGTGCAACCCCAAGTCGTGGATCTAGGTCCGGCTCCCCGTGAGCAGCGGGCTCCGGGCTCCGAGATTACGGCAATGGCCAACGCCCGAGCACATCCCGCCCCTGAACCCGCTCAAAGGGCGACGGCCCGGAACCAAAGGGTCCCAGGCCGTCGTGAACATCGGGTGTCGCCTTCCGGGGGCTACGAGATCCGTACCGGATTCACCACGTCCGCGATCAGGACGAGGATGGTGAAGCAGACGAAGACCCCTGCCACCACATAGGCCACCGGCATCAGTTTCGCCACGTCGAACGGGCCCGGGTCCGGGCGGCGCAGCACCTTGGCGAGGTTGCGGCGCAGCGACTCCCACAGGGCGCCCGCGATGTGCCCGCCGTCGAGCGGGAGCAGCGGGAGCATGTTGAACAGGAACAGGGAGAGGTTGAAGCCGGCGAGCAGCATCACGAACATGGCGAGCTGCTGCGAGGCGGGGATGTCGAGGGTGGCGATCTCGCCGCCGACCCGGGCCGCGCCGACGACGCCCATCGGGGAGTCGGGTTCGCGGGGGCCGTCGCCGAAGGCCGCGTCCCACAGGGCGGGGATCTTGGACGGCAGGGCGGCGAGGGAGTCGACGGCGTCGCCGACCCGGTCGGTCATCCAGGTCACGGAGTCGCCGAAGTCCTGTCTGACGACTCCGGTGGCCGCGCTGAAGCCGAGGAAGCCGGCCTTGACGTACTCGCCCTCGACGTAGGCGCCGTTGCCGTCCTTCTTGGCGACCATGTTGGTCGCGATCTTCGCCTGGAGGGTGACCTCCCGGCCGTCGCGTTCGACGACGATCGGCACGCTCTTGCCGGCGCTGTCGCGGATGAGGTCGGAGAGGGTGCCCCAGTCGTCGGTCCTGACGCCGGCGAAGGCGACGATCCTGTCGTCGGCCTTCATCCCGGCGGCGGCGGCCGGGGACTGGGGGTCGGACTTCTTGCAGTCGTCCCGGTTCTCGGTCTGCGAGATCACGCACTGCGAGACCGAGCTGACGGTGGTGGTCTGCTGCTGGATGCCGAAGCCCATCAGCACGGTGAGGAACAGCGCCACCGCGAGGATCAGGTTCATGAACGGGCCCGCGAACATCACGACGACCCGTTTCCACGGCTTGCGCGTGTAGAACAGGCGCTTGTCGTCGCCGGGCCTGAGCTCCTCGAAGGCGGCGGAGCGGGCGTCCTCGATCATGCCGCGCCACGGCGAGGTGGAGCGGGCCTCCAGTCTGCCGTCGGGGCCGGGCGGGAACATGCCGATCATGCGGATGTAGCCGCCGAACGGGATCGCCTTGACGCCGTACTCGGTCTCGCCCTTGTTGCGCGACCAGATGGTGGGGCCGAAGCCGACCATGTACTGGGGCACGCGGATGCCGAACATCTTGGCCGTGGACAGATGGCCCAGCTCGTGCCACGCGATCGAGAACAGCAGGCCGGCCGCGAAGACGACTATGCCGAGGATGAACATCAGGGTCGTCATGCACGCGCCTCCGCGCTCGCCGTCCGGTCGGTCAGTTCCCGGGCCCTCGTCCGCGCCCAGGTCTCCGCTTCGAGGACGTCCGACACGGTCAGTGAAGTTCCCGTCGTGGGGGTGCCGTGTTCCTCGACGACCCGGGTGACGGTCTCCATGATCCCGTTGAAGGGCAGCGTGCCGGCGCGGAACGCCTCCACGCACTCCTCGTTCGCGGCATTGAACACCGCCGGGGCGGTTCCCGCGAGCTCGCCGACGTGCCGGGCGAGGTTCACCGAGGGGAACGCCTCGTTGTCGAGGGGGAAGAACTCCCAGGTGGACGCCTTGCTCCAGTCGAAGACCGGGGCGGCGTCGGGGACCCGTTCGGGCCAGCCGAGACCGATGGCGATCGGCCCGCCCATGTCGGGGGGCGTCGCCTGGGCCAGTGTCGATCCGTCCGTGAACTCAACCATCGAGTGGACATACGACTGCGGGTGCACGACGACCTCAATGCGGTCGAAGGGAATGTCGTACAGCAGGTGCGCCTCGATGACCTCCAGGCCCTTGTTGACGAGGGTCGCGGAGTTGATCGTGATGACCGGGCCCATGGCCCAGGTGGGGTGCGCGAGGGCGTCCTCGACGGTGACGTCGGCCAGCTGCTCCTTGGTGCGGCCGCGGAAGGGGCCGCCGGAGGCGGTGACGACGAGCCTGCGGACGTCCGCGCGGGTGCCGGCGGCCAGCGCCTGGAAGAGGGCGGCGTGCTCGGAGTCGACCGGGATGATCTGACCGGGCTTGGCGAGGGCCCTGACCAGCGGGCCGCCGACGATGAGCGACTCCTTGTTGGCGAGCGCGAGGGTGCGGCCCGCCTCCAGGGCGGCGAGGGTCGGGGCGAGACCGATGGAGCCGGTGATGCCGTTGAGGACGGTGTGGCAGTCGGAGGCGGCGAGCCGAGTGGCCGCGTCCTTCCCGGCCAGGATCTCGGGCAGCGGCTCCCCCGCCCCGTACCGCTCGGACAGCGCCTCGCGCAGCGCCGGTACGACGTCCTCGCGGGCGACGCCGACGGTACGCACCCGCAGCCGGTGGGCCTGCTCGGCGAGGAGGGCGACCCGGCCGCCGTTGGCGGACAGGGCGGTGACCCGGAAGCGGTCGGGGTTGCGCAGCACGAGGTCGATGGCCTGGGTGCCGATCGACCCGGTGGAGCCGAGGATCACCACGTCCTTCGGTCCGTCTCCCGCCACGGGGTCGTAGACGAGGTGCGGGTCGGCGAGGGGGGCTGGGCTGTCGGTCATCCCCCCATTGTGGCCGTACCGCGTGTCCTGAAGGACAGGGGTGCCGTTCTGGTACGTGGCAGGTCGTCGGACCCGCCCACGCGGATATACTGTAATCAACTTTGGATATATGGAGGTGCCGTCATGGCCAAGACCCTGATCGACATCGACGAGGAACTGCTCGCGAAGGCGGCCATAGCATTCGGCACCAAGACGAAGAAGGACACCGTGAATGCGGCACTGAGGGACAGTGTCGAACGCAAGAAGCGCGCCCTCGCGCTGGCCCGCCTGGCCGCACGCGCCGACGCGGGCGACTTCGACGTGCTCTTGGACAAGGCGAACTATCGCCGATGACTGCCGCCACCTTCCTCATCGACAACAGCGCCCTGGTGCGAATCCTCCGGCTACCGGCCCGTGCTCGCTGGGAGAGATCACTGACGGAGGGCGTCATCGCCCGCTGCCCGGTCACCGAGATCGAGTTTCTGTACAGCGCCAGAAACGCCGAGGAGCGCGAGCAACTGGTCGAGGACCTGGATGAGCTGTTCGGCTGGGCCCCGCTCGACGACCGGGCACTGACACGCGCCTGGACCGTGCAGAAGGAGCTCACGGCGAAAAGCCGGCACCGCTCGGCGGGCGCGGTCGATCTGCTGGTCGCCGCGACCGCCGAGTTGCAGGGCCTCACCGTGCTGCACTATGACAACGACTTCGAGACCATCGCGTCGGTGACGGGCCAGCCGACCCAGTGGCTGGCGCCCCCGGGCAGTTTGTAACCGACTGTCACCTGATCGGCCGGTGCGCGTTCTCCCGCTCGGAGGGGCCCGGGGTGGCGTCCGCGATCCAGGGGCCGTCGTCCGAGGGGTCGATGATGCCCTGCTCCAGCCACTCGTACGTGCCGGAGAGCACGCCCTTGACGACCTTGCGGTCGACGTCGTCGGTGTTGGTCCACAGGCGGTCGAAGAGCTCCTCGACGCGGACGCGGGCCTGGCGGCAGAAGGCGTCGGCGAGCTGGTAGGCCTCGCGGCCGTTCTCGCCGCGGCCGCGCAGGAGTTCCGCGCGGACGCAGGCGGCGCTCATGGCGAACAGTTCGGCGCCGATGTCGACGATCCGGCCCAGGAAGCCCTGCTTGGTCTCCATCCTCCCCTGCCAGCGGGACATGGCGTAGAAGGTGGAGCGGGCCAGCTTGCGGGAGGTCCGCTCGACGTAGCGCAGGTGCCCGGACAGGTCGACGCCGTGCTTGAACCCGCCGTAGGAGCCGGGGAGCTGTCCGGGGCCCGCGACGAGTTTCGGCAGCCACTTGGCGTAGAAGACGCCCGCGCCCGCGCCCGCCCTCGCCTTGTCGCCGAGGGACTTCTCGGGGTCGATCAGGTCGCCGGCGACCGAGAGGTGGGCGTCGACGGCCTCGCGGGCGATCAGCAGGTGCATGATCTCCGTGGAGCCCTCGAAGATGCGGTTGATGCGCAGGTCGCGCAGCATCTGTTCGGCCGGGACCGCCCGCTCGCCGCGTGCCCGCAGGGACTCGGCGGTCTCGAAGCCGCGTCCGCCGCGGATCTGGACCAGTTCGTCGGCCATCAGCCAGGCCATCTCCGAGCCGTACAGCTTGGCGAGGGCGGCCTCGATGCGGATGTCGTTGCGGTCCTCGTCGGCCATCTGCGAGGAGAGGTCGACCACGGCCTCCAGGGCGAAGGTGGTCGCCGCGATGAACGCGATCTTGGAGCCGACGGCCTCGTGCAGCGCCACCGGCTTGCCCCACTGCTCCCGGGCCGCCGACCACTCGCGGGCGATCTTCAGGCACCACTTCCCGGAGCCGACGCACATCGCGGGCAGGGACAGCCGGCCGGTGTTGAGCGTGGTCAGGGCGATCTTCAGGCCCTGGCCCTCCTCGCCGATGCGGTGGGCGGCGGGGACGCGGACCCGGTGGAAGCGGGTGACGCCGTTCTCCAGTCCGCGCAGGCCCATGAAGGCGTTGCGGTTCTCCACGGTGACGCCCTCGGAGGCCGCCTCGACCACGAACGCGGTGATGCCGCCCCGGTGGCCCTCGGACTTCGGTACCCGCGCCATGACCACGAGGAGGTCGGCGACCACGCCGTTGGTGGTCCACAGCTTCACTCCGTCGAGGACGTACTCGTCGCCCTCGGGGACGGCGGTGGTGGCCAGCCGTGCCGGGTCCGAGCCGACGTCCGGCTCGGTGAGCAGGAAGGCCGAGATGTCGGTGCGGGCGCAGCGCGGCAGGAACGTCTCCTTCTGCTCCCGCGTGCCGAAGATCTTCAGCGGCTGCGGTACGCCGATCGACTGGTGCGCGGAGAGCAGCGCGCCGATCGCCGGGCTGGCGGAGCCGACCAGGGCGAGGGCCTTGTTGTAGTAGACCTGGGTGAGGCCGAGGCCGCCGTACTTGGTGTCGATCTTCATGCCGAAGGCGCCGAGCTCCTTGAGCCCGGTGATCACGTCGTCGGGGATCAGGGCGTCGCGCTCGATCCGGGCGCCGTCGATCTTCGTCTCGCAGAAGTCGCGGAGCTTGGCGAGGAACTCCTCGCCGCGCTGGACGTGCTCGTCGGCGGGCAGGGGGTGGGGGTGGATCAGGTCGAGCCGGAAGCGGCCGAGGAACAGTTCCTTGGCGAAGCTGGGCTTGCGCCAGTCCTGTTCCCGGGCGGCCTCCGCCACCTGGCGGGCCTCACGTTCGGTGACGGTGGGCCGGGACGGGGACGGGGGTGACTCGGGTGTTGCGGACATGAGGCTCACCTCGCCGCGAAGGGGACGGT
This sequence comes from Streptomyces sp. NPDC059787, assembly GCF_042732315.1. Taxonomy (NCBI): domain Bacteria; kingdom Bacillati; phylum Actinomycetota; class Actinomycetes; order Kitasatosporales; family Streptomycetaceae; genus Streptomyces; species Streptomyces sp. NPDC059787. Next base: position 15,454 of record NZ_JBHWHX010000067.1, read on the forward strand.
GTCATTGCATTACCGACTGGTGCTACCCGATCGTATGTACCCGATCCGTAGCCGCCCCGCCACCCTTCGTGCGGCCGTACGGCCGACACGCCCACCCTCGGAGGGCGGACGGAAGTGAGGGACAATTCCTCCGGCACCCCCTCCAGTCCGACCCGGCTCCGGAGAAAGCTGTCGAAGCGCTTCGACAGCCTATGGACACCCGTCATCCTGTGAGGCTACTGTCGGATCACCCTCACCCACCCCCTGTACATCGCGCGCACTGTCGAAGCGCTTCACAAGCTTGGAGACTGGATGGTCACCCTCGCCGAGGTCGCCCAGCACGCCGGAGTCTCCGCGAGCACGGTGAGCTATGTCCTCAGCGGCAAGCGGTCCATCTCCGTGAACACCCGGCAGCGGGTCGAGCGGAGCATCCGCGAACTCGGGTACCACCCGAACGCCGGGGCCCGCGCCCTGGCCAGCAGCAGGTCCAACATCATCGCGCTGATGATCCCGCTGCGTACGGACATGTACGTGCCGGTGATGATGGAGATCGCCATCGCGGTGGCCACCACGGCCCGCACCCACGGGTACGACGTGCTGCTGCTCACCGGTGAGGAGGGCCCGGACGCGGTGCGCCGGGTCGCGGGCAGCGGACTCGCCGACGGCATGATCCTGATGGACGTCGAACTCGACGACGAGCGCCTCCCGCTGCTGCGGGAGACCGACCGGCCGGCGGTGCTGATCGGTCTTCCCGCCGACACCACCGGCCTGACCTGCGTCGACCTCGACTTCAAGGCCACCGGTGCGCTGTGCGTGGAGCACCTCGCCAAGCGGGGACACCACGACATCGCCGTCATCGGCGAGGCACCGGCGGTCTACGAACGGCACACCGGCTTCGCCGAGCGCACCCTGGACGGACTGCGCGGCCGGGCGCGGGAGCTGGGACTGCGGCTGCTGCACCGGCCCTGCGAGGGCGGGTACGACGCGATGGCCGTGACGCTCGCCCGGATCCTCGACGAACGCCCCGGCACCACGGGCTTCGTCGTGCAGAACGAGGCGGCGGTGGAACCGCTGCTCGCCCTGCTGCGGCAGCAGGGCCGGGCCGTGCCCGAGGACGTCTCGGTGGTCGCGATCTGCCCGGAGCAGGTCGCCGTGCAGGCCTCGGTGCGGCTGACGTCGGTCGCCGTCCCCGCGCAGGAGATGGGCCGGCTCGCCGTGGAACAGCTGGTCGCCAAGCTCGACGGGCGGGGCGGCGACGAGGTCGTGCTGATCGCGCCCGAACTGACCGTCCGCGCCAGCTCGGGCCCGTCACCCGCCCAGTAGCCCACCCGCCCGGTGACCCGTCCGCTGTCACTCGCGGCGCCACAGCGCCGGAACGCCCGGCGGCTCCCAGCCGGTCATCGAGGTGTGGGCCTGCAGACAGCGGTACCCGGCGCCCCCGTAGGTGACCCGGTCGCCCGTCGCGTACGGGTGGCCGGGAGCCCAGCTTCCGCCCGGCGGGTCGGTGGGCGGGTCCGTCGGCGGATCCGTCGGGTCGCCCTCGACGTCGAGCACGAAGTCGAAGGTGGCTTCCTTGCCGCCGCTGACGTTGCGGACGTTCATCAGCAGCGCCGGGTCGTAGATCGTGTCCGTGTTGTTGCGGGGCTCGCCGGGGAAGTACAGCTGGGTGGTGAGCACGGGCTCGCCGGGTGCCTGCGCCTTGACGTGGATGTGCCGGGTGCGACCCGGATAGAGACCGGGCACGATCGTCCGCAGGCTGAAGGCGCCGGAGGCGTCGGTGAACTGGTGTCCGCGGAAGGTGTATCCGACGTTGTCGTAAGCGCCCGCGTTGTCGGCCTGCCAGAAATCGAGCAGGACCCCGCTCAGCGGGACGCAGTTGCGCCCGAAGACGTAACCGCTGACGGTGAGCGGGGTGCCCGGGGCGCCCGGAGTCACGAGGTTGCCGCGCAGCGGGGAGTTCGGCTTGAAGTAGGGACCCTCCATCTGGGGGATCGTGGGGTCGTCGCCGTCGTCGCAGAACGGTGTCGGTGCGAGGTCCCGTCCCCGGGTGCCGGCGTCCCTGGCGAGCGCCACCGTGCCCGTGGCGAGCAACGGGACGGTGGCACCGGCGGCGACGGCCGCCCTGAGCAGGTTCTTGCGGCTGATCCGGCGGTCGGCACCGGTACCGGTACCGGGTTCATCGGGAGCGGATGGTGTCATGGCGGATTCCTCGGTCTCCTCGGTGGGGGCGGAAGGACGGGGCGTGCCTGACCTGGAACGCGCCCGCGAACGCGGGGCGGGCGAACCGTGCCTCGCGGACGCGCTCCACTGTGATCGCCGAAAACGTAGTCGCGCCGGTCACCGCGCCGGAACTCCCGCCCCGGCCCCTGCACGGCGTTATGGCGGCCGGGCGGCACCGGGAAGCACGAGGCCGCCCGCACCGGTGCACCGGTGCGGGCGGCACGGAGGTGCGGTGACTAACCGCCCGACACCGTCAGGTTGTTGGTGCGGAAGTCCAGCCCGCCGGACGACGAGGTGATCTCGTAGCCGAACTGCACGTCACCGATGGTCTCGTTGCCCATCCAGCCCTTGGTGTCCTTGATCCACTTGAGGATCGGGAGGATGTTGACGGTGCCGGAGTTCGAGTCCGAGGTGCGCAGGAACGAGAAGACCTCGTTGGCGCCGTTGTTCCCCTTGTAGACGTTCCAGGTGTGGCCGCCGAGGCTCACGGTGCCCTGCGAGGAGCCGAGCGGGCCGACGGCCCCGTTGTAGTTGACCCAGAGCATGATCTCGTAGTCGTAGTCCGTGTCCCAGATGTCGTACGAGGTGTTGTACGCGCCCGCGGACGGGACGGTGACGTTGTAGCTGCTGGTGAGCGAGGCGAGGGAGGTGATCGACTTGTTGATCACCTTCTTGGCGTTCGGGTAGGACTTGATGCCGCCGGTGTTGGGGTGGTTCGCCCACACGCCCCAGTTGGTGCCGGAGTTGGCCCAGACGCACTGGGCGCCGGCGCCGGAGCCCCAGATGTTGTTGTAGAGCGTGTAGCCGTTGAGGCCGGTGTTGCCCCACTGGTCGCAGGAGCTCCAGACGGCGGCGTGCGCGGGGGCGGAGGCGAGTCCGACCGTCGCGCCGAGCGCGAGGGCGGGCGCCAGCAGGACCTTGGTGATCCTGCTCAAGGTGCTTGGTGCCATGGCTTTCCTTCCATGGGTGGGGGGAATTGCGGGGGGTCACCGCGCCTTCGGGGTGAGGACGCGGTCTTCTCCGGCGACGAGGTCGAGCGGTTCGACGCCGGCGGAAGTCCACAGATCGATGCGGTGGGTACGGGTCGGCCGGACGACGGCGGTGACGGCGTCCGGGGACCAGGTGAGGTCGAGTTCGGCACCGAAGCGGGTGCGGATGCCGCGCAGTTCGCCGCTCGGGTACGCCGGCAGGGGCGCCGGCAGCAGGACCAGCCGGTCGGGGGTGGACTGGACGAGCGCCTCGATCAGCACGGCGGGGAGGGTGTGGGCGGCGTCCGCGTTGTAGACGTGGCGGTTCGGGTAGTGGGCGCTCATCAGGGAGGCGTGGAAGAAGTCGCCGTCGAGGACCTGGCCGAGCGCGTGGGTGACCCGCTCGCCGTCCCGGAGGCGGGCCGCGATCAGCGCGTGGTGCAGATGGCCGTGCGCGGAGTCGTTCTCGGCGCCGCGCAGTTCCAGGGCGCGGTGGGCGGCGGCGGCCAGGTCCGGGGTGTCGTAGGGGGTGATCTCGTCCAGGGGCCAGACGCCGTAGAGGTGGCTGAGGTGGCGGTGGTCGTAGGAGTCCTCCAGGCCGGGCCACGCCCATTCGGCGAGCGCTCCGTCGGCGTTGATCCGGTGCGGGGGCAGCCGGTCGGCGAGCGCGCGCCAGCGGTCTGCGTGCTCCGGGTGGTACGCGGCGGCGGTCAGGAGGGCGTGGCGGGCGGCGGAGAGGTCCATGGCCGCGTCGACGGTGCCCCAGCTGGCGTTGGCGGGCCGGTTCTCGGGCGAGTAGGAGGGGACGACGACCAGCCGTCCCCCGCTGTCGGTGCGGGTGAGGAAGTCCTCGTAGAACAGGGCGACTTCGGCGAGCGCGGCGGCGGTGTGCGGGTCGTGTTCACCACGGGTCTCGTCGTGGTCGACGAGGGGCTTGAGCAGCCAGTCGGCGCCGGCGGTCCACAGGTGCAGCGGGTACTCGCGGCTGAAGTGGTACGAGTGCCCCGACTCGCCGTCGCTGTGGGCGGGCGCGACGACGCCCCGGGCGCCGAAGACCGCGCGGGCGTTGTCCCGCCAGTCGGGCAACTGCCGCCTGATCAGGGCGGCCAGTGCCTCGGTGACCTCGGGGAGGGCCGCCGCGGCGGCGGAGGCGGTCTGGAGGTTGAGGTTGGCGTCGTTGGTGAAGGCGCCGGACCAGGCGGTGTCCCAGTCGCCGGTCCACAGTCCGGTGAGGCGGGGCGGGAACAGGCCGCTGGAGGACAGCAGGTGGTAGCGGCCGGCCGCGAAGAGCCGTTCGAGCAGGGCGGCGCTGCGCGGCCGGGCGAGCAACTCGGATCCCGGCAGGGCGCGTTCGTCCGGGTCGGCGGCGAGGTCCAGGGTGACGCGTTCGTAGGCGGTGCGGTGCAGGGGGAGGTGGCGGGCGAGGAGGTCGTCGTACGGGGTCCCGGGGACGTCGTCGAGCAGATCGCGCAGGGCGCGGCCCTCGGCGACCACGTCGAGTTCTCCGGTGTGCCGCCGCACCCGGGTGAGCAGCAGCACCGACCGCGCGCCCTCGACGCGCAGGCCCGGCGGGGCGAGCGCCGTGCGGCCGCCGGTGACGGCGACCAGGGTGACACCGGTGCAGGCGAGGTCGCTGCCCGGGTAGCGGGCGCGCAGGCTGAGCAGGGCGCCCTCGGGGGTGAGGACGGCGCCGTGGCCGACGCCCAGGCCGGTGGGGGCGCTCGGGAGCCGGTGGTCCAGGGAGATGTCGAGGGTGAGTCCGGGGCCGGTGACGTGCTGGACGATCACGTCGTCGGCGCGGGAGACGAAGACCCGGCTGGTCCGGTCGGCGCCGGCCGCCTCGGCGACGCCGGTGGCGAAGTCGAGCGTACGGCGGTATCCGTCCTGGCCCTGGTGGCCGTCCGGGCGGCGCAGGCGGACCTGGAAGGCGGGGTGGAAGGGCTGCACCCACTGCAGCGACCGGCCGTCGGTGAAGCCCTCGGCGGCGGTCGGGTCGCCGGCGAGCAGCCGGTCCTGGAGGTCGGACAGTCCGTCGGCGAGCCGGGGCGGCAGCCGGTTCTGGTCGGCACCCTCGCCCGGACGGACGAGGGTGTGGTGGGTGACGACGGTCCGGTCGTCGTCCGGATCGCCGAACACGAGGGCGCCGTGGTGGCCGTTGCCGCTCAGGAAGGCGTCCTCCCAGCGGGCGGCCGGCCGCGGCTCCCAGGTTCCGTGGACGGGCGTGGCGCTCATGGCTTCAGCACCGCCACGCCGTAGCGGCCGAGGGTGATCCGGTCGGTCACGGTGTTCTCCGTCAGCAGGTCGTGGTGGGTTCCCGGGATGTCCACGGTGACCGGCTCGCGGTCGTGGTTGAGCAGGAACAGCAGCTCACCGCGGCGGACCGCCTCGACTCCGTCCGGGAGCCCGTCGAGCACCGGCCGGACGCCCGCGCCGGTGGCGACGCGGGTCAGCAGGGCGCGCAGCGCCTCCGGTTCGGGGAGCGTCGAGACGTACCAGGCGCGGCCCTTGCGCAGCACGGCGGGCAGTCCGTCGAGTTCCCCGCCCTTGTACGGGACGGTCTCGTCGGCGGTGCCGTCGGGCTCCAGTTCCTCGGACCACAGGGTGCCGCGCAGACCGCCCTCGCAGTCGGCGGTCTCCCCCGCGTCCAGCGGCCACCACTCGTGCAGGGTGCGGATGCCGAACAGCTCGCGCAGCCGGGCGTCCATGGCGCCGGGCCGGACCCGGTCGTCCTGGTCGGCGACGCCGGTCAGGAAGCCGCAGACGAGGGTGCCGCCGCCGCGTACGTAGGCCAGCAGGTTGTCGACGGCCGCGTCCGTGAGGAGGTAGAGCTGCGGGACGACGACGAGCCGGTAGCCGGTCAGGTCGTGTTCGGGGTGGGCGAAGTCGGTGGTCAGATGGGCCTGCCAGAGGGCGCGGTGCCAGGCGCTCAGGACCTGCGGGTAGTCGACCTCGTGGGAGGGGCGGGCCTCCTGGTCGCCGGCCCACCAGGAGTGCCAGTCGTGCAGCACGGCGACGTCGGCGGTGATCCGGCCGCCGCTGGTGTGCGGGGCGATCCGGGCGAGGTCCGCGCCGAGTTGCCTGACCTCCTGGTACGTACGTCCCTGCGCGCCCGCGTGGCCGACCATTCCGGAGTGGAACTTCTCGGCGCCCTGCCGGGACTGGCGCCACTGGAAGTAGCAGACGGCGTCGGCGCCGCGGGCGACGGCCTGGAGGGACCACAGCCGGTTGAGGCCGCGCGGCCTGGGGTGGTTCACCCGGCGCCAGTTGACCGCTCCGGCCGCCTGCTCCATGAGCATCCAGGGCCCGCGGGCCTGGGAGCGGGTCATGTCCTGGACCAGGGCGCCGCTCTGCGCGCCGAGGGGGTCGCGCGGGTCGGGGTAGAGGTCGACGGAGACGACGTCCTCCTCCTCGGCCCAGCGCCAGGCGTCCTGGCCGGCCCACAGCGGCATGAAGTTGGTGGTGACCGGCAGGCGCGGGGTGTGCCGGCGGACGATGTCGCGTTCGGCGGTGTAACACTCCAGGAGCATGTCGGACGTGAAGCGCTTGAAGTCCAGCACCTGGGTGGGGTTCTTCAGGTAGTGCGCGTGGCGGGGCGGCAGCACCTCGGCCCAGTCGCCGTAACCCTGGCTCCAGAAGGCGGTGCCCCAGGCGGTGTTGAGGGCGTCGAGGGAGCCGTAGCGGTGGCGCAGCCAGTCACGGAAACGGGCGGCGGCCTCGTCGCCCCAGTCGTAGGTGCAGTACTCGTTGTTGATGTGCCACAGGGTGAGGGCCGGGTGGGTGGCGTAACGGGCGGCCAGGTCCTCGGTGATGGCGGCGGCGTAGCGGCGGTAGGTGGCGCTGGAGTGCGAGAAGTGCTGGCGCCCGCCCCACCACTCGGTCCGGCCCTCCGCGTCACGGGGCAGGGTGTCCGGGTGGAGGTGCCCCATCCAGGGCGGCGGGGAGGCGGTCGGGGTGGCGAGGACGACGCCGATGCCGTTGTCGTGCATCAGGTCCATCAGCCGGTCCAGCCAGCCGAAGTCCCTCTCTCCGGGGCGGGGTTCGAGTTTCGACCAGGAGAAGACGCCGAGGGTGACGGAGTTGACGCCGGCCTCCTTCATGAGGCGGACGTCCTCGTGCCAGATCTCCTCGGGCCACTGCTCGGGGTTGTAGTCGCCGCCGTAGAGGAGGCGGCCACGGGTGGCGTCGTTCAGGTTCGGCATCAGACGGGCTCCCCGTACTGGATTCCGCGCCCGTTGGTGGCGAGGTAGACCCGGCCGTGGACGCGCGGGTCGCCGGTGATGGTCTCGCCGGTCCAGCCCCACTGGTGGTCGTCGTCGTTGATCCGCACCCAGGTCCTCGCCCCGTCGTCGGAGCGGTAGACGGCGGTGATGGTCCCGGTGGAACCGACCTGGTAGACCGCCGGGTAGTCGGCGCCGTCGGCGGCCTTGCCGAAACCGAGGGTGTAGGAGGCCCAGCAGGTCTCCACCTTGGCGAAGTTCTCGCCCCCGTCAGTCGATCGGTACAGCCCGTTCCACTTGGTGCTCAGCCACAGGTCGCCGGTGCGGCCGGGCGCCGCGACCAGCTTGAACTGGCTGTCACCGGCAGGCAGTCCGGTCGCACGGGCGGTGAAGGAGCGGCCGCTGTCGGTGCTGGCGAGCAGCGTTCCCGTGTCGGTGTCGTACGCGTAGAAGAGCGTTGGGTCGGCCGGGTCGGCGACCGGCGTGGCGCCCTTCGGGAAGGAGGTGATCTCGGTCCATGTGGTGCCGTTGTCCGCCGAGCGGTGGGCCGGGTACTTGGTGCCGTCCCAGTGCACGAAGGACCACAGGAGCACGCTGCCGTCGGCGTTGACGGCGATCGGCCCCGGTGCGTCCTTGGCGATGGAGGGCTGGGCCGCGAAGGGCGCCCAGGTCCGCCCGCCGTCGTGGGAGAAGGCGCCGTTGCCGTGGTCGCCCCAGCCCGCCCGGACGACGTACGCCGGTCTGCGCGCGGCCTGCGCGAGTCCCGTCGCCGACCCGGACACGGGGTTCGTCGCCATGCCGTGCGCCGGGGACGAGGTGAGCCGCTCGTGGTACATCACGCCGATGTCCCGCGACCCGCTGATCAGGTGCGCCCTCCCGACCGGGGGCGAGACGAGCTGGGTCACGGACGCCTCCTCCAGGCCGCGGATCTGCGGGGCCCAGTGGCGCAGGTCGCGGGTGCCGTAGAGGGTGGCGCCGGTGCCGTACACGAGGTGCTCCGAGTCGTACGGGTCGAGGGCGAGCGCCTGGATCCACCAGCCGAACTTGGGCTTGCCCTCGCCCCAGTTCAGGTACGGCGTCTCGGACACGTTGAGGACGGCGGTGTCCTTCAGCGAGCGCCAGTTGCGACCTCCGTCGGTGGACCGGTACAGGGTGTCGACCGCCGCCCAGCGGTTGTTGGTGGAGACGACGACGGTGCCGGGGCGGCGGGCGTCGACGGCGACCCCGCCGTAGCCGAAGGTGTCGGCGGAACCCTCGTCGGTGGTCCCGCCCGGCTTCACCGGCGTGACCTCGGTCCACTTGCCGCTCGTGGTGCGCAGCTTGTGCACACTGCCGTCGGACTGGCCGTTGGGGCCGGGCGCGTCGGCGTACGTCACGTACAGCTCGCGGGTGTGCCGGTCGTACGCGGCCCGGATCGGCACGCGGGCGGCGGTGCCGGACGGCTGCCCGGGGACCGCCTCCCAGGTGGTGCCGTCGGCCGTGCGGAACAGGTTCGCACCGCCGCCGTCGCCCCAGCCGGCGTAGACGGTGCGCCCGGCGGCGACGAGAAGCGTGACGCCCTGACCGGTGGCGGACGGGGCGGCCGGGAACCCGCTCACCGGCGCCCAGGTGGCGCCCCGGTCGGTGGACCTGAGCAGTCCGTCGTGCCGGGTGCCGAGCCACAGGGTGTCGCTGTCCCGCGGGTCCACGAGGAGCCGCTCCCCCGCGCCCCGGCCGTCCTCGTTGGCGCCGAGCTTCACGGTGAGGTCGGTGCGCCGCCAGGTGGCGCCGCGGTCGTCCGAGCGCAGGACGGCGCCGTTGCTCCCCCACGACTGGGCGTAGGTGCCGCAGGCGAGGTACAGCCGGTCCGGGTGGGCGGGGTCGACCGCCATCGCCTCGACACCGAGCAGGTTCCAGTCGTCCCACCCGATGTGGTCGAGGAGCGGGACCCAGCGGTCACGCCGGTCGTCCCAGCGGTAGGCGCCCCCGATGTCGGTCCGGGCATAGGCGAGCCCGCGCACCCGGGGATGGAACAGCACACCGGTGATGAACCCGGTCCCGCCGATGACGACGTTGCGCCAGCGGTAGGAGGAGGACCCGGCGGCCGACGCCTGGCCGGCGAGAACGGGAACACCGGCGACAGCGGCGACGGCCGCAGCTCCGGCAAGAACGGCACGCCGACTCAAGGAAGACGCGAACATGACAGAACCTCGCCTGTGAGGGGGAGTGGAGAAACCTGGAAGGGGCGCGGGGAACTGCGCGACCGGCCACAACGAACCCGCAGCCGAATGACCACGCAGCTCCCCAAAACCTCAAGGGTGCTAACCCTTGACAGCCCCCGTGAGCATGCCCTTCTTGAAGTGCTTCTGGACGAACGGCGACAACACGGCCACCGGCAGCAACGCCATCACCATGACGGCCATCTGCACGGCAAGGCCGGACAGCTCACCTGTCTTGATCGCCTGCCCCAGACCGACCGGCGCCTCCTGCTTCTGCACGAGCTGGATCATGACGTTCTGCAGCGGCAGCATGTCCTGGTCGTTGAGGTACAGGGAGGCGTTGAACCAGGCACTCCAGTACCCGACGGCGTAGAACAGCGTGATCACCGCGACGACCGCGCGGGAGAGCGGCAGCACGATCTGCCACAGGATGCGCAGGTCCCCGGCGCCGTCGATGCGGGCGCTGTCGATCAGCTCCTGCGAGATGCCCATGAAGAAGCCGCGCAGCACCAGGATGTTGAACACGCTGATCGCGCTGGGCAGGATCAGCGCGAGATAGCTGTCCGTCAGGCCCAGGGACTGCACCAGCAGATAGGTGGGGATGAGGCCGGCGCTGAAGAACATCGTGGCCAGCAGCACCATGAGGATCCAGCGGTGGCCGACGGAGCCGCTGCGGGACAGCCCGTAGGCGCACAGCACGGACACCGCCATCGAGAAGAGGGTGCCGACGAGGGTGACGCCGATGCTGACGATCGTGGCGCGGGTGACCTGGCCGCCGCTGAGCAGTTCCTGGTAGGCGACGAAGGTGATGTCCTTCGGGATCATCACCAGCCCGCCCGCCTCGTCGATGGTCTTCCGTGAGGACAGGCTGGTGACGACGACGATCCACAGCGGGAACAGGATGGCCAGGCAGGCGAGGAGCAGGACCAGCCCCTTGCCGGCGAGTCCGGCCCGGCTGGGCGCCTCCTCCCACACCGGCCGGGGCGGAGCCGCCCACCGGCCGGGAGTCCGCGCGGGCTTGTCGATGACGGCGGTCACTTCTTGTACACCCCCTGCTCGCCCATGAGGTGGGCCACCTTGTTCGCTATCAGGACCAGGCCGAGACTGATGACGCCCTTGACGAGCCCCGCGGCGGCCGCGTAGCCGAAGTCCTGGTTGCGCACACCGTTCCACCACACGAAGGTGTCGAGGACCTCCGAGGCTCCCGGTCCGACGGCGTCGCGTTGCAGCAGGATCTGTTCGAAGCCGACCGTCAGGGCGTCGCCGACACGCAGCACCAGCAGCAGGGCGATCACCGGGCGCAGCGCGGGCAGTGTGACGTGCCACATGCGGCGCCAGCGGTTGGCACCGTCCATCGCCGCCGCCTCGTACAGGTCGGGGCTGACCGAGGCCAGCGCGGCGAGGAAGACGATGATCCCCCAGCCGGCGTCCTTCCACACGCTCTGCGCGGTGACCAGGAACTTGAAGGTCTCCGGGTCGGTCATCAGGCTGAGCCCGTCGTACCCGTGGTCGCGCAGTACCTGGGAGAGCAGCCCGGCGCCGCCGAACAACTGCTGGAAGACGGCGACGACCAGCACCCACGAGAAGAAGTGCGGCAGGTAGAGGACGGCCTGCGAGATCGCCCGCACCCTCGGCCTGACCACGCTGTTGATGAGCAGCGCGAGCAGGATGGGGATCGGGAAGTACAGCACGAGCTGGAGGAAGAACAGCACCAGCGTGTTCTGGACCGCGTTCCAGAAGGCGGAGTCCTCGAAGATCCGCTGGAAGTTCTCCAGGCCCACCCAGGGGCTGTGCAGGATGGAGACGACCCCGTTGTCACTGATGTAGGGGTCGTACTCCTGGAACGCGACGACGTTGCCGAGGATCGGCACGTAGTTGAAGAGCAGCACCAGCAGGACGGCCGGCAGTGTCATCAGCACCAGGACGCGGTCGCGTCTGAACCTCAGCCGGAGGCCGAGCTTCCCGGCGGGTGGCTTCTTCGTGGCCCCGGTGGCGCCGCCGTGCGCCGCCGGGGGGTTCTCCTTCGCTTCGGCCTCGGTGTCGGTCCGAGGCACCGTGCTGTGGGACACGGCGGTTCTCCTTGCCTCGGTACCCGGTCAGCCGGCCGCCGAGCCGTTCTCGTCGAGGATCTTCTTGTACCAGTCGCGGAGCTCGTCCCCGCCCTTGCTCTTCCAGTCGGAGACGGCCTGCTGCACGTCGCTGACCTTCTTGCGGCCGCGGATGACGTCGTCCTCCAGCTGCTCGAAGTCGTTGGAGAGGTTGGTCCAGCGGGAGGGCTCGGTGATCTGCATGCCGTAGAAGGACGACTTCTTGGTGAAGGCGCCCATCCGCTGCTGCCACTCCACCTGTCCCTTGCCGACCTCGGGGAAGTCGGGGTGGGCGATGGTGGCGGCGGGGCTCGCGACCATCACGAAGGCGTTCATCACGTCGACGTTGCCCTGGTCGGTCTTGGTGGGCACACCGTCCTTGACGGTGTAGTGGGTGCCCTCCACGCCGTAGTTGGTGGCCATGTACTCCTTGGTGCCGTACGGCGCGGCGGTGACGTTGGCGACGGCCAGCACGTCACGGATCACGGACTCGGAGGCCTTCTTGTTGACGAAGGCGAAGATGCCGGCCGGGTTCTTGGCCCACAGCGTGGGGTCGCCGCCGTCGTGGCCGAAGATGTCCATGCCCCAGATCTTGAAGTCGGGGTTCTGGGTGGCCTGCTCGGCGGTGCGGCTCCACCACTGCGACATGTCCTGGTTGTAGATGAGGAACTCACCGGCGGCGAACTTGGGGCCGGGGTCGCTGGCGTTGCTCTTGCCCAGCTCGGCGTCGGGGTGCACCACGCCGGCGGCGAACAGCTTGCGCGTCCACTCCAGGGCCTCGAGGTACTCCTCGGTCTCGATGCGGTAGATCAGCTTGCCGTCGACCAGGTTCCAGCCGAGCGACTTCTCCTCGCCGGAGAGCACACCGAAGGCGTTGAAGGCCGTCCACTTCATGTCCAGGCAGGCCCAGCGCTTGGCCTTGGCGTTGGTGGCGTCCTTGGCCAGTGCCATGAACTCGTCGCACGAGCGGGGGACTTCGTAGCCCTCCTTCTCGAAGATGTCCTGGCGGTAGAGCGGCACGATGCCGGTGACGTACGAGGACGGCATGGGCAGGCCGCGCAGCTTGCCGCCGAAGATGGACCGCTGCCAGGCGTCGGTGGGGATCGCCGCGAGGTTCGGGTAGTCCTTGACGGCGTCGCCGGACAGGTACGGACCGAGGTCGGCGAACTTGCCGATGATGGCGCTGGGGATCTTGCCCGTCATGTTCCAGCCGGGCACGACCACCACGTCGGGCACCTCGCTGGAGGCGAGGACGGCGCCGAGCTTCTGGTCGTAGGTGTTGCCGTCCTGGTTCTGCCAGACCACGTCGACGCCGATGAGGTCGTTCATCGACGTGTAGTAGGCGTTGCCGTCCTTGGGCGGGGAGCCCCAGAACGGCGACATGATGGTGACCTTGCCGCCCTTGCCGAGCTTCTTCGGCACCGACGTCTTCAGGCCCGCCAGGTCGAGCTTGCTGGTGAAGCCGACCGCGGAACCGTTCTTGCTGGGGATGTCGGGCGTGACCACGTTGCTCGCCACGTACGCCGGGAGGATCTTCTTGGCGTCCTTGCCCGAGGTGGTGCCGTCCCGCGAACCTCCGTCGGACCCGCCGCACGCGGCGAGCAGCGGCATTCCTCCCGCCACCGCTGCGGTGGCGACCGCCGTGGAGGCGAGGAAGCTTCTCCGGCTCGGTCCGGAGGAGCTGGGGGCGGCGTTCGGCGTCATTGCGTCAACCCTTCATGGCGCACCAGGACACCCGGCGGTGGCCGTCGGCTGCGGTGTCTTCAGTGGAACTGGCTGAGCCGAAGCGGTCGTTCGGCGGAAGGTGCGCCGGAAAGGCGGGCCTCGCAGTCGAAGCGCTTCGATGTTGCTGCGAGGTTAAGTGAACACCCAGGGGCACACAAGAGTCGCATCGAAGATTCCTCGGATGTATGCACGATTGCGATACAGGTGCGCTGCCCATGGATCATCCACAAGGTGCCCGATCCGTACCCTCGGGTCCCTTGACACCCGCCCCCACCTCGAATGAGCATCGAAGCGCTTCGAAAGCGCCTCAACGCTCCATCTCGAGGGGAACCCACGTGACCGCACAAACGCCGCCTACGCCGCCTTTCCGCGATACGACCCTGTCGTTCGCGAAGCGCATCGACGACCTCCTGTCGCGGCTCACCCTCGACGAGAAGATCGGATTTCTGCACCAGTTCGCGCCGGCCGTCGAGCGCCTGGACGTCGCCGCCTTCCGCACCGGCCAGGAGGCCCTGCACGGTGTCGCCTGGATGGGCCCGGCGACCGTGTTCCCCCAGGCCGTCGGCCTCGGCGCCACCTGGAACCAGGAACTGGTGCGCCGGGTGGGCGAGGCGGTGTCCCGCGAGACCCGCGCGATGCGCACCCGCGACGAGCGCATCGGCCTCAACGTCTGGGCCCCGACCGTCAACCTGCTGCGCCACCCGCTGTGGGGCCGCAACGAGGAGGGCTACTCGGAGGACCCGAAGCTCACCTCGGCGATCGCCACCGCCTACACCCACGGCCTGCGCGGCGACCACCCGGTGTACTGGCGCACGGCCCCCGTCCTCAAGCACTGGCTGGCGCACAACAACGAGACGGAGCGCGACACCACGTCCAGCTCCGTCCGCCCGCGCGTGCTGCACGAGTACGACCTGCGCGCCTTCCGCGACGCCGTGGAGGCGGGCGCGGTGGCCGGCGTGATGCCGGCGTACAACCTGGTCAACGGCCGCCCGAACCACGTCTCCCCGTATCTGCGCGAGCAGTTGCGCGCCTGGACCGAGGAGGACCTGCTGGTCTGCTCGGACGCCGGTGCGCCGTCCAACCTGGTCGACTCCGAGCACTACTTCGACACCCACGAGGAGGCCACCGCGGCGGCCCTGCGGGCCGGGGTCGACAGCTTCACCGACCACGGCACCGACGGCTCGAAGATCATCGGACGTGTCCGGGGCGCGCTGGAACAGGGCCTGCTGACGGAGACCGACATCGACACGGCCGTACGCCGCCAGCTCTCGGTGCGGTTCCGGCTCGGCGAGTTCGACCCGGGCGCGGACCCGTACGCCGGGGAGCAGCCCTTCGACACCCCGGAGCACCGGGCGCTCGCCCAGGAGGCCGCCGAGCAGGCGATCGTCCTGCTGAAGAACGACGGCCCGCTGCCGCTCGCCCCGGACACCCGGATCGCGGTCGTCGGGCTGCTCGCCGACGAGTGCAAGCTCGACTGGTACAGCGGCAGCCTCATCCACCGCTCCACCCCGCTGGAGGGCCTCTACGAGCGCTTCGGCGCCGAGCGCGTGGAGTTCGCCGAGGGCATGGACCGGGTGCTGCTGAAGACCTCCGCCGGTACGTTCCTGCACGTCCCGCCGGCCCCCGAGGCGCCCGAGACGGCGCGCGGCGCCGAGGGCGCCCTCGACCCGGCGCTGCTCGCGGGCCGCACCGACCTGCCGCCGCTCGTCGCTCAGGCGGACGGCACCGAGCTCGCCCTGGCCGACTGGGGCGAGGGCGTGCTCACCCTGCGGGCGCCCGACGGCCGCTATCTCTCCGTCGCCGAGGACGGGTACGTGCGCGCCTCCGCCGACCAGCCGGGCGGCTGGGTCGTGCAGGAGACGTTCCGGCTGGAACCGCACGGGGACGGTCACCTCCTCAGGCATGTGGGGACAGGACGCCATGTGCAGGTCGCCGCCGACGGCGTGAAGGTTGCCGAGGAGGATCCCGAGGTCTTCGAGCTGGTCGTCGTCGAGCACGGGCAGGACGCGGTCACGCGCGTCGCGGCCGGCGCCGACGTGGTCGTGGTGGTCGCCGGCAACGATCCGCACATCAACGGGCGCGAGACCGAGGACCGTACGACGCTGCGGCTGCCCGCCCAGCAGGAGCGGCTGCTGCGCGCGGCCCGCGCCGCCAACCCGAACACGGTGCTGGTGCTGACCTCCGCCTACCCGTACGCGGTGGACGCGGCGGACCTCCCGGCGCTGCTGTGGACCGCGCACGGCGGTCAGGCCGCGGGCACCGCGCTGGCCCGGGTGCTCGCCGGTGACGTCTCCCCCGCCGGCCGGCTGCCGCAGACCTGGTACGCCGACGACGCCGACCTGCCGGACCTCCTCGACTACGACGTGATCGGCGGCCGGCAGACCTACCTGTACTTCGAGGGCACGCCGCTGTTCCCCTTCGGGCACGGCCTGTCGTACGCGGGCTTCTCCTACGGGGAGCCGACGGCGGACGTCGACGGGTCGGCGGTGCGGGTCTCCTTCACCGTCACCAACACCGGTGAGGTCACCGCCGACGAGGTGCCCCAGCTCTACACGCGGGCCGTGGACCCGTCGGTGCCGCGTCCGCGCCGTGAGCTGCTGGCGCACCGGAGGGTGACGCTGGCGCCCGGGGAGACGGCCGAGCTGTCCTTCGTGCTGCCGCTGTCCGCCTTCGCGTTCTGGGACGTGGCGACGGGCCGGTGGCGGGTGGAGCCGGGGGCGTACGAGCTGCTGGCCGGTGCGTCCAGCGAGGACGTGCGGGCACGGGCCACGGTCACCCTGGACGGCGAGCCGGCCGTCCCGCGCCCCGTCCTCGAACGCGGCCTGGAAGCCGTCGACTTCGACGAGCAGAGCGGTGTCGAGATCGTCGACCGCGCGAAGGCGGCGGGCGACTCGGTCACCGCCGTGGCCGGGAAGGACGGCGAACTCCTCTTCCGGCGCTGCGACTTCGGCGGCGGGGTGACGGAGGTGACCGTGGAGGTGTCCGGCGAGGGCACGGCCGAGGTCTCGCTCGACGGCGGGCCGGTGCTCGCCGAGCTGTCGCCGGAAGCGGCCACGTCCGGCCCGTACGACTACACCACGCTCCGCGCGTCCTTCGCCGTCGTCGACGGCGTGCACGACGTGCGGCTCCGGCTGCGCGGCCCGCTGCGGGTCGCGCGGGTCGGCTTCTCCGGTTGAGGGTCCGGACGCGGCCGACACCAAGAAGGGGCCCGGCACCGAAGGCATCGGTGCCGGGCCCCGGTGCTTCGTCTCCGGAGGGCCGCTCCGGGAGCGCCGCTCCGGGAGCGCGGCCCCGAGCCGGGAATCCCCCCTTCGGGGAGGGAGGAAGTCAATATGATGCCGGGGTCAGTTTTAACGGAGGGGAGACCTTTTTCATGTCCGGCAGCAACCCCGCACCCGGTGGGTTCGGGCCGCCGTCACAGCCCCCGCAGCAGCCGGGCCCCGGTTACGGCTATCCGCAGTCCGGCCCGTCCTACGGCTACCCGTCGGGTCCCGCTCCGCAGGGCATGCCCCCCGCGCCCTATCCGCAGGCGCCCGGCTACATGATGCCCGTGCAGCCGAGCAACGGCATGGGGACCACCGGGCTGGTGCTGGGCATCATCGGCCTGGTCTGCAGCCTCACCTTCTTCCTGTGGTTCTTCGGCGTGATCCTGGGCATCCTGGCGATCATCTTCGGCGCCGTCGGCCGGGGGAAGGCGAACCGCGGCGAGGCCACCAACAAGGGCTCGGCGACCGCCGGGCTCATCTGCGGCATCGTGGCCACGGTGATCCTGCCGCTGCTCGGCATCCTGCTGTTCGCCGGCGTCATGGGAGGCATCGGCGCCGCGTCCTGAACGCCCGTCCTGACGGAGGGCCGGTCTGCATCGGACCGGCCCTCCGCCGTCCGCGAAGACCCCCGCTCAACCGGTACACAACCGCCGCCGAGCCTCCACCAACGCGAACCCCGGCAGGCTCGGACCGCCAACGCCCCCGGACCCCCCTCGTCACCGGCCCCAAAGCCGACCCACCGCGCGCGAAGACCCCCGCTCAACCGGTACACAACCGCCGCCGAGCCTCCATCAACGCGAACCCCAGCAGGTTCGGGCCCCGCCAGCGCTCCGGGTCCGCCGCCCCCTCGTCGCCGGCCGCGAGGCCGATGCCCCACACCCGGTCCACCGGGCTCGCCTCGACCAGGACGCGCTCGCCCGTGCCCAGCAGGAACGTCCGCAGGTCGTCGTGGGCCGCGAACTTGTGCACGCTGCCCTCGACGACGATGCCGAACCGCTCCCGGTGCCATGTCTCCTCGTCGAAGCCCCGCACCAGCCGCCCGGCCTTCTTCGCCTCCGAGGGATGTCCCGCGGCCAGCACCCGCCGCTCCCCCTCGGGGTCACCGAACAGCCGGGCCTTGGCCGCCATCATCCAGTGCTCGGCGGTCGCGTAATCCACGCCGTCCACCGTGAACGGCGACGGCCACCACTGGCTGAGGCAGCTCGTCCCGATCCGGCCGTCCGGCAACGGCCGGTGCCCCCAGAAGTGCAGGTACTTGATCCTCGCCCCGGCGCGGGCCGCCTCGATCAGTTTCTCCCGTGAGTCCATCGCCCCCGTGCTCCTCTCCCTGCAGTTCGATCCGCCCCCGCCGCCCCTTCCCGTTCCCGTCCCCCGGAGGCGCTGCCCCCGGACCCCCGCTCCTCGAACGCCGGAGGGGCTGAGTTCCAGTCGAGGAGCGGGGTCCGGGGCGGAGCCCCGGG